>CAJXPD010000041.1 GCA_913057785.1 uncultured Lewinella sp. | reverse complement strand
AGAAGATTCAAGGCTTTAGGTCACAGTCCAGATGAATAAGTTTAAATCAGTTCAACGCTTGTCAGAGCACCAATAAAACATTGACAAAAGAAACTTATGAGCAAGACAGATGTGCTAATCATTGGCTCTGGTGTAGGTGGTATGTCTACTGCGATTGAAATTGCCGAACGTAGACCAGATCTTAAGATTACGGTTCTAACAAAAACCAATGACAACGAAAGCAATACGCGTTATGCCCAAGGTGGCGTAGCAGCAGTATGGGACCTGGAGGTTGATTCGCACGGAAAACACATTGAAGATACTCTAGATGCTGGCGATGGACTTTGTGATGAGGATATTGTAAAAATTGTGGTAGAGGAAGGACCTGAACGTGTGCAAGAATTGATCGAATGGGGTGCCCGTTTTGATAAGGACAAAAAGGAGAAGTATGACTTGGGGCGTGAAGGTGGGCATTCTGAAAATCGGATTCTCCACTATAAGGATCTCACCGGCTGGGAGATACAAAGGGCTGTACTCGAGAAATCGAAGGAGTTTAATAATATCGAAATTCATGAACACTTCTTTGCTGTAGATCTAATTACACAACACCATCTTGGGCACATCGTAACCCGATTAACGCCAGATATTGAATGTTATGGGGCCTATGTCTTGAATAAGTCGACCGGCGAGATAGAGACGATCTTGGCTAAGGTTACTGTCGTTGCCACTGGAGGTGCAGGCCAAGTATATCGCAATACTACGAATCCGGTTATTGCCACCGGTGACGGTATTGCCATGGTGTACCGGGCTAAGGGACATCTGGGGAACATGGAGTTTGTACAGTTTCATCCAACGGCTTTGTACAATCCAGCTGGAGAAAACCCAGACTTTTTAGTGTCGGAGGCGGTGAGAGGGTTTGGCGCCATTCTTAAGAAGCGTGATGGATCACCATTTATGCAGAAGTATGACAAGCGTGAATCTTTAGCACCAAGGGATATTGTAGCGAGGGCCATCGACAATGAGATCAAGATTAATGGTGAGGAATGTATGTTTTTGGATTGCCGCCATCTGGATGAAGAAGGCTTCAAAGCGCATTTCCCAACGATTTATGATAAATGTATGAGCATCGGGATTGATCCGATGAAAGATATGATTCCAGTGGTGCCGGCCTGCCATTATATGTGTGGAGGAGTTATTTCTGATGACTTTGGGCGCAGCTCTATCCGCAATTTGTATACCTGCGGCGAATGTACCAGCACCGGACTGCATGGCGCCAATCGCCTAGCGTCGAATTCACTATTGGAAGCGCTGGTATTTGGTAATCGCATCGCGCAAGACCTTGTCCAACTGGTAGATGAAATCCATTTTCAAGAGGATATTCCCGATTGGAATGCGAGAGGAACCATTCAGCCGAAGGAGATGGTTTTGATCACCCAAAGCTGGAAGGAGTTGAAGGAAATTATGTCGAGTTACGTTGGGATTGTCCGCTCTAATGTACGGCTCAAAAGAGCTATGGATCGCCTACATTTGCTCCATACGGAAACGGAAGCATTGTATAACCGGACTGTACTCTCTCCGCAACTGTGTGAGTTAAGGAACTTGATTACGATCGGATATCTGGTAACTAAAGCGGCAAGTATGCGCCGGGAGAGTCGTGGCCTACATTATACCACCGATCATCCTGATAAAAACACTTTTGTGCAAGAATCAATTTTGTAATTAAAAATGGATAATGTTGAATGAAGAATGCACCTCAAATTATACATTAATCATTCAACATTATTAATTAAAACTACCATCCATCCCCGTCCAGCAAATCGCCTAGACCGCCTAGGACACTTCCTTCACCTTTTGACTTACCGCCATAGTGACGAGAGGCTGAAACAATCCGATCTGCTAATCGGCTGAAAGGTAAGCTTTGGATCCATACGGTTCCTGGGCCTTCTAACTGCGCATAGAACAGACCTTCTCCACCAAAAACCATGTTTCGGATACCCTTGATCATTTCGATATCATATTTCACATAGCGTGTAAAACCTACTAGACAACCCGTGTCGATGCGAAGTCTTTCGCCTATTTGAAGCTCTTTCTTGATAACGGTTCCACCAGCGTGTAAGAAAGCCATACCATCTCCCTCTATCTTTTGCATGATAAAACCTTCTCCACCAAAGAAACCGCGGCCCAGTTTGCGACTAAACTCAATTCCTACAGATACGCCCTTAGCTGCACACAAAAAAGCATCTTTTTGGCAAACAATCTTTCCTTCTAATTCAGTAAGATCTAAAGGTATAATACGACCAGGATAAGGAGCTGCAAATGAAACCTGCTTCTTTCCTTCGCCAGCATGCGTAAATGCCGTCATGAATAGGCTCTCCCCCGTAAGTAGTCGTTTACCGGCAGAAAGGACTTTCCCCCAAAGGCCTTTGTTTTGCTCTTGGTGGCTCCCGTCTCCGAATATCGTGGCTAGTTCTATATCCTCGTCCATCATCATAAAACTGCCTGATTCGGCGATGACAGTTTCATAAGGATCGAGTTCGATTTCAACAAATTGCATTTCTTCGCCAAAAATTCGATAGTCAATTTCGTGTGCTTCCATATTGATGGTTTTGGTGAGATGAAAAAGCTGATTCGTCTGATAATCAGCATTATCAATGGGTAAGAATAATCTTAATACCTATTTAATAATGGGTTTACAATAAAAGGGTTTATTTGCTTCATAGCGGGATAAATATATCCAGCATTACGCTCTCCTTCCATCTTTAACAGACAAAAGGAGACCTTCTAACGACAAAGATCTATACTGTAGCCCTATATACTTTGGCGAAGGCTGTGCAGAGGCATAGCCTTTACTTTTTCTAGAAAAGTCCTTCGAAGCTATCCGGTACGCTAGGAGATTGGCCGGTATTGGAGAAGTCCCAGTTATACTGATCCATTGCTTTCAAACTTTCCGTCAGCAAGGAGATACAATTACTAATATCTTCCTTATGTGCTAGCTCGATGGTTTGATGCATATGTCGTAAGGGGATGGAGATGGCTCCTGCAATGGCTCCTTTCTTACCATATCTTTGTATACCGGCTGTGTCGGTTCCGCCTTTGGGTAGTATTTCTGGCTGCCACTTGATTTGCTTGTCAGTAGCCACTTTCTTCAAGTAATTGATCATGCGATAGTCGCAGATGGTCATTCCGTCTAAGATCTTAATAGCAGCTCCCTTTCCAAGGCAAGTTACAGCATCATGCCCATTAGACCCTGGGACATCAAAAGCTATAGTGACATCCAACCCGAGTCCAAAGTCGGGGTCGATCAAGTGGCTAGATGAAATGGCTCCTCTCAAGCCCACTTCTTCTTGCACCGTAAAGACACCATAAATATCGTAAGGGACTTCTTGGTCTTTCAGGGCGCGTAAAGCCTCAATCAAAATAAATACGGAGACACGGTTGTCTAGAGATTTGCTATTCACACAATCCCCCATTTCTATCAAGGCACCCAATCGAGTCACAGGTGATCCAATTGGGACTAGTTTTTCCGCCTGCGCTTTTGTCATACCAAGGTCGATGAAGTACTCATTGAGCGGTACCTGTTTACTGCGTTCCTCGGGACTCATGATATGTATCGGTTTGGAACCCATTACCCCGACAACGTCCTCATGACCGTGTACAATTACACGCTGAGAGGACAAGGTCTTTGGGTCGAAACCTCCAAGTGGAACGAAACGCAAAAAGCCATCGTCATCGATGTAATTTACCATGAAGCCAATCTCATCCATATGAGCTGCGACCATCACCTTTTTGGGACTTTTTCCCTTTTTTACGGCGATCACATTACCCATATTATCTACTGATATCTCGTCCACCAAGGAGCTAACTTCTTTTATGACGAACTCCCGTACTCGCTGTTCGTAACCAGGCGCGCCTGGTAATTCGCAGATGTGGCGTAATAGATCTACATTTATCATAGTCCTCTTGCTGGTTATAATGGTAAAAAAGCGCGGTAAATTAGCACTAATTTAGGAGGTGGTAAAATTTTTTCCCTTCTCCTTAACCAATACGTAAAAAAAGCGCTCGTTTTACTGATGTGCCATCAGGCTTTTCAGTAACATTGTAGCTTTCAAAGCGAAATTGTCAGCATGTCCATCCGAAAACTGGCTAAAGAAACCGTCATTTACGGAGGTTCCACCGTACTGAACAAGGTGCTGAATCTCATTTTGGTTGCGCCTTATTTGACGCGGGTATTTGAGGATGACCAGGGGGAATATGGTATCCATGGTTTGATGTACGCATTTGCGGGCTTTTTGTTGGTTATTTTAACATATGGGATGGAAACCGCTTTTTTTCGTTTTGGCAACGAGCAGCAAAATCGAGCAAAAGCATTTTCGACAGCTGCGATTTCCCTATTGGTGAGTACCCTTGGTTTTGTAAGCTTAATCATACTTTTCTCTACTTCTATTGCAGGGTTCCTAACCGAACCTCAGGATGGAGCTTATGTGATCTACTTCGCCTTGATTATCGGTTTGGATACTTTAGTAGCGATTCCATTTGCTTCCTTACGCTTGGAAAATCGTCCCATTCGCTTTGGTGTTTTTAAGATGATCAATGTGCTGGTTAATGCCCTGGTGATGCTATTCCTCTTGGAGGCCATCCCTCGTTGGTTTGATGATGCTAGTGGATGGGCAAGTTGGTATGACCCCAGCAAGAAGCTGCATTATGTTTTTATAGCGAACCTGGTGGCTAGTGCCATAACCTTCCTACTATTCCTACCTTATTATCGACGTTTACGAGGCGGATTTGATTGGGGTCTCTGGAAAAAAATGTTTCGGTATGCAGTTCCTCTAGTTGTGGTCGGAATTGCGGGTATGATCAACCAATTGTCTGATCGATACTTTTTGAAGGAATGGTTGCCTGGTACTTATGAAGAGAATATTATCCAGTTGGGCATTTATGTGGGCTGTATCAAGATTGCAGTGCTCATGAATCTCTTCACGCAAGGCTTTAAATTTGCTGCAGAGCCCTTTTTCTTCCGGAACGCCTCGCGGGCTGACGCCACCAAGATATATGCCGAGGTAGGGCAAGCCTTTGCTTTAGTAGGGAGTGTCGCTTTTCTCGGATTGATGCTCTACATAGATATTGCCAAATACATTGTGGCTCCGACCTACCATGGTGGTTTAGCGGTTGTTCCCATTCTTCTGATTGCCTATCTATTGTTGGGGCTATATTATAATTTTGCGATCTGGTATAAGCTAAAGGATAAGACCCACATCGGTGCCTGGATCGCTTGTGGCGGGGCCATCATAACCATTAGTTGTAACTATTTTCTAATCCCTTTGTGGGGTGTGCTGGGGGCGGCATGGTCTGCCTTGTTCTGCTTTCTAGCGATGTGTATTGCTTGTTATTTGATTGGAAGAAAATATTATCCTGTACCCTATCCCATTGCCAAGATGCTGATCTATCTCTTTGTTGCTATTCTGTTATATTTTGTCAGCGAATGGTTGCGCCCTTCCCTGGAAGATCTTCCCTTGCGACTAGTGGTAAACACCTTAATCCTCGCAGTATATGGTGGGTTTATCTTCATGATGGAGAGAAAAGGCTTAGTCCGAATGTTTTTCCGGCCCCAAGACTAAGTAGGTAGGATCAACCGTTTCATAAGTAGTGTCTAAAGTTGGATTCACAAATACGGATTATGAATCGGCGTTCCATTTTTCTACATCCCTTCCCATATTTTTTTGGAATAGGAATTGCGCTCTTGTACATGAGCCTATGGCCCATCGCCGAATGGGTAACTACCAAGCCCGTTTACGCCAAATATGCTGCTCACGATGCTCCTAGAATAGTCAATATCCTACGTAAGGGATTCCTTTTTCCCTTCGGAGACTACTTTTCGAAGAACCTGCGACATATGCTGGTCTTTCCATATTGGCTGATACTTGGGTTTGGGCTTCGTGCCATCTACCTGTGGCTGAAACCGTACTGGAAGTATGTCTTAGCTACCGTGGTGGGTGCCCTCTTTTTGCTGTATTTGTTTCCCGGGATTTTAATGTTGTTTGAGGGAAGTCGGCCCAGCCAGGCTAAGGGGCGTGTGGGGAATGGGAGTATCACCTATGCCAAACGCTTGCCGTACCGTGGAAATAACTTTACGACCTACTCTTTTGGAGGATATCTTTTCGGGCGCACTTTTGTACATGACAAGGTAAAAGCGACTGTTTTGCAGGCTTATCAGGCCTGTGAGGAGACGGCCTCTTCCACCCACTTCATCCTGGGAGAAACAGGAAGGAAACATGGAGGTGCGTTCCTTCCACACCGAACACATCAAAATGGGCTAAGTGTTGATTTTATGACTCCTTTGCTCAGAAAAGATCGCCCATACCAACGATACCATCTGTTTAATCTCTGGGGATATGCGCATGAATTTGACAATAAAGGGAAGAAAAGGGACTTGCAGATCGATTATGAGACGATGGCCATCCATCTATTGGCCATCAAACGCGCTGCCAAAGCCAATGGATTAGGTATTCAAAAGGTCATTTTTGACCCTGTTTTACGTCCACAATTGCTGGCAACCAAAGTGGGGAAAGAGCTAAGATCCTTGCCTTTTACCAAGCGCCGAGTCATCATTCGACATGATGATCATTACCACGTTGATTTTAAGGTTTTACCCTAAATAGAAAAAGCCCGAAGGCCTTAGGTTTGCAAATAGATGTTTGATGATGGTAGTGGACGGGTAAGTTGGTATGAACCTAGCAAGATGCTACGCTAGGTCTTTGCAGCAGATATCCAAGTGTTGGAGATTGGTGTTTTTTAAAAACTGGATCATTTCATCAGCAGATACAAATCGCTTTGGTAGAACATTCACATTTGTAGCATAGCTAAAGCGGTAATTGGGGTTTTGTGCGGACAGTATATTCACACATTGAATGCTCTCTTTTAAAAATATGGGGAGATTCACTTCGAATGATAGGCAAGGAACTGTACCGGGGAGTGCAGATAAAATCTCTTGCTCAAAACCTTCTGCATCAATCTTTATGAAGTAGGGCGGCCCAAACTCTTTCACCAGATGATGGATCGTAGTGACAGCAACTGGAATGCTCCTAGAAAACTGGAATTGTTTTCCTATCTCATCGTTATGACTTTGGCTGAGATGATTCTTCCATTTTGAACTCAATGTATGCAGCGTACTTCCAAAATCATGCAAATACAGCTGTGCTACACCGGGTTCGGCACCTACGGCAGCCTTCACTACTTTAACTTGCTGATGACGGCTAAACCTGGCTTGTAGACAGTGAATGTTGCTCGGCGCAGGTTCGATGGCGATCACTTGGTGCCCTAACTCAACAAAAATCTCAGAGATATCACCCAAGCTAGCTCCGATGTCAAAAACCAAGGCACCTGGAGGAGCGTCTTTCAGGATTTCTTGATATAAATGAGCTTCCCAGGGAGGTGTCTTCTTTAACTTATGGTGACGCCAACCTAAAATCTGCCTTCCAATTGGACTGTATTTAAGCTTGTAAAATAAGTAGGAGTCTTTGAACATGCTTACTTCCTACTAATCTGGTAGGATATATCAAGATCATTAAGGACTGCATCTAAGACTGGATCTTGCCCAGGTATGTACCCTTTCTTAAGCTTATGCCCAAACATACCCGCAGCGGCACTCCAATAATTGGCATTCCAACCACCACGCAGTTCTTTAATCAGCTTGAAGGTCGTTATATCTAACTCCTTTTCGATCATCTTCATCAGGATCATTCCCTGCGTCTTGGTCAGTTTCTTTAAAGGATCAGTAAACTCTTTTTTCAACTCTTTATGCAGGCGACGAATATGCTTCTTACGATCTCGTTTCTTCATGTCATTGGTCACCTCTTCCATTTCTCGGAAGATCTTAATGGCTTCTACCGCATAAGGATAGACCTTCAAGGCGTAACGACGATACCGGCGATATCTCTTTTGGTCTTCTGCATTGGCAAAAGTACGTGGCGCTGAAATCGAAACTCCTCCTAGACTAGCTAGGATCAAGGTATCACCGCACTCATCGATGGTATATGGAAAGTACTTACCATTCACAAGCGCATAGCCATCCTCCTGTCCTTGAAGGTTTGCCAGGCCGAACAAAACCAATAATACTGCAAATGACCACTTCATATAATTCTGATTTACGCTATGCCATTGAGCCCTATTCCTCCAATATCTGTTTCACACCGTCGAGCTGCTGAAATATAAAATATAAGAAATTACTACGAAAATACGACTTCCTCTAATCACATGATGCACATTTAACAACCAAAAGGTGTGCCCAAGTCTGTATTTAACGTTCTGCTAAGCTACCTCTGTAGCTAATAGGGTATTCTATAGAACGATTAGGCCTGCAAAATCGTTTGGTATAATATTGTTAATTATTTACAAAGGCTAGTATTTTTGATCAGTGGGAAGCGCTATTGGATACTAGCCATGCCTTGTGCTTCTGCAATATTTAAACGTCTATGATCTCAAATCCACTTTTTAAATTGTTGCTGGCTCCCTTTGCACTCTTATATGGGCTAGGGGTAAGTCTACGCAATTTCTTTTACCGAAAGGGCTTGCTAAAAGGGGTGAGCTTTAATATACCCGTGATATCCGTTGGCAACTTATCGGTAGGTGGTGCAGGCAAGACGCCCCATATTGAGTATTTAATCCGTTTGCAGAAGGATTACCTCAACTTATCCACGTTAAGTCGGGGATACAGCCGAAAAACCAGAGGCTATATCGAGGTCGCTCCACAGATGACGGCGGAGCACGTCGGAGATGAACCCTTGCAGTTTAAACGCAAATTTCCTGAGGTACTGGTGACGGTATCTGAGAGCCGAACGTTTGGTATTCCAAAAATCGTGCAGGACCATCCTGATACGCAAGTAGTTTTGCTAGATGATGCATTTCAGCATCGATCTGTCAAGCCGGGATTAAATATCCTATTGACAGAGTTTGATCGTCCCTTTACCCGAGACTATTTATTGCCATCTGGAAGATTAAGAGAATGGCGTTCTGCCTACCAAAGAGCTGATGTGATTGTAGTTTCTAAATGCCCAGCGCAGGTTTCAGAGGAGGATCGACAGCAATTCCTCAAAGAGATTGATCCTTTACCCCATCAGCAGGTCTTTTTTTCCTACTATGACTATGGAGCGCCCTACTATATTTTTGATCCAAGCATTACCGCAGTACTGGAGCCGGATGTAGAGGTGTTACTGATCTGTGCTATAGCCAGGACGGATTACCTGGTAAGTTACCTCAACGACAAAGTGGACAAGGTGCGCCTCTTGGAATATGAAGATCATCACTATTTCAGCAAGTTCGATGTGTCCAATTTAAGGGGATCTTTTGAGCGGATGAGCGATGTCGAAAAAGTTATGGTACTGACGACAGAAAAAGATGCGATGCGATTGGAATTGCATGCGGAGTACCTAATAGAAAATCAAGTTCCTATCTTTGCCTTGCCGGTTGAAGTAAAATTCCACTTCGATGAAGGCGAAAAATTTGATCAGTTGATCAAAGACTACTTATTGAACTTTACAGTATGAGTTCGGGTCCATTCATGTCCTTGGTTTATCGATTTCTAAAACTGCTGGTACAAATAGTGCTGCGGATATTCTATCCCAAAACTACTGTAATCGGGAAAGAGAATCTCCGGTTTAAAGAGGCGGCAATCGTCATTAGTAATCACCCTAACACCTTGATGGATCCGCTGCAAGTCGCTTCCCGGGTGCACAAGCAAGTTTTCTTTTTGGCTAATGCTGGACTCTTTTCTACGCCCTTTACCAATTGGTTGTTCAATACCCTGTACTGCATCCCGATTAAACGGAAACAAGACCAGGGTGCGCCTGGAGTAAGTAACGAGGACTCTTTTGCCAAATGTGATGCTTTTTTAGGATCAGGTGGAGTTTTATTTATTGCGCCGGAAGGGGGAAGCGTCATGGAACGTCGTCTTCGTCCCTTTAAAACGGGTACCGTTCGAATCGCATTGAGTGCCGCCGAAAAAAAGAATTTTGACCTAGATATTTCCATCCGACCCATTGGGGTACATTATGATCGGCCCAATAAATTCGGTTCGGCTTGTGTAATAAATGTTGGAGAGCCAATCAAAGTGAAGGATTGGCAACAGCAATACCTACGGGACGGACAAAATGCTGTCCGGAGTCTTACTCAACAAGTACAAGATACCGTACAAGCCCTGGTAATCGACGTAGAGGAAGGTGAGCAACAGGAGATTCACAGAATTGTGGAATCCATTTGCCGAAATAATAATCCACTTGCAGGTGAGGAAGATTTTCGAAGAGGTCAGGTTCTGGCTAATCAACTGAAAAAGCGTGCTGAATCGGATGAAGATCAATACCGAGGTTTTGCCGATAAACTAAAGAAATATGGAGCTGAATTAACAGCTAAGAGAATAGATGATGAAGCTGTGGCCAAAGAAGGGAGGAGTCTATTGAACCACGGACTATTTTTGCTCTTAGGTTTACCCCTTTTCTTATATGGAGTTATTAATCACATCCTAGCTGCAGGCATTCCCGCCTTGCTTGCTCGAACGATGAAAGTATATATCGGTTATCAGGCTACCGTCAAGGCAGTGGTGGGACTATTTACGGTTCCATTGTTTTACTATCTACAATCCAAAGTAGTTAGCTGGTATACTGGAAATACGATTTCTTGGTTGTATTTGCTAAGCCTACCTCTAGTTGCTTGGGTAGCATGGTTATACTGGAAAGCTTGGTTGCGCTTCCGCAGAAATTGGAACTATGCTAGACTAGACAATACCGAAAAGGAATCATTGCAACACCACAGAAATGAATTAAGCAAGTATACCCAAACGGACCTCCTCCTTCCTTAGCAGGATCTGCCTATGATAAGTCATTTCGGCACTCCCATCCCTGCAAAGCGCTACATTTTTATTATTATTGTGAAGTAGGTTTCCCGGAGTAATCATCTTCGCTCTAATCTCTAGAGCCAGGTTTCTTGTAATTTATCTCCGTAAGAAACCGATCAGAAAAATTTTGCTATGCGATACATCACATTAATAGGCATCCTATTGATCGGATCGGCCTTTACCAATCCTGAATTGCCCACCATCAACAAAGATTTGATCAAGGCAGACATTCCTTATCTCGTAGAACTTTACAAAAGTATACATCAAAATCCGGAGATCTCTTTGGAAGAAAAAGAAACGGCTGCTCGGCTATCCAAAGAGCTTAAGTCTCTAGGATTCGAAGTGACCGAGAACTTTGGCGGATATGGGATTGTGGGGGTCATGAAGAATGGATCAGGGCCAACTATACTTTACCGCACGGATATGGATGCGCTGCCGATGCCCGAAAAGACGGATCTCGCCTATGCCAGTAAGAAAGTCATCGAGTATAATGGACAGCAGACAGGATCTATGCATTCTTGTGGGCATGATGTGCATATGACTACTTGGATTGGCACAGCGAGAGCCATGGCTAAGATGAAGGACCAATGGAAGGGTACGCTATTGATGATCGGTCAGCCGGCAGAAGAAATCGGGCAAGGCGCTAAGATGATGCTGGATGCTGGCCTGTATGAGAAATTTGGTGTGCCGGATTATGGAGTTGGCCTGCACTCAAGCCCTACCATCGCTGCCGGACAAGTTGGTTTTGGGAAAGGCTTTACCATGGCGAATACAGAAAGTATTGATATCAAAGTCTTTGGTGTAGGTGCGCATGGGGCTGCTCCGCATATGTCCATTGATCCAGTGGTGACGGCGAGCTTAATGGTCATGGAATTGCAGACGATTGTTAGTAGAAACCTGAAGCCTATTGATGCAGCGGTAGTGACGGTGGGTGCAATTAAGGGTGGCATCAAGCACAACATCATTCCTGATGAAGTTACTTTAAAATTGACGGTTCGGACTTATACGCCAGAGGTACGCTCTATGGTTCATCGCCGCATCAAAGAGATTGCGAGAGGAGTGGCGATCGCAGCCGGTTTGCCGGACGATAAAATGCCAGAAGTGGTTATTCCAGATGTCTTTACGCCAGCTAACTACAATACGCCGGCATTGGTAGATGTGATGGCTGAATCTGCCACTAAAGTAATCGGTAAGGAAAATGTACTCGATTCAGAACCACAGATGGTAGGAGAGGATTTTGCCCGCTATGGTCAGACTGAACACAAGGTGCCTACCGTGCTATACTGGTTAGGGACAGTGCCTGAAGATCGTGTGAAATCTGGAGATATGCCCGGACTTCATTCTCCTTACTACTACCCAGATCCCGCCAAAAGTATTGAGACGGGAGTAGGTGTTACTAGCCAGGCTCTTCTAGATATATTCAATGGTAAAGGCAGTTAATTAGGGCTAGAATTGGGCCTTGTATTGGGGCTTTTTCTTGTTCAACCTGGTAAATTGCTTTTTTCCCTGATAAGAAATGCTCACAACATTCATTTGATTGGGAAATAGCTCCATAAAAAAGTCAGCTGTGAGCTCTAAGTTCATCCAGGTTTTGGGGCAGGCAATTTTGAACTGCAGTATAAAAGTATCATTAATCTGTTCCTTGCTATACAGTTTCAGAACCTGGTGCATATCATTGATCTCTAACTGCAAATGCTTCTTAAAATAGGCCTCTATTAAGGCTTGATTTTGAGTGAACAGCTCGCTAAGAGGCCCAGGTTTAAACGACTTATTAGCATTTCTTATAGCGCTTTGTAAATCATCAGAGAATACCTTGAGGTTCAAGTAAGCTTCTGATGATTGATCCTCATATTTTAGCTGAAGCGTACCTAAATAGAGGGCGTGGCTTTCTACGCCCCCCTGCACGACAGAAAAAGAGAGGTGGAGGCTGGTAAAGATTGCCCCCAATAGTATTTTCATTGGTAGTTTCATGCCGCTGTTATACCTCTTTCAATTCACTTCGTGTTAGCTCGTGTCCCTCAATTTCACCTGTATTAATGGTGCTAGCTGGCTCAAAGAGCATGATATGTACCTCTTCCCCATCAGCGGTCCATGGCCGATGTTCTACGCCTCTAGGTACAATGATAAACTCACCTTCATTCAAGGAAACACTTTTATCTCTAAAGTCTAAATGCAGGGTTCCTTTGATTACCCAGAATAATTCATCTTCATGCTCGTGGCTATGCCAGATGAAGTCTCCTTTGATCTTGGCTAATTTAACCATTTGACCATTTAATGTGCCTGCGATCCTAGGATCCCAATGCTCTGAGAAAGTGGTTAGTTTTTCTTTGACGTTGACAACTTCCATAGATTAGCTTGTAGTTAATTTTGTAATCAAATTATTTAATTATTATAATTTTTTTGATTATATTGTGTTTGCGCCTTGATCCGAATGTAAGACTAAAAATAAGGCTTTAAAAGACATCACTATTTGTTGATGGGAACTTTTATCTGACACTAATCTGTATTCATTTATAATGAACTGATTTAGACTTATTCGTCTGGACTGTGGTCTAAAATTTTGAATCCCCTGAACTTTAGCTTTTTCTCGTCCCAGACCTTTCAGGTATGAAACCTGCCTGGCTAGCGCCGGCAGACAGGCTTAAAAAGAGCTTCGCCAGCAGATCCAATCTTTTGACCTCGTCAGCAGAGAATAAATCTTAACCAGTTCAATCTAAAAACGCTCTATCGATGACAAAGTTATTGCAAGATGGGAAAGATCGTTTGTTGAATCGCAAACCACGTCAGCCGACTGCAAAGAAACCACCTTTGCTTTTTTCGGATACACAAGCCATTCTTAAGGAGATTCAACGAAAGCTACAGGGAGATTTTTTAGTCTATTGGATATCTGATAATAGCAGTATGGTGTCTGATGATGTCATTGCTTTTAATAAGGTGATTCAAAAGAGAGGTAAGCATAAGCGATTGTACTTGTTTATCAAGAGTTATGGGGGGTCGAGTAAATCTGCTCTTAGGATCATCAATTTACTACGTAATGTATATGAGGAGATCATTGCTTTGGTGCCTCTAGATTGTGCTTCTGCAGCTACGATGCTCGTCTTGGGAGCAGATGTGATACATATGGGGCCCTTAGCCTATCTCTCGGCCATCGATACTTCAATAACCCATCACTTATCTCCAATTGATAATGATAACGACCTAGTTAGCGTAAGTCAGAATGAGTTAGATCGGGTCATTCGCCTTTGGAAAGCGACCAAACAGCCCAGTGATACGAATCCCTATAAGGAATTGTATAATTATATTCACCCCTTGGTCATCGGAGCGGTGGATCGCGCTAGTTCGCTCTCTATTAAATTGACCACGGAGATTCTCTCTTATCATATGAAGGATGAAAGTAAGGCCCATCAGATTAGCCAACATCTGAATTCGGATTATCCTTCGCACAGCTATCCTATTACTTATATGGAAGCACAAAGAATTGGGTTGCATGTAAATGAACTGGATGAAAAGCTGAATGATCAGTTGCTGCAATTAAACGAGCTCTATTCTGAAATGGCACAACGTGCTAACACCGATTATGATGAGGGCCATTCTCATGACAACGAGATCCTGAAGATTATAGAAATGGAAGGTGAGCAGCTCTTTTATCAAAAAGATAAAGATTGGAAATATCGAGCCGCTGAAAAACGCTGGATCGCTATGAATGATGAATCTTCCTGGCGACACATGCGAAAGAATCGTAAAGGAAATATCGAGATGCGTCCTTTCTACATTCGGTAGGTTAAGAATCGAATGCTTCTTTATAGCAAGGCCATTAATTTAATGAGGGAAACACCAATACGGTATTTCCCTCATTATTTTCAGCGAGATCTCTTCTGGCACATAGACCAGTTAACGACAGACTATCTTTTGGGCGTAGCAGAATTGATAAATTCTACCAAGTCCTTCTTCATCTGTACCAGAGCAGGTTCATGGATATACACCATATGGCCAGCCTCGTAATAGGTCATGGTAATGTTCTTTTTCAGATCTCCTTTCAAGAACATATGGTTGACTACATATTCAGTGGCAAAATAGGGTGTAGCTAGATCATAATATCCATTAGAGATCCATACCTTCAAATATGGGTTCTTGGAAATCGCATTGCGCAAGGTCTCTGCTACATTCAGGAAGCGGTTTTGAACATTCGAGTAATCCCAGGGACGTGCTCTACCGGTAAGGATTTCGTAGGGAAGATCACTCTTGAATTGCAAGTTGGTGCGCAGGTGATCATTCAAAACACTAGTAAAAGGGCCATAAATAACGCCATTGTAACTAGGGTCAAACTCGTATCTTTCACCTGCTTCGTCATAGTCATACCCTTTAAATCTACTATCTAATCGGCCTACCGTTTCTTTTTCTGATCGGAGCAGTTCTTTATTGTATCTACCTACCGTTAGACGCAGATTGGTTTGGTCAAGATAAGTCTTTGATAGGCCCGTATAGGCATGAAGTTTATCAATAATATCCCCGCGCTCCTTCTCCGTCATTAAGTCGCCCTTCAGTAGAGCCAAGGCATATTCATTCAGGGTGAACTCCTCGACTTCTTCTAGAAACGCACTAAGGTCTGTATACTTCGGATCTGCTTTCTTATGATACCAGGAAGTGGCTGCAAAGGTCGGAAATCGTAATAGAGGAGATAGGTCGTTGGCGTGATAATCCCGAATGGTACTAAAGTCTAAAACTGCAGAAATCAACATCACGCCATTGATGTACATTCCATGCCGATCTTGAAGGTAGCCTGAAAGCCCCGCCGCCCTCGTTGTTCCATAACTCTCACCAGCCAGGAATTTTGGCGAATTCCAACGTTCGTAACGTGTGGTGTATAAACGGATGAAGTCGCCGACCAAGGCCAGGTCTTGTTGATACCCTAAGAACTCTTTTTTGTCGACACCTTCACCAGGACGCGTATAGCCGGTCATCATAGGGTCAATGAATACAAGGTCTGTTTCATCGAGCCATGTTTCTGGATTATCCTCATACTGATACGGAGGAGGCAGCACGTTCCCATCAGGAGCAAGTTTAACCTTTTTCGGACCCAATCCACCCATGTGTAGCCAGACAGAAGAAGAGCCCGGCCCTCCATTGAAAGTATAAGTGATTGGGCGCTGACCTAGTGATTTGACATTGTCTTTTGTGTAAGCTATGAAGAATACATTGGCTCTCAGTTTTCCGGATTCATCTCTCATGTCCATGAATCCCGTGGTGGCGGTGTAGTTTAGTGTTTTACCCTTGATGTTAAGGCTGTGCTTGGTTACGGCAAGACCGTTGTCCGACATGGCACCTTGTCCTACTAGCAAAGTACTCGTGAGTAGTAGAGAAAGAATTAGCAATAGATTTTTCATACTTGTCAGGAATTTAATTGATCTAGAGATAGGATCATTTCGGAAAGTACTACTTTGCCCATGGCTAGGCAAATACTCGCCACCAGGATTCCTAACGGGGAAGAGCGAAAGAAAGATTCTAGCAGGATTTACCCTGTCTGTTCCAGCTTAGCTTACTGTTTTGGTATGGCTTGAGTCCTGCTTTTTCGTCCTCGCCTAAGGTTTCTTCGCTTCTTTCCTTTAGTCTTTGGATGCTCCTGCCTTAGGTCAAAGGTGACGGCTCGGAGGTGGTCCAGGAGTTCTTGACGGTCCTTTATATTTGACAATTGTTCAAAAGGAATGGGGTCACCGATATCCAAATAGATTTGTCGGCCCATCTTATTCGTAACCTCATGTAGCAAAAGACTGAGTCGTAAGCTCATACTAACATGACTAGCCACTTGAAAAAGGCGGCTGTTTTGACCATGTACAAAGATGGGAATTACAGTTGCTTTTGTTTTCAAGATCATCTTGATCACGAAGCGCTTCCAATCCAAGTCCTCGGCCTTGGCCCATGGCTTAGGGGAGGTAGCTACCCCTCCTGCAGGGAAGATCGCTAAGGCTTCACCAGCTTGGAGGCGATTTAAGGTCTCATTCCTGGTGTTAATGTTGGTTTGCTTTGCCTCTCTTGTATCTCGGAAATCAATGGGAAGGAAATAAGGCTGGAGCAATTCTTCCCTGCAGAGCACTTCATTTACCAACACACAAAACTTGGAGCGAACACGGGAAGCCAGATACCCTAGAATGACTCCATCGACCACACCAAAGGGGTGGTTGGCCACGAAAATGATTGGCCCTTCCTTGGGAATCTTATCAAGCTGTGCTTGTACATAGTTTGGGTAGAGTTCCAGTTTTTCTAACATTAGATCCCAAAGTTGGGAGGAGGTAGGTTTCTGTGCTTTGATCTCACTGTACACGCGCTCTAGGCGTTTCCTTCCTGTGGCGTGTTCAATAGTACCTATTAGCAGCCGCTTTACTAGCGGATCGTCAACTGAGGAGTAACTAAGTCTTACTTTGGGTAAGACCTGTTTCGGTGGCTTTGTACTCATGCCTAGCTTATCTTCTGATGATTTACAATACAATAATCGATTCACTTAGGGCATTTCAGCGAGGACAAAGATAAGTACATTTTTAGTCAAGATGCTAGTCCCGTACCGCTACTGAGATTGGAGTTTATCTAGTTGTTTCAGGATCTTTTTACCTCTGGATTTAAAGCCGGCGGTACCCTCTTCCCACTGATCTTCAATCAAAATTCTTAATTCTCCAGCGAGATCGGGCTCGACTTCACAAATGTTGGCGATCAACTGCATGGAGTGAACTTTGATGGCTACCGGAGATTTAGGATCAGCCAGCAAATCAAAAGCTAAGGTCGCCGCCTCACCTAATAGATCGGTATCAAGTTTCGTTTCGGCCAAAATCTTCATTCCATTTCTAATCACAGCATCGTGCTTCGGCTTTTTCATGGCTGCTAATACTCGTCCTAGATGGGGTTGGATAAGTGCTGGATGTGCTGCGGCGCTGTGACTCATGATCCAGGCAGCCCTTTGCACGATTCGATACTCCTCGGTATAGAAGAGTTCCATCAACTGATCAAATCGATCTTGTTGATCCCCAATCCAGTTGGTCACCCGTAGCGTATTGGCTTTGGAGTGTTCTGCGAGAATGGCACTTCTTAGATCCATAAGTAGAATTAGTATATTAGTAGGCGGTAATGGCTTGCATTTTCTCTTTCTGCAGAAAGAATAGCTCAAAGCTACAGCTAAAACCTTCGAAAACCCATCAAACTACAAGCTTGTTAGAGACTTTTTAGGTCGCTCGGAATTTTCAACTTCTGATTACTCTCCTTTTGCGATGCTCGAAATTAGCACTCAGTAGATTCATAGGTTCAAAAAAACCGACCTCAGTTCACGTTTTCTCCTCAATCTCCTTACCTTCAATTTCCTATAACAATAAGACAACCAATGAATAAGTTCAGTATTTTATTAGTGATGTTACTATGCTCAATGACAGCATGGTCTCAAGGAAAAAAGTCGGTAGAGAAAACGATCATCCAAAGTTTGGATCAAAAAAAAGAAAACTTGGCTGAGGTAGCACATCAGATTTGGGAATGGGCGGAACTCGGTTATCAAGAGCACCAAAGTTCAGCCTTGCTACAGCAAACCTTGAAGGAGGCTGGGTTTGAAATAGAGGTAGGTGTAGCTGGAATTCCAACGGCCTTTATAGCGACTTATGGTAGTGGAAAACCAGTAGTTGGTATTCTCGCTGAGTACGATGCTTTGCCGGGAGTGTCCCAGGCTGCTGTCCCAGAACGACAGGTTCGTGAAGGTCACAATGCTGGGCATGCCTGTGGTCATCATCTTTTCGGTGCAGGCTCATCCGGTGCGGCGATAGCTGTCAAGGAATGGTTAGCTTCTACAGGACATGAGGGCACTATTCGATTGTTTGGCTGTCCAGCAGAAGAAGGTGGTGCAGGAAAAGTGTATTTAGTTCGTGATGGCTTATTTGATGATGTAGATGCGGTTTTACACTGGCATCCTGGTAGCATGAACAGCGCCAGCGCTAGGTCTTCGCTGGCTAATAAATCAGCTAAATTCCGCTTTTATGGCAATGCTTCGCACGCCGCGGCTTCCCCTTGGAACGGGAGATCAGCTTTGGATGGCGTAGAAGCGATGAACTATATGGTAAACCTATTGCGTGAACACTCTAGACCTGAGTCACGGATTCATTATGTGATAACTCGAGGAGGAGAAGCGCCAAATGTGGTTCCTGAATTCGCGGAAGTCTATTACTACGTTAGGCATCCTGATATGGCGGAAGTGCGGGCACTTTTTGAGCGAGTAGTGAAAGCTGCCGAGGGAGCAGCTATGGGTACAGGTACTAAAATGGAGTATGAAGTAATCCATGGTATTTTCAATGTCTTGCCCAATAAGACACTTGGGGAGGTGATGTATAGCAAACTGGAGCAGGTCGGCGGTGTGTCCTATACGCCCGAAGAGACGGCTTTTGCCAAGAAGATCATGGCGTCCTATAGGCTAAGTGCCCTAAGTCCTGGTTTGGCTAATGAAATTGCACCTTTTGAAGTTGTAGAAAAGGGGAGTGGAGGTTCTACAGACGTGGGAGATATTAGCTGGGTGGTGCCTACTGCGGGCATGTCAGCCGCAACTTGGGTACCAGGTACTTCGGCACACAGTTGGCAGGCGGTAGCTGCTGGAGGTATGAGTATCGGTCATAAAGGCATGCTGGTTGCAGCCAAGACCATAGCTTTGGCCGCGATTGAGATTATACAAAATCCAGAATTGGCAACGAAAGCGAAGGAAGAATTGTTGAAAAGGCGAGGAAATGGTTTTTCATACGAAGCGCTTCTAGGTGATAGAGAGCCACCTTTGGATTACCGAAAATAATGCCGCATACAAGCTATAATTGTGGTGCAGATAGATTGAGGTAATCTAAAAATTAGCTGCTTCTAAGAATGCTTTAATGTTATCTTTGCGCTTATGGTACGATCGATAGCACAGATTATCTCTTTTATATTTCACCCCCTGTTAATCACCACTTATATGTTGGTGATCCTGCTGATTGTTAACCCTTTCGGTTTCGGGGTGAATAGCATAGGAGAACAGTACAGCAAGGAGTTGATTCTTCGGATATTTCTATCTACCTTCTTTATTCCTGCTGTAGCGGTGGTGATGCTCAAATTCTTGGGCTTCATCCAGTCTATGGAGATGAAGACGACGGAGGAGCGAATTGGCCCCTACATCATTACCGGCATCTTCTATCTCTGGCTGTTTTACAACTTTCTGAATAACTCTAATATCCCACGAACCTTTACCTCCTTTATGTTGGGAGCAGTCATTGGTTTGTTTATAGCTTTTTTTATTAATATCTTTTCCAAGATCAGTGCACATGCTGTAGGTATGGGAGGATTGCTGGGTATGGTTATCATTACAATGGCGCTGTCCAATTTTGACTCCTTCGTCCTACACTCTACCATTATTGGCACTTTTGAATTTAGCATGAATGCGTTACTGTTATTCACCTTGCTAATGGCTGGATTGGTAGGCACTGCTCGCCTGCTGTTGGATGCGCATACGCCGAATGATATCTATGGAGGGTATCTGGTAGGCTTTGCTTCGCAGTTTATTGCTTTACGTTTTATTTTACTCTAGCCCATGTCGAAAAGAACTATCAAACAGTTAATTGGAAGAGGTTATCTGGAACAAGTTATTGATCTAATGATAGATCTAGTGGAGAAATATGGGAATAGTAGTGATGTGGAAAACACTTTGTATAATATTTCGGCTCAGTTTTATAGTAATGAGAGTACTAGGCGAAGCGGTACACTTAAAGCTGATGACTATAATACAACCAAGAACCGTCTCAATGGAAATTTGAGCGATATTTTGGATGATAGTTTCAATGAGATAGCAGATAGTGATATTCCACAGGAGTATAAAGATCTTCTAAAAGCGGTAGCACCAGAACCACCAAAGGAGGAGGATGATCAAAGCCCAGATGAAAGCAGAAGAGAAATTCCTACAAGCAATTCAATGGATGTCGTTCTTTTCCTCAGTGCAAATCCTTCCAAAACAGCACTTTTGAAGCTAAAGGATGAACACTCTAATATTGCCACGGAATTGCAAGATAGTGATACCCTCAAAGTAAAGAGTGAAGAGACGGTTTCCTTTTCCGAATTCTCCAAGGCTATTTACAGCCATGAACCTAAGATTGTACACTTTTCCGGTCATGGCGATTTAGAAGCTCCCGAAGTGAAGGAGGCCTATCGTGTGCGTGGGATCGGGAAGCCGAAAGGGCTAGAGGAGGTCAAAGAAGAGGAAGATGAACCAGGGATCATCTTATTTGATGAATCCAAGCGCAATTCCCACTTTGTCAAAGCAAGTGTTTTAAAGGAATTGTTTTCTACAGCAAAGGTGGATATGGAAATTCCTCTAGAAGCTGTCATCTTTAATGCCTGTCATTCGGAAGGCCAGGCCAAAGCTGTGTCGGAGGTCGGGATTAGTGTGATTGGGACGAGTCATTCTGTGGGTGACCCAGCAGCTATTGCCTTTTCGAAAGGGTTTTATTTTGGAATGGCAGAAGGGAAAGGGATAGAGAAGTCCTTCAAGCTAGCCCGAGTCCAGGCCATGGCCTATGGCGAACCCAAAAATCGGTTCATTCTGTACGTGAATGGGGCAAAACGAGAAATCTAATCTAGAGGAGCTTTTCCAAATAGTGGTAGTCTATTCCAAAATCTTTTTTAATCTGATCGATCTGAGCCAATGCATCTTCTCTGCCGGTGCCTTGCGTGGCCGTTATCATCACATTTTTAGGCGTATGTTCCGTTGAAATGAACTCAAAGACTTTCGTCTTGTAGCCATTCGCTTCTAAGAGAAGAGAGCGTATACCATCGGTCACTAACTCCGCCTGCCTTTCTTCCATAATACCATGCCTCAATACAGACTGCAACGCCGTCTGACATTTCATTTGCTTTCGGATCTGTTTATGGCAACAGGGGGCGACTACAATGAAGGAAGATTGAGCCTTTATACCTTTAGCAATGGCGATATCTGTGGCGATATCACAAGCGTGCAAAGCGATCAACATATCAATCTTCTCCGGTTGATATTCTTCGATATCCATGGCGAGGAACTTCAAGCGATCAAAGCCAATATCTTCTGCTAGTTGATTACAGAAGTCCACTAGCTTTGGGCGAAGCTCAATTCCCGTGATACTTGCCTGGATTTTTCGATTATTTACTAAATGATCATACAAAGCAAAGGTAAGGTAACCTTTTCCGGAGCCCATGTCGACCAAGTGCGGAGTTGGTCCGAGCTCACCTTGCTCGATCAGGCTATCAATAATCTCGATATACTTATTGATTTGCCGGAATTTCTTTTGCCCCGTTTTTAGCAGTTTTCCATCCTGTCCGGTAATACCCATTGGATGGAGATATTTAGCCGACTTGGGATCAATTAATCGTTGCTTTTGCTTGTCATGCTCCTTGGTAGGGGCTTGCACATGGCTAGGCTTCTTGACAAAAAGCCTGGCTTTACGCTTTCTATTGTATTGAAGACTATAGTCTTGTGCAGTAGTAAAGAGATCCGCATTGAGAAATTCATCTCCCAGCCAGAGGTCAACCAAGGTAATGGCCTCTGACAACGGATGATTTTTGACCTCATCACGAGTCGTATAACGTAGGGTAAAGGATAAAACCCATCCCTCTTTCAATTGAATCAACCTGGCAAAGACATTTCTCAATGTCCCTCCCTTTTGACTAGGCTTACTTAAGGTGAGCTTCACGAAAGTTTGATCCTCGAGGGATCTCTTCAAGTGTTGTATGAAAGTTTCTGCCTCCATAGATTTGCAATACTACCAATCTTTTACCGATCTATAGCGACGCCTCTACTAATTTTTGAGGATCGCACCTCCAATGGAACAATTCAAACAGTGTTTAGGCTGACAATACTTCTTGAATAATTGTAGTAAAGCTTGACTTTGGTAGGCATTTTCAGCGTAAAAATCTAGCTCACCCCATTTGGTGATCAAATGATTTGACTCGGGAGGGATACTTTCTAGCAAATACAGTGCTAGTTCACAAAAGGCAGGTAGGTCTTTTTCCTTGCCGTATAAAAAGAGAATCGGTGCAATAGTATTGATGGTCAAAATGTGGATAGTTCCTTTACCTAGAGCCTTTACCTTGGGGACTGATATCTTATCCAGTAAATAGTGATCTTTCCAATAACCAGCTACTTGTATATCGAATAGATGTTCTACTTCGATTAGTGATTGAATAGCTAGCACTTTACTGAAAAGGTACTCTGTTTGATGGTAAAGCTTAGCTAATTGAGCGAGGCGTATCGTCGGAAAATTGGCAGGCCGCATGCGAAGAAATTTCCAATAGATGGCTGGCATCGCCTTGAGCTGAAACTTATGTGCCAAAAATTGATATTCTCTTTGCAGGTGTAAGGGATAGCTTTCTGAAAAGGTCTCCTTCAGTAAACCTGCTTGTCCGAAGAAAAGCGATTCTAACTGTAGTAAGTTATGCCGATGTTTTCTCACAAAAGTATAGGGAAGAATCTTGGTCAGTTGTTCAAAGGCATCTGCATTAACCTTCATGCCAAAACTCCTGGCCAGAGATGAGTAAAGACAGGCTTCCCAATCGAATTTATTTTCCTTCAGAACCTCTTTCAGCGATAAACATCGTTCTTCTAGTCGCTCTACCAACAGTCGATCAAGCCATAGTTGTCGAGTAATGGGAGGGACTCCAGGGAGGAGCTTTTGACATGGGATCCAATCTGTATTGTGCTGCATTCCTTTATACAGCTTGGCTACTTTTGGGGAGATACGAGAATGCAGTTCTAAGCAAGGGATGCGGGTTCCGTCCTGGTGGGTGATTGGTAAATCCTCTTCAAGGACTACGTGTAGAATGACATTCTCATAGGCGGGGTCCCGCTGATGTCCATGCTTCATCCAATCGGATGCTTTCAAGTGCATTTCGACATTGCCGATCCATAAAGTATCATCAATTTGGATTCGAGCATGTGTGAAATCGGGTCCGGCGTTCTGGTTGTGGTTGCCGAATTGAATAATAGTTATCTTTTGACTCTGTGTAGTAAAAAGATTGGTACAGTCAAAGCGTTGCATACGCCAGACATAGTGGAGTAATTCTTCTTTCATAAGAGCAGCGTTTTTATTGGGTAACATAGAGAAACAGGCCTTTGGTTCTGGACCTATGATGCATTCCAATAGGGCTTATAACAAGTAGAGGCACTTGTCAGAAGCAAGCGTAAATAATGGATGTTTAGTTAAAAGCTTTGATAGGAAAGGGGCGCGTTATTTGTCTAAAGATAACACAAAAAATCTTTATCCTTCAAGTTCTTGACTACTGCTGATTCTTTCCAATACATTGAAGGTGAAGTCATATTCGTTTTTATCATCAGCCTGGTGGGCTTCTTGGGAAACAAGTTTCCACTTTTCTTCATCGATTTTCGGAAAGAAGATGTCTCCTTCAATATCAGCATGTACAGTAGTCAAGTATAGACGATCCCAATAGGATTGACTCAGTTCGTAGATTTGCCCGCCACCGATAATAAAGACTTCCTCTTCCCCATTATCATGTGCTATGGTTAAGGCTTCTTCTACGGATGAAGCTTTAATGCAATTGGTAGCAACAAAGAAAGGATTACGGGATATGACGATATTGGTTCGCTTGGGAAGGGGGCGACCGATTGATTCGAAGGATTTTCGACCCATTATAATGTGATGGTTCAAGGTAGTTTTCTTGAAGTACTTCAGGTCCGCTGGCAGATACCAGGGGATATCATTGTTTTTTCCTATCACATTGTTGTTGGCAGTCGCCACGATGGCCGATACGATCATAAATTATGGACCTAATTTTCTGCTTCATCAAATAAGCCTGGCAAAGATAGCTTTCTTTCGGAACTGTTGTATTTGCCTAGATGAGCACGCATGCGACGTGCAAAATCTGACATGGCCTTCCAGGAGGCTGCCGGGACTTTGGCCTTATAGGCTGGATCCTGTTCAAAGGCCGAAATTGGGATCAAACGGTAAGTCGTTTCTTTGTCTTCTCCCTTTTCTATATATCGCCAAACCGGAATGTAGTTGTGGCTATCTATGAATGTGCTACCGTTGGACAAGTCTTTTTTCAACTTGACTTCCATGATCAGCCCTCCATCGGTATTTGTTTTGCGTTGTCCTGAAATAAAATTTCCTAAGGAGTAGGCGACCAAGCCTGTCTTTCTCTCATCCTTGGGTAGGGCTTGCGTTTTGATGGGTTGAATCACGTGGGGGTGGGCACCAATGATTAGATCAGCTCCCCACTCAAATATCTTTTCAGCTAGTTTTCTTTGGGTTCTACTTTCTGTCAGTTGGTACTCCTGACCCCAGTGCATCATTACGATGATGGCGTCTGGTTCAAGCGCCTTGGCTTCCTCCATGTCGGCTTCGATCTGTTCTTCATCAATTTCGTTAACGATAGTCGGTGCAACCGTGGGTAGGCCATTGGTTCCATAGGTGTAATTCAGAAAAGCCAGTTTAAAAGGACCTTTGTAAACAATCAAAGGGTAATAAGCATCTCTGATTTGTTGATTTTGGAAGGTGCCGGTATGGTAAAAGTAATAGTCGTCTAGGGTAAGTATGGTGTTGATAACGCCCATTTTGCCTCCATCATTAGAGTGGTTGTTGGAGGTGGTTAAAACATCAAAGCCTGCATGTCGTAGTGCTAGGGCCAGATCATCTGGGCTGCGGAAGCGCGGATAACCTTTATAAGGTGGTTTGCCAGGCAGGGTGAGTTCTAGGTTCCCAATAGCCAGATCGGCTTCCTGCAAAATTGGTCTGACCCATTCGAAACAAGGCGTGTAATCGTACATGGAATCTTTAACCACTTCGGCTGAGGCGATTTGAGAATCATGTCCCATGATATCTCCTACAAAGGTTAACTTAAGTTCTGCGGTGTCTGGGAAGGTGGATTGTCCAGGCAGTAGAGGACTGAAGCTAGTCAGAAAAAGGATAAATAAACCACTACGGAAAATAGGAGGGAGCGTCTTGTTCATATGATTGGTTTCAGACTTTTTGTAATAATAGACCTGCCTTTTCTAGTGTTTCTTCGGTTTTGGCAAAACAGAGTCGAATGATCTTATCATCTCTACCATCCGAATAAAATACGGATACCGGTATAGCAGCTACACCGAATTCCGTGGTAAGTCTTTTCGCAAATAGAGTATCTGCTTCTTCACTGATCTGGCTATAATCGAACAGGTGAAAATAAGTACCATCACAATGCAATGGCTTCAAGCGACTCCCCGCCATCGTAGACAGAAAAAAGTCACGCTTTTTTTCGAAAAAACTAGAGAGATAGGTATAGGTCTTTTCATCTTGCAAGTATTCCGCTAAGGCATACTGCATCGGAGTATTTACACTAAAAACATTGAACTGATGTACTTTGCGAAACTCCTTCATTAAATGCGCTGGAGCTACACAGTATCCGATCTTCCAACCTGTGGCATGGAAAGTCTTCCCGAAAGAATACACCGCTAGGCTTCGCTCCCGCAATTGTGGAAACCTCAATACACTTTGGTGTTCTTCCCCTTCGTAGATTAAATGTTCATATACCTCATCACTAAGCACCAGCATATCGGTCCCATCTGTTAGCTGCTCCAATCTTTCCAGATCGGCTTTTCTAAGAATACTACCCGTTGGGTTATGTGGGGTATTGATAATGATCATCCTAGTCTTAGGTGTAATCAATCGCTCAAATTCTTCCCAGTCCACACTATACGAGGGCGCTTTCAATTCGTAGATCACTGGCACGCCTCCTACCACTTCGATGGATGGCCTATAGGAGTCATAGGCTGGCTCTAACAAGATAACTTCATCTCCTGGATGGACAAAGGCAGCAATCGCGGTAAATAAACCCTGAGTTGCTCCTGCAGTTACCGTGATCTCTTGATCAGGGTCTGCCGCAAAACCGAACAAGCTTCTTACCTTATGGGCTAAAATTTGTCGCAAAGCGGGAACTCCGGCCATCGGCGCATATTGGTTGAAGCCCTTTTGCATGTAAGCATGTACCAGCTCATTCAATTTCGGGTCTGTTGGAAAATTGGGAAAGCCTTGGGATAAGTTGATAGCATTGTGCTCATTTGCCAAGGCAGACATCACCGTGAAGATAGTTGTACCCGTATTAGGTAGTTTGGAAGTGAGCTGCATGCAGGAATATTTGTTTTGGCCAAATTAAGGAATGAGGCACAAATAAAGAACCTAAGCTCACTATATCTTTTAGGAGGAGTTAGGGAAGATGGGACTTACCTGTGCTCGGTATCAGGTAGTCAATATCAATTGCAGTGGTTCATCTACTGATTCTGGGAAATACTGCCTTAAGAGTCGAACTTGCTATAGATCTTATCAATTACTCGGGCGAGTACTAGGTCCTTTTCTGTCACAATATTTCCTGCATCATGTGTGCTTAGGTGTATTTCAACCGAATTCCAAACGTTGGACCAGTTTGGATGGTGGTTCATTTTTTCTGCATGGAAGGCAACCTCTGTCATGAAGGCAAAAGCTTCAGTGAAATCTCGGAAAGTATAGCTTGCACTTAGTTGGTCATTTTCTTCGGTCCAGCGTGACATAATGGATTAGTGTTTTGGGTGAATAAGGGTAGTGGTGGTGTAACAGATATTTTAATCAAAGTGTTTAGGAGTCATTTCCTAAGCTACTAATAGTATAACGATCACTTTCTGCAGAATATGCAGAAGTGCTCTACTGAAAAGGTCACTGATTACCATTTTCAAGTAGCGATGTATACAAGATGGGGAAAAAACGGCAGATTATCTAAACTTGTTCTTACTCCGAGTACCTGTTCTTGTCGTATGAGATGTTGGAGGCTGAAAAATTCAAGCAAGAGCCTTAACTTTGAGTGTATGAGTCGCACGGTTATCCTCTATGGAATTGGTTTGGCTTTGTTGATGGTGGCCTTGAAGTCGATAGAATATCGCTATATGCTACGTGATTTATCTATGGAGTTCTATGTCACTTTGGTCGCTTTGCTATTTACGGGGATCGGACTCTGGGTCGGGATTAAATTGCGCAATAGAACTGAAGTTGAACCTACAGGAAATCCCAACAAAGAGCAGGAAGGCATATCCATATCCAGAGAAAAAACTCTAGCTCAGATCGGGATAAGCCAACGAGAATTCGAAGTGCTCGAACTCATTGCGGAGGGCTGCACCAACCAAGAAATTGCAGATCGACTTTTCATTTCTCTCAATACTGTAAAGACACATTCCTCCAATCTTTTCGCCAAACTGGATGTGAAGCGAAGAACGCAAGCTGTCCAAAGGGCTAAAGAATTGGCGCTCCTGGCTTAATTCAATCGCCTTCCTTCAAATACTGGTTCTCAACACTTTTTCGACTAGTACTTTCGGGTGAAAAGGGCTAGTACTACTCCAAATGGTACTTTCAGGTGATGCATTGTGCTACCTGGTCCCCTACATTTGAAGCATCAAACATTTCAAACTAAATATCCATACAAATGAAAAAAACAGTATTGACCTACGGCCCGATAGCAGGTGTGATTATCGTACTATTGATGTCTTTGTTCATTGGCATTATGGGGAAAGAACAGGACTATCAAATGGGAGAGATCTTGGGATATGCTTCCATGATCGTAGCCCTCTCTACCATCTTCGTAGGCATTAGAAAATATAGAGATGAGGAATTGGGGGGCATCATCACTTTTGGTAAGGCTTTCCAAGTAGGTTTGTTAATCACTTTGGTGGCCTCGGCCATCTACGTAACTGCCTGGATGTTTTATTCAGCGGGAGGAGGAGCTGATGAAATGATGACGGCCTACCTTGATCAGATGGTTGAGAAGATGCAAGCTAATGGAGCCACACAGGCGGAAATAGATGCGAAAGTGAATGAGATGGAGCAATTCCAAGAAATGTATAAGAACCCCATTGTAAAGATTGGAATTACTTTCTTGGAGATATTCCCAGTTGGGCTAATTATCTCCCTAATTGCTGCAGCTTTACTACGAAAGAAAGAAGATCAGGTGGTGCTAGCAGAATAGTCCCTTGCTTTTACAAAGTATACATAGACATACCCGACTGCCTAGGAGCCAGCGAACGCGAATTGCTTTCGTTGGCTCTTCTTATATTTGTCTAAAAGATAATGCCATCCTTTCATCGTCGATACTCTATTTTCCTTTTGATCACTGGGATGTTCCTTGCACAATGTACCTCAAGGGACAGCACAACTAAAGAGGCCGAGCAGTTGTCGGACACTACCACCTTGGATACTATTTCGGCATTTCCCGTGATGGAAGAACCTGCCCCTCCTGTTCCCGATTACGATACTTTAGAGTGGACTGATCTCCATCTTCTGGATGAAAGCATTGCTATCGATATGCGATACGCTACGGAGAATAATTTTGTGGAAGAAAAGATGTACGAATGTGGCCGCTGTTTCCTGCGCCCGGAGGTGGCTAAGCAGGTGGTGAAGGTTCATAAGATTCTGCAGGAAAGGGGACTTGGGTTGAAGATGTTCGACTGCTATCGTCCTCGTCCGATTCAATGGAAATTGTGGGAAAAGGTGCCAGATAAACGATATGTTTCCGATCCTAGAAAAGGATCCATGCACAATCGTGGTGCCGCTGTCGATCTCACCATTGTCGACGCAGAGGGGAAGCAATTGGATATGGGAACTACCTATGACTTCTTTGGCCCGGAGGCATGGAGCACTTATCAAGATTTGCCAGATTCTATACTCGCGAATCGAAAGCTTCTGAGAGGTCTTTTGGAGGAAGAAGGTTTTAGGGGAATTCGGACCGAATGGTGGCATTTTTCCTACCCTGGCAAGGGATATGCGCTTTCGGATATGTTATGGAACTGTGAATAGGTGGCGAAAATGCTGCCAAAACGACAAGCCATCGAAACAAAGGATATATTTGAACGTTTCTTGATTTGAGATTAAGCAAAGTTTTTTACAAATTGCGTCTCCATTTCTGTACAAGATTCTAAGTAGAACCCTCTTTGACAGCTGTTGAGGAACCAAAAGTTAAGTATGCAACAATATAAATCGGATGTAGAGGCCATTGACGCGATGGCGCAAGCCTATCGTGATTTGAAGCAAGAAATTGCTAAGGTCATCGTCGGGCAAGAAGAAGTGGTTAAATCCGTGATTATTTCTCTCTTTAGTAATGGACACAGTTTGCTTGTTGGTGTACCAGGATTAGCCAAAACACTTCTTGTAAGTACAATTGCGGAGGTGCTGGATTTGGACTTTAAAAGAATTCAGTTTACTCCTGACCTGATGCCCTCAGATATTACCGGTTCTGAAATCCTAGATGAGGATCGTCACTTCAAGTTTAATAAAGGTCCTTTGTTCTCTAATATATTGTTGGCGGATGAGATCAACCGGACCCCGCCAAAAACGCAGGCTGCCTTGCTCGAGGCCATGCAAGAGCGTTCCGTGACGGTATCTGGCCAGCGCCATTTATTACCTGCTCCTTTCTTCGTATTGGCAACACAAAACCCAATCGAACAGGAAGGAACTTATCCGTTGCCAGAAGCGCAGTTGGACCGTTTTATGTTCAATATTCCGTTGGACTATCCCACTTACGAAGAGGAGATTGCAGTAGTTAAAAGTACCACGGCTATTCAAAACCATGATCTCAAGCACGTACTAACTAGCGAGCAGATCATGTTCTTCCAGCAATTGGTGCGCAAGATTCCAATTGCCGATAACGTATTGGAATATGCTGTTTCTCTGGTTACTCAGACTCGCCCAGGTACGGATAGAGCGACTAAGCATGTCAATGAATACATTTCCTGGGGTGCAGGACCAAGGGCTTCACAGTATCTAGTGTTGGGTGCAAAATGTCACGCTGCCATCCGTGGAAAATACTCTCCAGATATAGAAGATGTCCAAGCTATTGCCAATTATGTCCTTAGACACCGCATTGTTCGCAATTACAAAGCAGAAGCGGAGGGCATTTCAGAAGAGAATGTGATCGAAAGCCTGTTTTAAAGGCATATACATAGCTAGAAGAGCCGGCAGTAGGCTCTGAAGAAACGCGAAGGATGAGACAGATTGTAAGGGGATTATTGTAACTTCCCACTCTATCTGCCTCATCCTTTTCTATTTCTGCGGCTTAACGTATTGACTTAAGGGGAGGAGCGTAGTTTGTTTTTAACAAATCTATACAGCTTACACGATGTCTTCGACTACCACCTTTCGGACCCGACTCCTCAGTGTTCTTTTTTGGTCTATTATCGCGGCAGCTTTCATCGGTCCAGGAACAGTCACAACAGCTTCCAAAGCTGGAGCAAGTTTTGGAATGGGCTTGCTTTGGGCCTTGCTGTTTTCCACTATTGCTACCATCTTTCTCCAAGAAGCGGCAGCCCGAATCACTATTGCTTCAGGTAAAAATTTAGGAGAGATTTTGGCAGCCAAATATGGAAGTGGGGGAAAGACACGTCTGAAATGGATTCTGTTTTTTGCCGTGGCTTTCGGCTGTGCGGCTTACCAGGCGGGTAATATGCTAGGGGCTCTGGGAGGAATCGGACTTTTTGCATCCGTTTCCCTAAATCTTATGACGGTAGTGCTCGCCTTGATCTGTGGTGTTTTCCTATGGTCTGGTAATTACAAACGGATAGCCAACTTATTGGGAATTGTAGTTGCGCTGATGGGAGTGGCTTTCATTCTGGCTGCTTTTCGATCTTCTTTAAGTGTGGAAAGTTGGGAAGGGGCTTTCATGCCTTCTATTAGCAATGGTAATGCTTTATTGATCATCGGATTGATTGGTACTACCATCGTTCCTTACAACTTATTTCTAGGATCGGGAATCAGTAAAGGCCAAGCCATGTCGGATATGCGCTGGGGCTTGGCGCTAGCTGTACTGATCGGCGGAATCATCTCCGTAGCCATTATGGTGGTAGGTACGCAAGTAGAGGGCGCCTTTAGTTTTGAAGCTATTGGAGAAGCCATGTCGGACAAGATGGGACCGCAGGGTGCTGTAGTATTTGGGATTGGGTTATTTGCGGCGGGAATGAGCTCCTCGATCACTAGTCCACTGGCGGCGGCGGTTACTGCTCAGAGCCTGTTTGATTGGGCGCCGACTTCACGGAATTTTCGGATGGTATGGCTGACTATTCTAGGGGTTGGTTTGCTTTTTGGTTTGTTGGATGTAAAGCCCATTCCTGCCATCATAATGGCGCAGGCCATTAACGGTGCTTTATTGCCGATCATTGCTATTTTTCTTTTACTTACGGTAAATGACCGAGCCCTCTTACCCGCCGAATATGTAAATACGACCGGACTCAATCTAGTTACCCTGTTCATCGTTGGAGTAACTTGCTTTTTAGGCTTACACAATGTTTGGAAAGCTCTCGAAAAGGCATTTGTTGGTCTACAAGATTTGGGTAATATTAGTTTTTGGGTGAATGGAAGTCTTAGCGTTTTAATTCTTGTTTGGTTGGGGATGCAGATTTTTGGAAACAGGGGAAACGCTTGATGGGTAGAAAAGAATACGGTCTACTGGAAAAACCTTAAAAAATGAAACAAAGCGGCCAAATAGAGCAACTGATTGGGGAATACCGAAGCCTTATCCTAGCTAAGAAACATCTAACAAAACTGAAGGAGCGGATTGCTTCGACAGAATATGACCTCAAGCTTTTAGAGCGAGTTAAGATAAAGGAATATCAAGATGTAAGAGCATTGGAAACCTTGTCTGTCTCGTCCTTATTCCAAAGAATTTTAGGGAATAAGGAGGAACAATATGAAATTGAAAAGCAGGAGTATTTGCAGGCGGTACTGAAATACAAGGAATATGCAAAGACGCTGGAGCTGATGGTCTATGAACAGGAAGTATTGGAAGGAAAGGTAGCCAAGGAGGAAAAAACATTCGAGCTTCTAAATGAAATGCTACTGCAAAGAGATGTAGAGATATCAGCTAAATACCTCCATTTAAGAAATCGACTTATCCAGATCCATAAAGAAATCGATGCGACTATAGGTGCTCAAAGAGAGGTGCACGAAGCTAACATAGTTGCTGCAAAGGCATTGGTTCGTTTAGATGAAATGATCGAATTGCATGAAAAAGCGTATGATCTAGAAGCCTGGGGGCAGCGTGTTGAGGCTCCGCATGTTCCGTACAAGGTTGAAAAATATGTGAATGAAGCGCATGAGATTTCTATGCAATTGAAGCTGACTCTGCTAGAGTTGAAGGATGAAATGGACGATGTTTTTAGTGATAGCCCCTTCAAAATCTACAGTCCGATCCAAGAATTTATGCACTTCCATGATATCTATTACGATCGCCTTTTGTCCGATTGGGTTATTCAGCAAAGATTAGTGAGCGTGCTCAACTACTTGAAAGGCTTGAAAGACAACTTGAGCCTCATTCTGAAGACATTGAAGTCCCTATCGGACACGCATGCTAAAAAGTTGGATAAGCTTCGGCAAGAGAAGGTCGACATAATAAAGACTAATGTAGCTTCACCCTGAAAATAGTTAGACTTGAGTTATGAGCTCTTCTGCCTTCTTGAAGGTGTCCAGGTATAGTTGAACAAATTCTTCTAGCCTTTTGCGTCGGTATTGCATAACCCAACGCGGATGTGGAACAGGCAATATATGCTCAAAAAACTGATGTTTTTCATTGAGTTTACTTAGGTATTTATAATTAGACCCTTGTCCCATGCAGATCGCCACTTTATTTGAGGTGCCGAAAATTTTCTGATCGTTGATATTATCAATAATGTGTGGTTCTACTGCCCGCTCCAATTTCTTATCATCATAGTAATTGTAGTTTTTACCATCTCTGGTAAAACCCAAGGGACAGACTGAAGTGATGTAGTATTTCTGATAAAAAGAATTGGCACCCCCGTAGGCAGCTATATATTCATATACAAAAATGGAAGAGAGTTCGGCTTTTCGCTTGAAGGTAGTCTCTATGCCACAAACATCCGCTAAACGGATTGGATCCGTAAAAGGAACGCCAGTAATACCCGCTCCGAATCGACCAGGGTTAATGCCAAAGATGAAGATCCGAGGTTCATGATCGCTATAGTACAGCTCATAAAAGGTCTTTAAGGTCGTCATCGTCATCTCATTTTCGTAAGGAAATAACAACTGAGCATGGGCGGGCAAAGACCAATTTGGCTGAAGGTTCTCGGTAAACTTGACTACTTGTTGTCCAAATGTCATAATAGCATTGCATTTATACCTAGGTAACTTGACATTGCGTCGAAAGTTGGTTAATTTTCGGATTCCTGTGCCACACAATTAACAATCAGCGAATTAAAGATCAAGAATAAGACTTTTTCATCAGTTGATGCTGTCTTTCTCGGTCTTAACACTGATTGGGAATCCCCATAGTCCATAATACGTATAAGTATCTAAAACAATCTGTGTATATCCTTTACTGATGAGCAACCATTGGTGAAGGATATTGTTCTTTAAAGTATCAATCGGTTTACCACAAAAAGCCCAACAAAATGGCGCCAAGAAATAACTATCAACTACTCATCGAAAAGCTGGACCAATTTATCCGGAAATATTATGTCAATCAACTCATTCGAGGGGGATTGTACAGTGTCGGTCTTATCCTGGTCCTCTTTTTGTTGGCCGCGTTTCTAGAACATACCTTCTTCTTCGATACAGGTATGCGAAAGGTCCTGTTCTTCTCCTTCATCGGAGTAAGTGTCTTGGCGCTGTCCTATTGGGTGTTTAGACCTTTGTTACATTATTTCCAATTGGGTAAGATTATTTCTCATGAGCAGGCCGCTCAGATTGTGGGCGATCACTTCGCCAACGTTAAGGATAAATTACTCAATGTATTGCAGTTGAAACAGCAAGCGGATGAATTGGGAGACAAAGACCTAATTCTAGCCAGTATCAACCAGAAATCAGAGGAAATTAAGCCTGTGCCCTTCAAGGCTGCCATCAATCTTTCTAACAACAGAAAGTACCTGCGATATGCTTTACCTCCTCTAATGTTGTTGTTGGTCTTGTTGTTTGCTGCACCAAGTATGATTAAGGACAGTACTCGCCGATTGATTAGAAATGGGGAAAAATTCGAACGCCCAGCGCCGTTCCATTTCATCGTTCCAGAACAAGATCTCTCTGTGGTTCAATATGAAGACTTTCCTTTGAATGTAAAGATTGAAGGAGAGCAATTGCCGAATGAAGTTTTCATTAATGTTGATGGTATCCAGCACCGCTTGATCAAGGAGGCTAACGATCTGTTCTCCTATCGCTTCAGCAATGTGCAGAAGGATACGAAGTTCAAATTGTACTCTAGTGGTTTGGAATCGGATAACTACACGCTCGAGGTCATGAGAAAACCCAATATCCTTGGGTTTGAAGTGAAGTTGGACTACCCTGCCTATACGCAAAGAAAAGATGAGGGCTTGAACAGCATTGGTGATGTCGTAGTGCCGGTTGGAACAAATATTGATTGGATCTTCAATGCGGAGAATACAGATGATATAAGCTTGTCGTTTTCTTCTGCAGAGGACTTAGCAGAAACGAAGCGATTTTCAGATGACCTCTTTTCCTTCAAGAAAAGAGCCATGAAAAGCGAATCTTATAAGTTGTACATTTCTAATGAAATGCTACCCAACGCAGATAGTATCTCCTATGCGATTACTGTAATCCCGGATTTATATCCAACCATTGGGGCAGAGAAGTTCCAGGATAGCACGGATCAAAAACTGATCTTCTTCGTGGGTGAGGCTGCCGATGACTATGGCTTGGTGAGTCTTTCCTTTAATTACAGAATCAAAAATGAGGACGGATCAGAGGGAGAGGTGCAAACGGTACCAATGGGCAATCCTTCCAGTAAGGAAACACGTTACGACTATACTTTTGACCTGAATGAATTAGAGCTTAATCCAGGAGATGAAGTAACCTACTTCTTTGAGGTATATGATAATGACGGGGTCAATGGTAACAAACCCGCTCGGACCAACTTGATGGTTTTCTCTATGCCAACTGTGGACGAATACGAAGCGATGGCCGAAGAGAATGACGAGGCGATCAAGCAAGAACTGAAAGAAGCGTTGGAGGAGTCTAGGAAGATTCAGGAGGATATGAAGAAGATGAGGGAGAAATTGTTGCAAGAGAAGGATTTGGATTGGCAGAGCAAGAAGGAATTGGAGAAGCTAATGGATCGCCAAGAGGAGTTGGAAAAGGATGTACAAAAGGCCAAAGAAAAATTCCAAGAGAACATAGAAAACCAAGAAGAGTTTACGGAAACGGATGAGCGTATCCTGGAGAAACAGGAACAACTGGAAGAGTTGTTTGAGCAAATCATGGATGAAGAGATGCAGGAATTGATGGAGCAGATCGAAGAATTGATGGAGCAGCTAGAGAAAGATGATGCACTCGAGATGATGGAGGATATGGAATACTCCGATGAGGAAATGGAGAAGGAACTGGATCGACTGCTAGAATTGTACAAGCAGCTCGAAATGGAGCAGGAAATGCAGGAAACTATCGAGAAACTCGAAGAGCTAGCAGAAGAACAAGAAGAGCTTTCTGAAGAAACGAAAGAGGCTGAGGAAAATAAAGAAGAGATGTCGGAAGAAGAGCAGAAGGAAAAGCAAGAAGAGTTGGAGCAGAAGCAGGAAGAGCTCAACGAAGAAATGGATAAGCTAGAGGAGAAGATGGATAAGATGCAGGAGAAGAACGAAGAATTGGAGAATAAGAAAGAATTGGGTGAGTTCGAGGAGCAAATGGAAGATATTCAGGAGCAAATGGAGCAAAGCCAAGAACAACTCCAACAACAGCAAAACAGTAAGGCTTCGGAATCTCAAAAGGGAGCTTCTCAAAAGATGAGAGAAATGGCTATGCAGATGGCCATGCAAATGCAGCAGGGTGAAATGGAGCAAATGCAAGAAGACATGGCAGCGCTTCGTCAATTGTTGGAAAACCTAGTTGGGCTTTCCTTCGATCAGGAAGACCTCATCGAATCCTTTGGCGGAGCAGATATCAATACGCCACGCTATGTCGAATTGGTACAAGATCAGTTCAAGTTACAAGATGACTTCAAGCTAATTGAAGATAGTCTGCAGGCATTGAGCAAGCGCGTATATCAGATCGAGTCTTTCGTTACGGAGAAGGTTTCCGAGATCAAGAACAATATGCGAGAATCATTGGACGAATTAGAAGAGCGTCGTAAAGGACCTGCCGGTGACCACCAGCAGCGCGCCATGAAGAATGTCAATGATCTTGCCTTGATGTTGAGCGAGGTGATGAACCAGATGCAGCAGCAGATGTCCGGCATGATGTCTGGAAATCAGATGTGTGACAAACCTAATGGGCAACAAGGAAAAGACGGTCAGAAACCGCAAGATAAACCCGGCCAAGGGCAAGAGGATCTGAAGAAGCAATTGCAAAATATGCAGCAACGGATGAAGGACGGTAAGGGTGGATCCAGTAAAGAGTTTGCGCAAATGGCAGCAAAGCAGGCAGCCCTGCGTAAAGCCCTGCAAGAAAAGGCTAAGGAGAAGGAACGGCAAGGAAAAGGTGATCAGCAATTGCAAGAGTTAATTGAGCAGATGGATAAGGTAGAGACAGATTTGGTTAATAAGAAGTTGACCAATGAGACCATGTCCCGAGTAGAGGAGATTGAAACGCGATTGTTAGAGCACGAAAAAGCAGAAAGACAGAGAGAGTATGAAGAAAAGAGAAAGGCGGAAACTGCTCAAGCCAGAGATCGTAAGATTCCACCTTCTTTGCAAGAATACATCAAGAAGCGGGAAGCGGAGGTAGAGATGTATAAAACAGTATCTCCATCTCTCAAGCCTTATTATAAGTATTTGGTGGAGGAGTATTTCAAATCTTTGAAAACTGCCCCGGCCGATAACTAGGCGTTTTCTTCATGAGGCCCAATAGGGCTTAGATGCTAGATAAAGGAGATTTAGGTTGACCAAGCCTAAATCTCCTTTTATTTTATTACCTACCAGTAGGTTATAAGCTTGACACAAGTTTGCAGATAAAGCTGATGGCCTACCCCAAATGTTGGAGCTATAACCGGTGCTCCCGGTCCATATTTACGGACTTATTTAGCTCTCCCAAATTTGAACGAATTCTGATTTCTCACTCAAATTGAGGGCTTTAACGCCCATGCCCCTTGACTTTTGACCTCAGTAGGCGTAACTTTGTATCAGAACTAACGCAAACGGGAAATATCCAAACGCCATCCCTATCCCTAATAGCTCTCCTATTACCAAACTTGTTCAAATGTGATCTCCGTCACTGCAATGACAGCAGTGGAGTGTGCATTTTTGTGTTAAAAAGAAGCAAGTAGTAATAGTAGATTGCTTCGAAAAAAAGGTTCGCAGAAATAATAGAAAATGAGCTAAAAAGTGAAACTTCTGATTTTTTTTGCGTCACAATGAAGTAAGGAAAAGTTTAGTACTTGCATCATTGTTAAAATAATCTTAAATTTCGGATGTGCAAACAAAATATGGGTTCAAGACTGATTATGCTGAGACTACCTTCTAATCCTGGGAATATCGCTATGGTAGAGTCTTTTGTGGAGCGTGTGGTGCAGAGATATAAGTTGACTCCAGATCTTTATGGCAATATTCTCATCAGCCTTACCGAGGCAGTAAACAATGCCATCATTCACGGAAATCATAAGGATGACTCCAAAACAGTGGAGATCTCTTTGCAAAAAGAGAAAGATAGCCTTTCTTTCCGCGTAACTGACGAAGGCAGAGGTTTCGATTATAGTAGCTTACCTGATCCAACTAGTCCAGATAGAATTATGGAAGTTGGAGGCCGAGGCGTCTTCTTGATGCACCAATTGGCGGACCATCTCAAGTACCATAACAACGGGAGCACGGTCGAATTGCATTTCAACCTTTAATGAATACACCTCCTATTCCGGAAGAGGAATCTACTACTCAAGCCAAGATCCTCTTCCACGAGGAAGACATTTCTTTCACTTTATCAGACGAGCTGAACTTTATTAATTGGATTCGAACTGTTATCGAGTCCCAATCCTGCCATCTTAAACAGCTCAATTATATTTTCTGTAGTGATGCTGCTTTACTCAAGGTCAATCTTGAGTACCTGGATCATGATACTTACACAGATATTATCACCTTCCCCTATGCTTCAACCCCGGATATTGAAGGGGATATCTTTATCAGTATAGATCGAATTAAAGAAAATGCCAGTAAGTTTGAACAACCCTTTGAGCAAGAGCTTAAGCGTGTAATGATTCATGGCGTTTTACACCTCTGCGGCTACGGCGATAAGTCTGATGAAGAGCAGCGTATTATGCGCGCTAAAGAGGATGAAGCCATTTCCTTATTTCCCATCTCTTGATTTTTATCCATTTTCCTCAACAATCCTGTACTTCTCGTATTATAGTTATTAGGTTCTTTTTTGCCTCAGCTTTTACATATGAAAAGCAAAAGGCTAGCTTTTATCCAAAAAGAAGAGTATGACCATCAAAGAAGCGCAAGAAATAGTTGATAAATGGATTAATACGATTGGGATTCGTTACTACAATGAGTTAACGAATACAGCGATACTGATGGAGGAAGTAGGGGAAGTTGCGCGTTTGATGGCGCGCTTATATGGAGAACAATCGTTCAAAACAAAAGAGAAGGAGCTGGCTGCTGCAAAGGATTTGCCGGATGAAATGGCCGACGTGCTTTTCGTCCTAATTTGTCTCGCCAATCAAACGGGGATAGACCTGACAGAAGCATTGGAAAGAAATTTAGAGAAGAAATCTATCCGGGATAAAGAACGACACGCTAACAATCAAAAACTCAAGTAATCTTTCCAAAAAGCAATAAAAATTTTCTTCTTTTTGTTTTTACATAGTTTTTGTTCTTTTTTGTGTGCCTTTTTCCCGTTATTTGTATGTAAACTTTAGTCAAGCCGGTATTTTCTTTAATTCACAAGCCTTTCCCAAAAGGAGATAGGGCTAACAGTATAGGTATGTCAAGCAAACAGGTGAAGATGACCTTGTTCTTCACTCTATTGGCTATTGTGGGCGGGGCTCAAACGCCATTCAATTGCAATGGAGGAATGTATAGGGTCACGGAAAATGACAACGGGAGCACTTTTCAACGAATAGAACTCGATGCAGAGCGTGGACGTATACAATTTACTGATTTAGCACGCTTTGATGGATTACCTATCAATGCCATTTGCTATCGGCCACAAGACGACTTAGTCTATGGCCTAGTTCAAACAAGACCCTATCAACTTTGCCGAATAGATGCCGATTATCGCCTTGATATTCTAGCTACTTTGCCCTTACCCGATTCTTTGCATTTTGTATCAGGGGATATAAGTCCGGATGGGAAATACCTAGTTATGTTGGGCTTCCATGAAAGATCAAACTACAATTTGCTGGCTAGAATCAATCTAACGGACCCAGATTACCATACGGAGATGGAAATTTTTCGTGCACAAGGGAGCACTACCAGAGTTTATTGCACGGATATAGCCTTTCATCCTACCACTAATGTGTTATTTGGATTTGATCATTTGCAGAGACGATTGGTTACTATTGATCTCGATAATAGAGTGATTGATAACACTACATACCCGCAAACGGGAAAAATTCAAGGAATTGTTCCATCTATATTTTTTGATGAAAGAGGTAATTTATTCGGAATCGGTTCTGCCGCAAGCCTTTTTGGAGATCGTACCCTTTTTAAATTTGACATTGATACCGGAGAGGTCGAGCGACTGCAATCTTTGAACATTGATCACTATCCAGAGGACGCTTGCTCCTGCCCCTATACGGTTGAACTATACAAAAGCGTCAGTTTTCGTCAACTATCTCCCTGTACCCAGGTGGAGTTTACCTATTCCTTAGTCAATAGAACAGATGAAGCACTCACCCAATTAGAACTACGGGATAGTTTTCCACCTGGTTTTTCCATTCAATCCATTCATCTACCGGAACAGTTGTCGGCTACCATTTCAGGAGAAGGCACTCATCGTCTTGAGTTGAGCCAGTTAGATCTTCCGATCGGGCAATTTGAGATTACTGTTGATATTTGGCTGGAAGAGGAAGTTCTGGCGGGGGACTATGCGGAGCATGCCACCCTCCGGCATACTCCAAGATTGTATCCAGAAGGCCCCAGTTATATCCTATCAGATGATCCTGAGACGATTGCTGTAGATGACCCAACTCGCTACTCCGTACGACCACTGGAAGCTTTGTTCAATCAACATCATTACCTGATCTGTCCTGGTGACAGCGTACTGCTGCAGCCATTAACCGATCCGAATCTGAGCTACACCTGGAGCACCGGACAGACGAGCCCAGCTATTTGGGTTTCAACACCTGGTGAATACGAGTTATTGATAGAAAGTGACTGCGAAAGCGATCGTACCCGGGTACGGGTGGAACCGTCAACTTTGGCCGTGACTTTAGGTCCGGGAATATATGCAGAAGAAGGTGAATCAGTGCTTATTCTACCTGAAGTGACGGGCGCAGGAGAGGTTATAAGTTATGCTTGGACCTGGCTACCTACGGATGAAATGGCGATCTGCCCCAATTGTAATGAATATCGTTTTGCACCCCGCGAGGAAGGATTTGTTGAATTGAAGATTGTGGATGTATACGGCTGCGAGGCTTCTGCCTCTACTCCTGTGTTCTTAAGTGAGTTCGCGGTATATGTACCAAATGCGTTTAGCCCCAATGGTGATGGTTTGAATGATCGTTTCTATGTTCAAGGAAGAACAAACTATGACATCCAATCTTTTCGTGTTTTCGACCGCTGGGGGAATCAGATCTTCGAACAGGCTGATATACAAGTCAATGCTTCAGAAATGGGCTGGAATGGAGAAGTGAGAGGAAAAATGATGAAGACGGGCGTATACGTTTGGCAGGCTATCGTTATTGCTAAAGATGGGAGACAACAGCTCTTGTCAGGAGATGTGCAGCTAGTACGGTGATCGTTTATCAATGTAATTAAGGTAGTTCTTGAATAGATACCAACTATCAATTCCGATAGATAAGTTTGGTACGTACCTATCTAGTTAGCCGTATAGATTTTCCTACCACAAATTGATCTTCAAAACCACCTCCTGCAACCTCCCGAGAATTTTCGCGTCTTTACTGCAAACACATAATTTATTTCTGCTCAATTCTACCTGTAACCTTCTATACAGCGAGTGGGAAACTCACTTCAAAATTCTATCCGACATAGAACTAAATCTTAAGAATTATGACTAAGAAACTCGTTAGAACACCCTTTCTTTTGGCCTTCGCTCTCCTTTTTTGCGCCAGCTTCACCCTCAGTGCTCAATGGAATAAAGGCATCAAGGGAAGTGGCAATGTAATTGAGCAAAACCGTAATCTTTCTGGCTTTCAGAATGTAAAGGCAAGCAGTGGAGTAGATGTAGTATTGATGCAAGGGAGCCAAGATAAAGTAGTGGTTAAGGCTGATGACAACCTAGCAGATAAGATTACCACGCGTATGGACGGTAATACTTTGGTGCTGGGTGTGGAGCGAAATACTTCCATAAGAAACGCCAAGTCCTTTAAGGTTTTGGTTACGGCTAGTAACCTGAAAGCCATCATGTCCTCCGGAGGCTCTGATGTCTATTCTGAGGGAGAGATCAAAGCAGACGCCTTGACCATCAAAGCAAGTGGCGGTAGTGATGTGAAAATGGATCTAGCGGTGAAAGAACTAACTTGTGACATTAGTGGCGGATCAGATGCCAACCTTAAGGGTAAAGCTCAATATATGTCCATCACAGCTAGAGGCGGTAGTGATTTTGAAGGAAAAAACTTGACTGCTGAGAATTGCAAACTCAAAGTGCACGGTGGATCAGATGCATATGTATACGTCACTGGAGAGATTTCTATGGAAGCGCACGGAGCAAGTGACATTCACTACAAAGGAAGTCCTAAGGTTAGCTACCAGAAATCTTCTGGAGGCTCTGATATCTACGGCAACTAGAAAATAAAAAGGGAGGATGAGGAGTATTCCATACCTACTTGTCATTCCTTGTTATCCGCTTTAAAACGCTTATCACTGGTAAAGTGGTAATGGCACCTCTGGTCCTTTCGGGTTGTGACTGGAGGTGCCTTCTTTTTTTGCAAACTTTTGTGCCTTCTACAATTGAAACCATTTAGTGAGTTTCAACACCAATCCTAAATCTTTTGTATTCCAATCTGGAATGCCAAAATTGTTCCCTAGCACTAAGTATAGATCAGACATTGGGGCATAGCGCCATTGTAGCCGGCTATTGATGTTCATGTTTTGAGCCAGGGTATTGTATTGGAAAAAGGTAGTCCAGAATAATTTATTACTGAACGATATCTCTACCCTTGGCGCGAACAAATGAATCCCTTCTTTGCCATAGGTATTTAAGTCTACCCAGTTGTAGATATAGCGTAACTCCAGGTTCATCCAAGGTCGGAATTTGAAGCGAACATAGTTGTTCAGTGAGATTCGATGTCCAGTATAGAATCCCCCCCAATCAATGACGGTTCCATAGGAAAAGAGCCTTCTGGGATCACTATCATAATCGAAAAAATAGCGGTAAAAGGTATAGCGGTTTACGGGTAATAATTTGTCGTCTTGACCAATGGGATTAAACGGAAATAAAAGTTGGATGTCTTGCCGTCTCGCACCTACATCTATTTGGCTTTGGTTAGCCATATCTAGTTCGTAGACAAAGGAACTTGTACTTTCACTGAATTCTCCACCACTATTTATGTAATAATTGTGGCGCAGTCTTGGCCCATGATAGACCACCTGCTTTCCGGCTTTAGGGTAAAAGTCCCAAGCTAGCCAATTGAAGTTTTGAATGTACCCGATGCGATACGTGCTATCCTGTAAAGGATCATAATTGAAGAGACGAGGGGTGAAACCCATGGCTGGCAGGTAATTTTCTCCCAAAGAGAAAACAGTAGTGTAAAATCGCAGGGATTTTGAACTATAATTAAGAGTGTACTCCCAATGATCCCGATCTCCCTTGATATTAGGATCGTCCAAAAAGGCGCGATGATAAGCGGCAGTACTGGATAGATTCCCACTTTCTGAACGGTAATTGAATTCTGCCCCAGCTATCCGATTGAAGCTAGCAGCATCTTGATCTCCGGTGGAAGTTTGCTGCTGGTTGGTAATAAATCCCCTCAAGGAGGATCGTTTTAGCACTCTTCGTTGAAAAGCTGCCACGGTATAGTTTTGCGCAGGATTTTCATCTGATGCAGTGGTTTGTGTATTCATCAGATTGATCCGCCACTTGTCGCTAAGGTTGCCGCTTAGACGAGCTCCAAAGGCTATAGGGATGGTCTGGCCGTCTTTCAGGCCGATTCTTCTCGAAAAGAAGGGTTTAATCTCCCAATTGCCGAAAGTCTCAATAAGATCATTATTCTCCAGAAAGAAGGGCCTCCGTTCTGGGAAGAAGATATTAAAGCGACTAAGATTGATTACTTGACGATCTACTTCAACGGTTGAAAAGTCTGGGTTAATGGTAAGATCAAGATTTAGAGAAGGGGTGATCGCCACTTTGGCATCGATTCCGGCATTGACCTTATGTTCTGTATTTTCTTGAGAAAGATAATCTCGGTTGAGATTGCCCGAAAGGTAGGGTAATACCGAGGAATTGCTGCGATTTTTCGGCAGCGGTGCTGGCCATTGCAATAGGCCGGTATATCCAAGGTCCACATCAGAAAAGTTGGCCGGGAAGGGTATCCAGGTAGAGATCTGATTGCGCTTCATATCATTGCGTATGAAATTGATCCCCCACTGTGATTGGTCATGTTGATACCTTAAACTCCTGAAAGGGATGGCAATTTCTGCTGTCCAACTGCTGTCAGCATGTTGTTGAACGGCACTATACCAGGCAATATCCCAGCTGAGATCCACATTGGTGCTGGCAATCATACCTTCCGACTGGGCTCCACCAGCATTTACCGCAAAGAAGAATCCATGTGTCTTTTGCATGGCGGGATCCAGCACAATGCCAATGCCATCATCACTGAAAAATTGATCTCTTTTGAGCGATTCCAGGATGTATTGATTGTTGAGCGATTTGCATGTAAACCCAAAATAAAGGAAGCGTTCATCATAGCTTAGATAGACAGCGGTTTGAGCTTTTGCTTGACCGGCATCGTTTGGGCGGTGATTCCAGAAAGTATTTAGTGGTTCAATGGATTGCCAAGTTGGTTCATCCATAATACCATCTACTTGAATCGGTCCCTGAGCTAGGGTAATAGATGCCGTGAGTTTTTCTGGCTGCTGACTGTAAGATTTCACTAATAGACATAGAAGAGCTATTAGAAGAAAGGGTGATTTCTTCATCATTTCTTAGAATTGAATAATACAGGTAGAGGTCAAATGATGGCTACATCAAAAGACTTATTCTGTGGATTTGAATGGAAGTTGAATGATTAATGGGTAGCTCCTTGTCGACCGACAAAGGCAAAACTACTTGCTATTGATATATTGTGTTTTCTAAGTCAGAATATGCACCTAAGCTCCAATTTCGTCCAATGCCCAAACCGTAACTTCTCGAACTTCACTATTCTCATCTCTAAGCATAGGAATCAAATGATGGATGGCTTTGGCATCTCCAATCAGCCCCAAGCTTTTGGCTGTGGCTGCTCGGATGGTGGGATCTTCATCGGACAATAAGGGAAGTAAAGTAGAAAGTGACTCCTTTGCTCTTAAATTACCTAAACCCACTACCACATCTAGCTTAGTGCTAGGTTCTTCTGAAAGCAATTTCGATAGCAAAGGGACGGCACAGTAGTTCCCATATTCACCGATTTTTTGGATGGCCTGTGCACGTTGATCTTCCGGCCATGTTCGAATAGAATTCCATAGCAGCGAAGTGCCTCTCGGTACTCCGACGTCGGCAATGGCCTGTACAGCTGCTAGCCGCAGGTGAAGATGTGTAGCCTCCAGAAAAGGATCGATGAGATCTAAGGAAGACGATACTTCCAATTCTCCAATGGACCGAATAGCCATTTCCTGTACCCATACATCTTCATCATATAAGAGTTGCCGTAAGGAAGCAAAACTATTCTGGTCCTTGATCTCCCCCAGTGCCCAAGCTGCCAGTGATCGGATTTGGGTAGAGTCATGACTTAGTAATTCCTGTAAGATAGGAACGGCTTCCTTATTCTCTTCCTCACCTGCTTGCCAAATCAAAGGAGTGAGTTGATCCAAGGTTGCGTGAATTCTTTGTTGAAGAGCCACATGAGAAGAGAGCGAGGAATTAGTTTGTGCTTGAAAGCAAGCGGATAAAATGGTCAAGCATCCCAAAGAAAATAGAGTGAATAGACAAAGGATTCCTAAGGGTATGGATTGCTGCGATCTTCCTTTAATGACATGTTCCACGCGATTTCTGAGCTGGTTGGCATGACCAATAGAGGATACCATAGCATACTTGGGCGTTTGTAACAGTCGGGTGATTTGCACCAATTGTGCTGCATAATCAAAGGGTGAAATTTCATGTTTGATAACCCATTGATCCGCTCTTTTTTCACTTTCTAATTGTACTCGCTTGGCCAAGGCCCAGATCGGGAAATTCCACCAGAATACACAGCAGGCCAATCGCCGGATAATATTGGGTAAGTAATCCTGGTGTTTGATGTGTGCAGCTTCGTGGAGTAGCACAGCCTTTAATCGTTCTTCGGGCCATTCAATGGCTTCCTCAGGAAGCACGATGACGGGACGGAGGTGTCCAAAAGTAAAGGGGACTTGTACAGAAGAATCTAGAATGAATTGTGGTGTTGGTAGCTGCTTAACTGCAGATAGTGAAGTCCACAAGTGGACGAAGACGCGATGATTTTGAGTGTCTTCGCCATAGCTTCTCAACTGTCGGAGTTGCCATAGCTCTTTGCCCAGTTGCAACAGCAAGACCAAACTAGTACATATCCAAGCCCAGTAGAGTACGAGGCTCCATGGAACACTTGTTGTTCTAGCAGCTTCTGGTTCACTTGTTCCCGAAGAAAACGCTTCGAGGATCGTATTGGGCTCTGTACTTTGACAAGTTTTTTTGGGGGGCACTGCTGCCTCAGAGCTAGCGAAGTTTGGCAAAGTAAAAGCTTCATCAAAGTCCGAAGGAGCTTGGTGAATGAAGGAGTTAGTATAGGACCAATGCCATTCGGGAAAAAGGTAGTTGCTAAATGGTAAGACTACCAAAATAAGGAAGAATAGCTGTACGGTAAAGTAGCGAACCTTAGCGGTTTGGCGCTTGGTAGAGAAATAAGCCAACCATGCCAAGCCTATGATCACAATCGATTTTATGGCCAATAAGCCAAATGAGGTGAGACTAATCATAGCTTTCCTTTTTTCTGGCGAGCTGCCTCAATAAGATAAGCCAACTCATCCAATTCCGCTTCAGATATCTTATTGGAATCCAAATTGAGCAAGGTGGATACGACCTTTGGGGTAGAGCCCCCAAAGTAGGTTTTTACAACATGTTTTAACGCAGATTGCTCGGCTTGTTCGGCTTCAACTGATGGCTGATAAATATGCTTTTTACCTTCCTCGCGTTGCTGGAGGTACCCCTTGTTCTTCAGGTTGTAAATGGAGACGCGGATGGTATTGTAGGAAGGGTCATCGGATAAATTATCAACCACCTCTTGCACACTAGCTTCACCTAATCGATGGATAATTTCCATGATTTGGCGCTCTCTTTTACTGAGTTCAGAATAGTCGGGCATGGATGTGTAATTTTTTTTACACTGCAATGTATTGCGATTTGAGCACAAAAGCAATCAATGTGTAATTTTTTTTACAGTTAGTGCTTCACCCCTGATTTTGCTCGTCTACGAGATCATACCATCCATCTACCACCTAGAACCAGCCAGCTATTCGATTTCTGACCGAACTAGAAAGCGCTTTACTTGCCTATCAAATCACAAAATTTAGTTGATATGAAAGAAATCACCTGCTGTTTTTTACTCCTGCTTCTTTCTTCATTTGCCATGGGACAATCACAAAATCCCCTGCAAGGCATAGAGGAACAAATACACCAAGCACAAGATCAATCCTTCGCTGAACAGGCTGATAAACTGGCACCTCTTTTAGGAAAGCTTGAAGGTATGGAGCCTTCCGAGTGGTTGGACTATTGGAAAGCCTATGCTGCTTATCAGGGAGCTATTTACTTGATGGTAATAAAAGATCAGGAGGGAGCGCTAGCCTATTTGGATAAGGGACTGGCTATTTTAGAACCCATAGATAAACCCACGGATGAAGAATACGCGCTCATGGGCTCTTTGTATAGCTTGTCGATCACCTTTAAACCCGGAGAGGCTATTGGCCTTTCTGCCAAAGCTAGGAAGAGCTTTAATAAAGCCTTGAAGAAGAACTCGGATAACCTGCGCGCCTTATTGGGCATAGGTAGATCGGATTACTACAAGCCAAAGCAATATGGCGGAGGAAAAGAGGCCGAAGCGTTTCTGCTTAAAGCCCTGGCAGCCCCTGATCAATACTCCTCACACCCGAATGCTCCTACTTGGGGAAGAGATGACGCCTATTACTACTTAGCTGCCTTCTACCAAAGAGAGGATAGGAGGGATGATGCAAAACTCTACTGTCACAAAGGCTTGAAGGAGTTTCCCACCCATCATCTATTGGCAGAGTTATTGGCAAAACTGTAAACCTGTACAATGAGATTGATAGTATTGTTAATGCTTTTGGCTCAAACGCTACAAGCCCAGTTTACCATTAGCGGGAAAGTACAAGATGAAAAAGGTGAAAGTATCCCCTTTGCGAATGTATACTTGAAAGAGGTTTTTGATGGAACTTCAACGGATGAGAATGGTTCTTTCTCTTTCAACACCGAATCTACTGGTTCCATGATCTTAGCAGTGAGCTGCCTAGGTTTTGCGAATTACGAGCAAGCCATCGACGTGAATGGGGCAATACAAGTGGATATCGTTCTTCAGAAAGGAAGCAACCAACTGGCAGAGGTTGTCATCTCTGCGGGAGCATTTGAGGCCAGCGATGAGAAGAAGATAACCATGCTGAAACCGCTAGATATTGTTACCAATCCTGGTGCTTCGGGCGATGTCTATGGGGCGCTACAAACTTTGCCGGGCGTGTCGCAAGTCAATGACGAGACCGGCATATTTGTGCGGGGCGGCGAAGCTTATGAGACCCAAACCATCATCGATGGTGCTTTGGTCGCAAAGCCCTTCTTCGGAGATACTCCGGATATCCCTTCTCGTGGGCGATTCAACCCTTTTCTTTTTAAGGGCACCCTCTTTAGTACGGGAGGATACTCTGCAGAATATGGCCGGGCTTTATCGTCCGTATTGTTGCTGAATACTTACGATATCCCGAAAGATAGTGAGTACAGTCTCAGTGTAAATGCCGCTGGGGTAGGAGCTTCTCGTGTCAAAGTCTGGAATGATAGGACAGCTTTCCTTTTTTCTGGCAGTTATACCAATTTACAGCCTTTGTTCTCTTTGATCCCGCAAAATCGGGATTGGTTGAAGCCACCAACTGGAGCGGGAGGAGCGATGGGGTTCCGACACCGATACGAAAATGGAGCCATGTTGAAGACCTATTTACAGTATCAGCACGGGAGCATAGGTGTCGCTTTCCCTAATGCCAA
>CAJXPD010000040.1 GCA_913057785.1 uncultured Lewinella sp. | reverse complement strand
TAAGGGGAGCGCTCTTCAAAGGGAGTAAGCATGTAGGGCCATTTGAACTTACCGGCAAAAAAGAGAACCTAGATCAATTGGTAGAGGACATCTTGTATGAGGTAGAAGGTATGGTGGAATAAAGGAAGATGACGAGATACACGTCCAAACGGCGCCTCCTCTAAGGCGATAAAAACCAAGGAACCTGCTAAGTTTCAAGATATTTGATAGAGCTTGCACAGCTCGTAGAAGACATTATCTTTGAAGTACAGTGGATGATTGAAAAGTAATCTACAGCTAAATCCAACCGTAAACACCAGTTCAACATGACCTACTCAAGCACAAAAACAACTTTCTTATTGGTTCTTCTAGGCATCCTTCCTTCCTTGATCCTAGCGCAAAAGCCAACCGTAATAGCTAATCAGCAAGGCCATATCAAGAGAATAATCAGCATGGATCTTTCTCCGGACCATAGTTTGCTAGCCAGTGTCGGGATGGACCAGCAAATCATCCTCTGGAATTACCAAACCACCCAGCTATTAAGGCGTATCCAACATCCGGTGGACTTAAAAGAGGTTTGGTTTCGGGATAAACAAACACTAGCAGCCTTGGATCAAAAGGGTCAAGTTCATTTTTGGAATGTCAGCAGTGGACAAAGCATAAAGACAATTGGTACACCGACAGAAGAAATGTTGGACTATGCCCTTAGCCAGGAGGGACAATTATTAGCTCTTCGAAAAAAGAATGGAAAACTGGCCACCTGGAATTTGGAGACGGGTAACAAGGTATGGGAGGTTGATGGTCCTGCAGCAGCAGGAATTCTGCACTTTGACAAGCCCAATCAGTCCATCTTTGTAAGAAATAAGCTTGGAGAGGTGCTGGCTAATTTCAAGGTCACTGACGGTTCCATGGGCAATGGAAATAACTTCTTCAATCTGGTCGTACAACCACCCAATCAAGAGGATCCCTCCTATCTGGAAAAAGACAAAGTAATCTATCAGAACGGTGACGATATACAGGTAGTTGACTTTTCCCGTGAACTTACAACCACCTTTAGCAATCAGGAACAAGCCAAAGCAGCTGGCCTCATACCCGCAACGGAGGGAATGATACGGGGCGTGCTGGGAGTTCGCGATTTCGCCTATTCTGCTGATGGAAGCGAACTTTTCCTCGCCAGGTACGAATGGGCCATGTGGTCTACTGGAGTCACGCATCGCCTATCTTCCTACGCAATTAGCAGATGGAATCTCCAAACCAATGCTGTCACCGGGATGCCCGAGGAAAATTATTTTGTGGAATTTATGCATTTGAGCAGAGATGGTAAATTCCTGATCACGGCGGATGATAGTCATAGTTTCCACTTCCGGGACGTCGCAAACCTCCAAAACATATCGCGCAAGGTCGCTCAGCCAGAAGTATTTCACACCCGAACGATTATCTCGGAAGACATTTCTCAAATAGGTATTCACAAGTTTGATATAAATAAGGTCCGTACGCTGGACCTGCAGAACCGGAGTCCCTGGAGTATGGGAGAGAAGAATAGCAGTCTCTCTAGAGGAAAACAACCTTCCCTAAAGAAATTTGGCGCCTACAACATCAATTCCGCCATTGCCGCCCATACCAAGCCCATCATCTTGATGAACCTGCGCAATGTCCCCTTCGCTGCCCCCGTCGTCGGTGGCCCGCTGGACTACTTGGCACTCTTGGATCAAGACGAAAATGTGCAAAAGACCTTTAACTTCTATACCGATGAGATTGATCTTTCACCTGATGAACGCTACGGCATCTGTACTTGGTACCTGGAACAAGAACAAGGTGGGTTTAGTACTGGGGTGCTCGAAATCTACGGAGATAGCAGACGCCACGGCCCTTATGAATTAGGTATCTGGGACTATCAGGCTGGCCAACTCATAAAGAGTGAAGTTTCCTGGTACGCTGACGTTTATCCGGGCGTCTTCTTGAAAACCGCAAGCGGAATCGACCGCTTTAAGGCGATTCACTTCTCCGGCAGCCAAATTTCCACCATAAATGTGGTTGACAAAAGACAAACGGAATATTGGGACCTGAGTACAGGAAAGCGCCTGGCCCAAAAAACCTGGAATCAGGACATACTTGGCATCGATTTCCTATCTGACGGCCAGCAGGCAGTCAGCACCTTGGCCGATGGCAGCTTGGTCCTTTGGAAAACGCAGGATGGACAAGAAATTCAAAGGTGGAACAATATCGGCAAATTCTATACCGTAAAGGTCGCAGAAAACAATCGCTATGTGACTTTAAGAAACAAGGGAAAAACAGGCTTTTTCGACCTGCAGAAAGGAAAACTAGTAATTGAGACCGGTGAAGAACGGCCGGCTGGAACCACGATGTTTGGCTTAGGTGGGAATTACATAGGTCGGCATATGGGTGAAGTTGGGGAAGTGCAGGTGAATGGCAAGAAACATCAAGCTGTTACCGCCCACTATGATGGTACGGTCACTTTTTGGGATCTGGACAAAGGAGAAGAGCTTGCTTCACTATATAGCATAGATTCTTTCAATTGGGTAGCGGTAAGCCCGACGGGCTTATTTGATGCTACTCCGGGGGTTATGGACCTCCTATACTTCGTGATTGGAACAGAAGTAGTAGAGTTGGAACAATTGAAAGAACGATACTTTGAACCGGGGCTCTTACAGAAATTACTGGGCTATTCTACCGAACGAATCCGCCCGGTGGACAATCTTGGGCAAGTCCCACTCTATCCTAGAATCAAGGAAGAAACAAAAATCAACAATAATATTCTCCATGTCGAATTGGAAGAACGCAATGGCGGCATTGGGCCAGTGAGCATCTTCATCAACGGAAAAGAGGTCACCGCCGATGCCAACCCAGCAAGTGCAGGAAAGCGACCTACCGTATTTGAGCTAGACATAAAGCCCCATAGCCGACTCCTTTTAAAGGATCCGAGTGAAAAGAACGTCCTTACTATTCGCGCCTACAATAAAGAGGGATGGCTTAAGAGTGCGGCTTACAATCTCGAATTTAGCTACGAAATCGTCAATAGCAGAGGCATTGCAGACTATGACACACCGGAAGAAATACGCTTGGTCCACGCACCGAAACTCTATGCCGTATGTATCGGCACCAGTGAATACACGGGTGATGAGCTAGATCTTCGATATGCCGATCAGGACGCCAGAAGCATTGCTACTGCCATCGATGCCTCTGGAGCAGCGCTGTTTAGTGCTCGGGGAGATAGCGTGGAGGTACACTGCCTCACCACTGATCCAGAGAAAAAGGTCGGTGCTAGCATTGACTGGCAATATGCCAATAAGAAGAATATTCAGACGGTTTTTGAATCCATTGCAACCAAGGCTAAAGCGGAAGACATCTTGGTCGTTTATCTTTCGGGGCATGGTGTCACCTATGGCAATGCGGAAGAAGCCCAGTTCTACTATCTCACCCACGGGATATCAAGTGAGGACCTCAGTGACACACACACCAGGGAATCCTATGCTCTGTCTGGTGAGGAAATCACCAAAATGATCAATAAGGTGCCCGCACTGAAGCAGGTACTCATGATCGATGCCTGTAACTCAGGACAAATTGTTACCAGCCTAACCGAAGGGCGGAAAAGCCTCAACTCCGGGCAGATCCGAGCACTGGATCGGATGAAAGATCGTACCGGCATGTTTGTGATATCCGGTAGTGCTGCCAACAAGGTGAGTTACGAAGCCAGCCAGTATGGTCAAGGACTGCTTACCTTCAGCCTTTTGCAGGGAATGCAATTGGTATCGGCGCGGCATTCCGACGATCACTTGGATGTGATGAGTTTGTTCCAACATGCTCGTAATCAGGTGCCCGATCTTGCCAAAGGGATCGGGGGAATCCAGCGCCCCGTCTTAGCTTTTCCGAACAATGCCTCGAGCTTTGACATCGGGATTGTCAACGATGCCGTGAAGATTCCTATCGCGAATGAAAAGCCGGTTTTTATTCGCAATGTGTTCCTGGAATCCAAGGCCTATGATGATGTGATTGGATTGGGAGATGCTCTCAGCAAGTACTTCCATTCCGTGAGTAGCAAGGGTGCCCAGGCTGAATACATTTTCGTAGACGTGAATCAATTTGACAACGCTTACTCTCTCAAAGGGATCTATACCTTAAATGGTAACAACGTAAAGGTGAAGGGGGCGCTCTTTAAAGGGAAAAAGAACGTTGGATCATTTGATATCAGCGGATCAAAGAACGATATAGATACTTTAGTTGATGATTTGATCTGGGAGGTAGAGGGCTTACTAGAGTAAATACAGCAACTCTTCTACCAACAGCTTAATAGATAGTTATGGTAAAGACCAGAAGCAATCAGTGCTGGTCTTTATTCTACTATCCCCTCCACTATCCATTGCCTAGCCATGCCTGTAGGCTAGCTGGCTAGTACTGTCCATATGGATAATAATTCTTTGTAACCGTCAAAAAGACCTTCGATGAAATTCCGACTGATTTGCTCAGCTATTACCTTCATTGCTAGCCTAGGAATGACGTGGGGCCAAAAACCTCAACTGGTTTTACCCATTCTCCATCAATATGCAGCCCTAGACCTCGAATACTCTGCAGATGGAAACTATCTCGTCTCCTGTGCCCGCACGGAGCTGAAACTCTGGGAAGCTAAAACAGGTAGATTAATCTTCACCATCGACAATGAAACCAAGCGGCCCAACACCAAGCTCGACGATTGTTCCTTGGGGTTCCAGCAGGTAGCCGTTGCTCCAGACGGCAGCTATATCGTTAGTGCTCGCTATTGCGAAAAACTGGAAGATGAAAGTCACAATAAACCTTATGACGAGGCTGCAGGCCCGACCTATATTGAGGTTTGGGATACAAAAGCTGCCACACTCAAGCGCCAAATAAAGATCTCGGACTATCGAGTATTTGTATGGGAAATGACGTTATCTCCCAATGGAAAGCAGGTAGCGCTGACCACAACTACCAAAGTGGGGTTCTATGGATACATTGATGGCGAGGTAGCCGTAACCGTCTGGGAGGTGGATAGTGGAAAGCAGTTGTTGGAAAGATATTACGAACAAGGCAAATTCTCCGGCCAAGATAATTTTGTCCTGACTAAGGGGTCAAACGCTATTCACAAGGTCAATACACTGACCCGAAAAGTCGAGGCTTCCTTCTTTTTAGATGCAGAACCGGTCGATATGGGCTCCTCCCCAGATGGCACACGTGTTTTTGCGCTTACAAAAGGGAAACTTTGGGTTTGGGAAAACTCCACCACCACGCCTACCACCTATGCAATACCCGAATCTAGTGAGTATGGAACTACACCCTTTTTCTCCAGCGATGGAGAAATCCTGAGCCTTCTGAATTGGCAACAGAGCACCCTGGTTCGATATCAGTTAGCAGATGGCAAACAGATTGAATCCTTATCTGTGAACATGCCGCAGGGTCCGGGTGCAGTGCCTCGCATAGCCATCACGCCCGATCACCAGTTGATCGCCTTTGCCCACTATCCGGACGTCGGAGGCGTAACACCAGCCATAAAGGGCTTCTTCCCCGCAGAGCAGGATAAACTTCTTTCTTACGGAGCTATGGATATCCCTTCCGGCCTTCTACTCACCCTACATTCTAAAGAGAGATCTCCAGAACGACTAAAACTGCTTGCAAACGGGCAATTGATTTCGATCGAAGATGCATTAGGCACTCAGCATGTGTTTCATCCTGCCACAAACCGCTATTACCGCAGTGACCTGGAAACTTTCCAGATCGTTCCAATGGAGCAGGGTGGTCTAGCTGTACTGGAAATGCAGCAAGGGATTGAGGTGGATTCAAAGTCCAAAATAAGCATCTATGATGGTCAAGGAAAATTGAAACAGATAGTGGATGAGCTTTCTCATGGGGGAGATTCTTCTAGTCTTTACTTTGATCCAAAGCAGCAGCAACTATTCTTTCAAATCAATACCAATCAAAGGCGGTACCTAGACCTGGCTAGAGGGCAAGTAGGCTCCCCACAAACTGGTTCTCAGCCAGCAGTGCCTCAGCCCACCCTTCACCCCGACTTTGAACTGAGCACGAAGGATAAAACTTCTATCAGTTTGCTGCGAAAGGCAGATGGCCAAGAGGTAGCCAAAATACTGTTCTTTGATAATCGAGAATGGGTGGTGGCTACTCCCTCTGGACTCTTTGATGGTAGCGATGCTGGGAAACAAGCCCTGCACTTCGCCAATGGTTTGGAAATCATTCCATTGAAATCCTATGAGGCTCGTTATTGGGTACCAGGATTATTGGGAAAATTACTTTCAGGCCTGACCGTTAAGTAAATTTGGGATGTTTCCGCGCTCAATCCAGATGAGTAATACTCCATCATAAAGACAAGAATAGAACCCGATCATCTTATCATTGATATTGGGGATAGATCTGGGACCTTGGAGAACTCGATCTCTCATCAATGGCAACATGGTCAATAGAAACATCAATTGTCGTAAGAAATCTCATTTGGAGATTCCGCCCTTGCAGTCGTACTCCAACCACTTCTACACGTAAAAGCCGAACGCCACTAGCTATATTATAGTTGAAAATGAGATCACCTTGAAAGGAAGTACTAAGGTCGGGGAACAGAATTGTAAGTTCAAGGGAACAAGAACGAAATGGAAGCACGGGTAGAGGAAATCTGGTTTGAGCTAGAATCCTGTATTGAATGTGGATCCCCAGTAGTTACGAGAACTTGATCTACATCTGAGGAAATTAGAAAGGAGGACTGAATCTGAACTCGGCCCTCCTTTCTAACAATAAGCTTAAGACAACTTACTTAGAAACAACCGCCCAACGACGCAATGTCAAAGGTCCATCTTTGGTATCTCTTTGGACAAATAAGACCAAGGATCTGTAGATCATCATCTCTCCATTGGGTAGGCCGATCACTTTATCTGGATCACCTCGGAATACATCGACCAAGTCCGACCTAGGAGACCCCACTTTAATATCTACTCTCGTATTATCGCTAGGTTTTCTCATATTCTTCCTAAAAATCCCCGTGTAATCAGGATTAGTAATATGCAGAAAGACGGGATCAGTATCGCTAGCTCGATCGGAAGGATACAAAGCAAAGAAAGTCGAATAGGTTAATGCTTCCTTTACTTCAGCTACCTCACTATGTCCACTCCAACGTGCCAAACGAATGCCTCCGTTTAATTCTTTCTCAAAATCGTAGTCCAATTCCCAGTTCAGCCAGAAGGTATTCAAACCATCCTTCACGCCATCAATTCGGGTATTGGGGGCCCTTCCTTTCTTTGCACTAGAGTGAGAATAAGAAGGGTCCAACTTCATTAGATTATGGGCTGCAATGCTATTTTCATCATCTTTATCCATAATCTTTTTCAAAGCCGCAATGGCCTCAGATTTATTGCCTTCTGCATTCAACAACAAGGCTCCCAGGATCTCAGCATCAGTAGGTGTATTGGCGAAACGATTAGGTGCAGCATTGGCCTTCGCTACCGCCTCCGTCTCTGCGTAGAAGCGAGCACGAGGGATATCGTCTAATAGAAAATAGGCACATGCCTTATTCAGATAGGCTGGGGCATATCCCACGTCTAAACCTATCGCATAGTTGAAATAGGTAATCGCCTCATTCAATAGGCTCTTACGTGTTTCTTCAATATTATCTCCAAACCCACGCCCACTGGCTGCGAAACCAGCCTCTAACTCAACGGGAAGTTGGTAAGGCATGTCCTTTTCTTCAAAGTAAGACTTGGCTTCGAGTAGGGTTACAATGCCTAAATTATTGTAGATCTCACGTCCTTGATAGTCTCCTAGTATCTGGCGGTATAAGGCTCGCGCCTCATCATATCTTCCAATCGCTGTCATCACATTGGCCATCTCAAATATCTCGACTAAGCCTTTCAGCTTTTCCACCGATCGAGAGGCCAGCGTTTGACGATCCTTCAACGAAGGGTACCCTCTCATATCATGATTCAACTTGTATTCTTTGTAGACTTGATCCAATAAATGGGGTAATCCTTCAAACACCTTGTATCCCGCTGAATAGGCTAGGAAGCCTCCCAAATAATCAGCTTGTGTTTCATTTAATACCCTATCCTGAAAAGCACTAAGGGTAGTAGAAATATCTAGTCCTTGAAAATCAGTGGTAAACTCATCTTTCCAAAGGTGTTTTTCGTAGAAGTGGATCAATTCATGCCCAAGCAGTGCTGCCAACGCATTCTCAAAATTCTCGCCTTGCTTTTTGCACAATTCCAAGGCTTGTTCTTCAATGGCGATGCTCTTACTATCAGCCGAGATGAAGGCCACTTTGCTTGCGCCGGTACTGACATAGAAGGTAGGTACTTCGAAGCGAAAGTCTCCACGAGCTTCCACCAATTTCTGGTAAACTTCATTAGCCTTCTGATAATCCGCTCCTTCACTAATCAGCTTCATCTGCGCTTCGGAACCCGACTTTGCAATAAATTGATAACCCGTGTTTTGGGCAAGAACTTGTGCTGCCAGCAGACAGCATAGGGGTAGTAAAAGTAGTTTTAAGGTGCGTAACATAGTAATCTGTGATTAATTAGTATGTGATTTAGGTTTTGAACTGGAACCGATTTATTTATCAGGGAAATAGCGTTTGATTAGGGCTCTGTATTCGGGTAGCTTCCGTATCTCTACAAGATCTTCTCTAGCCTCCAAGACTTCCAATTTATCATAAGCTAATTCTCCCAAAAGCTGCTCTAAAGTGGAAATCACTAGTTCTTTTTTGTTTTGTCCCGCATAGCAGTAGGACAACATCAAATAGGCATCTGTGTCCTTTGGTTCTAATTCCTTGTAGCCTTGGAAAAGATCTATCGCTTCATCAAATCTTTTTTGTTCATACCGCAACACCCCGAAGTTATAGGTAGTAGTTGCATTCGTTGGGTCTAGTCGAAGGCTCTCTTCAAAGGCAAGGCTACTCTTATCTAACTTCTTCCATCTCTGATAGACTAGTCCCAACAGCTGATAGGCCATCGGATCTTCCGCTTTTAGCGCATTGTATTGTAACAAGTTAGCTTCCGCTATGTCATAGTTTTTGTACCAAAAATGCCAATTGCCCAAGTTATAATAGGTTGCTGCGTAGCTTGAATCTGCCGCTATGGCTTTCTCAAAATAGGCTTTAGCCTCATTATCCTTCTCCTGGATAAAATAGATCAATCCCAAATTATTGGCTGCCATGGCGAAACTAGAGTCGATGGCCAGGGCCTTTAGGGCCGCGGCCTCCGCTTTCTGATAATTTCGCAATTTACGATGTGTCTCAGCTAAGTTGCTGTACGGCAACACCCAAGCAGGCGCGGCCTGGGAGGCTTGGGTAAAGTAATCTACTGCCTTCTCCTTGTTTTCCAACAAGAAAAGAAGATAGCCCATTTCATTTAGAATGTGTGCGGTATTAGGCTCCTTTTCCAAGGCGGCTTGTTGAATGCGTAAAGCTTCTCGAAGTTGTTCTTCATCATTAGTCTTCTCTCCAGCTAAGCGTAGATTTACCCCTCGAAAGTACTCCGCTCTAGAACGCAATGACTCGTAGAAGAAATCCTCTTCCCCCAAAAGTTCTGCAGCTTGAAAAAGATACTGTGGATAGGTTTGGTACAGATCTTCTTGTCCCCACCGTTTGGAAAGTTCTTTGCTAGGGGTAGTCAGGTACGAGTTGAGTGCCACCTGAGCTTCTTCTTGTAAAGCAACGGCCAGATCATCGGTGGCCACATCCACCAAACTATCGAATTGTGTGTAAGTCTGCAATTCCTGTAAGATGGTATAGGCTGAACCGTCTTCAGGAAACAGTAGAGCCCCTTGCTCCAAAGAAGTTTTGAATCGCTGCAGAAGTCTGTTAAATGTGCTATCGGGCTTTTCTGCAAGCTTTCCCCCCTTTCGGACGGGAGCCATGCCGATAGATTGATCATCCTCCATGCTCAGTTCAGCATTCAACGCAAATAGCTGTGCTTTGTCTATGGTATTAAGGGCAGCTTCTTCTGGTCCACGTACTACAGGAATCTGAATTTCTCCGTATTGGCGAGATACTTTTCGCACCTCTCTTCGCAGATAATCGGACAACTCATAAATATAGATGAGTTCGTCCTCATCTTCATCGGCCAAACCGATCAAACCATTGACTAGGTGATACGAAAAGAGACCTCTACCTCCACCCCAGTCTTCATGCTCCAGGGAGTACTGCTCTTTGGCGCAAGACATGATCTTGACCACCTCGCCAAATCGAGCACCAATGGCTTGATTGGTCAATTGCGGTCCATCATTATCACTCCCCGCCAAATTTCCTGAACGGCAAGCATCAGTGATCAAGATGACCTCTGCCTCCTTATCTTTGGATAGAGTGGCAATCATTGCATCTAGATACTCAATTGGGCAAGCTCCTCCTAGCGGATAATCTACAGGAGGAGAATTGTGTAATAGCAGATAGCCTAAGCGTCCCCCAACGGATCCTTCTACGTCTCCGTGTCCCGAAAAGTAGATGATGGCTCTATCATTCGGCTTACTTTCTGCTACCATCCACTTCATGGCTTTGTGAAACCGTCCCATTGTCGCTTCTTCATTGGTCAAGAGCTGCAAATTCTCTGGAGCTACCTTCCAATTCGTTTCAGCGCTCAGAAAATCGGCGAAGACCTCTGCATCTCGATGGGCATACTTTAGATCAGTGATTTCGGAATAGTCAGAAACGCCCACCACAATGGCCCTGGTGGTTGTCTTCGCTTTTATACTTAGCGTGGTTTGGGCACCACCCAAGAAAGGAAATAAAAAAACTAAACAGCTGAGCGTGAGACCAAATCTGCTTAAAGCCATCTTGTGTGTTATTATTATTTGGGGTTTCCCCTTTCTACACCAACTACTGGTGCAGAAAGGGGTATAGATCAACCGTGTGTCTTTTACTCATTATCGACCAAATCGTTCCGCTCTAGGTACTTTTTCAGAGCCATTTTCAACACCTCATTACCTTGATAAGTGGAATGTGCCATCAAGTATCTTTGATAGGCAGCGTAATAGAATCCTCGTCGTTCCAAATGGGCTGCTTCAAAAAACACCTTAGCAGCTGGATCCCCCATTTGATATACTTCATCTTTTTTCAGTTGCTCTAGTACTTTGGTCTCTTCATCCGTAGCCACATAGGCAAAAGCAACCTGAGGACTAGAGATATCAGCATCAGTGGTAGCCTCGACCTGCCAGCGATAATTACCAGGTTCCAGCGAAATACTTGCCACCTTAAGGATGTATTCTGATCCCGTAACTTCCGTTTCATGAATTACATCTCCACCACGCTTAATCAATTTAAACTTAAAGGTGTTGACGGAAGGATCCACCGTTTTCCTGGTCTTCCAACGGAACTTGATTTCCTCGCCACTGACTTTGCCTCTTTCCTCCCCTTTGTGATAGGGCTGGAAGGGTACAACCTTGAATCGAGAATCTCCAAAGCCAATTCCTCCTCTTCCGTCTCTCGAGGTCTTACTGTCATTCGAAGCCATGAGCATATCATCAAACAAAGGTGCCACGAATCGCGCACGCTTTCCATCTGCTTCCTTCATTAAATCCGAGATATAATACTTCCCCTTTGTATCTAGGGTCTGATATTCGCGGCCATAGTAGAGTCCTAAAGAGGCTTTCTTTTTAACCTTGACCATGGCCTCTGGAAATAGCAAAGTACTTTGCTTAAGTCTTTTGGCTCTGACTTTTTTTCCTGCCTTGTACTTGACCTTACCGTTTACGCTAAAGGCGACCATGAAGTCGTCTTGCGCTGTGACGGTAAGGCTAAGCGAAAACAAGAATAGGAGCAGTAATTGCACGCTTCGCATAGTTTGAGTTTATGGTTTGAATAATGCGGCTGTTCTCCATTCGCTGTGGAACAATGATAGCACTAAGTTAAAAGAGTTCCTTTTCATAGGTGGTCCAATGCGTCAATTTACCTTGCGCATCAACGAAGAACAACAGTTTTAGTAGCTTATAATGTAAGCATTGACCGTTACTGAGCTGTAAAGCTGTACTGGGAGGGCCATATGCTTCCTGAATAGCAGCTTGTGTAGCACCAATCTTGATACCTCTGGCCGAGCTTTGTTCATAGTCCACCGTCGTTTGATGGAAGACCACATACTCAATCGCTTCATCTCCTTGCCGGAAATGCAGGAACAAATCTGATTTTTCAAAGGAACGCAAACCAATAACTTGGTTTTCGCTACCTATCTCAAAAGTGGTGTCTAATTCGGCATCCATCAGAAAAGTCTCTAAATCAAGCGCATCAATTCGCTCCTTGCCCTTGACATCAGTAGGCGGTGACTTTCTTTCCTTTGTTCCTTTCAACAACTGCAAGTTAGTGCCCGCTAATTCGGCATGTACAGTACCAGCTTTCTCCAACCACTCTTGGGCTTCTTCCTGCTCCCCCATTTCCGCCGCCGCAATGCCCAAAACAATTTCTGCGTAGGCCTTTTCTCTGGCTTGTTCGGGCCGCTTGCTTTTGCGTGTAGCTTTTCTGGCTAAGTCATATGCGTCTTCAGTTTCGCCTTGCAATAGTAAAATACAAGCCTGATTGACTAAGACCATGGGGTTGTTTTTCTGCAATAAACCCGCACTCGCAAAATATCTATTTGCCTCCTCCAAGAGTTCGATCCTCTTCGCCACCTTCTCATCAGGTGCTCGGAAGGTCACCTGATCCAAACGGGCATTGCCGTCTAGCTCCAGCGGTAGAATATAAGACCATTCTTCGGCTTCGAATAGTTGAAGCGCAGCTAAAGCTGCATTGACACCTGCATTATTGTATATTTCGTACCCTTGGTAAGTCTTTAGCACATATTGATAGTAATAAGCGGCAAGTTCATGCTCTTCAATAAAACTCAATAGGCGAGCAGTTTCCCAAACCTGTTTAACCTGATGCAGTTCTTTGATGGTGTTATCTACCATTTTCATGCGTGTCTCCAGCGCAGGATAGCCCGATAATTTCTGCTCAAAACCATATTCTTCATAGACCTTCTCTAGAAACTTGGAGTTAACTCGGTAAGTATCAAAGCCCGCTGAGAAGGCCAACAAGCCCCCCAGGTGATCAGCCTGCGTCTCATAAGGGAGGATATCTTCCATTTTCACTCCTTTCTGCAGTTCATTCTGCTGCGCAAAATGTCTGTTCCAGTCATGTTTTTCATAGTGATGGATGACTTCATGGGCCAAGATGGCCGCCAAGGCATTCAAGGAGTCTGCCCCAAAACTAGTACATATGTCGTACGCCTTTTCTTCTAAACCGATCACCGAAGCTTTAGGATCCATCCACGCCACCACTTCTTTGCCATCGTTCATCACAAAAGTGGGAACAGCCGTATTATAATCACCTGTAGCCCGGATCAATCTCTTGTACACCTCACTGGCGACTTTCTTTTTGTAGCTGATTACAGGCTGTGGGTCATACTTGGACCAGCCATTTAAACCATAAGCAAAGATCTTAGGTTTGGGCTGAGCCCAGAGTCCGCCTGCTAGCAAAACGCCAATAAGTAATATAAAAAGAGATTTCTTCATGTAGTCGATTTGGTAAAACCAGGCGATATTCGGCATTCTACTGAATATCCGTAATTAGTTCTTTAGCTCTGTCTAGATCATTATTCTCTGCCAAGAAGGAGGCAAAAAGACGTTTGATCAATAAGTTGTTAGCATCTTGTTGTAACATCAGCTCATATTTACTGTAAGCTGCATGTTTAAACCCTTGTTCTTGCATCTGTTGCAAAACGACCAACTCCTTTTCTCCTTCTTCCACGGACTTCTGCATTTTCTGTAAGCGGTTTCCTGTTAGTAGCTTGGACAAGGCTTCAGCTTCCAAACTAAAAGGTACTTCTACCGTAGAGATTGCCTTACCTTCCTTAGTTTCAGCGGTCACTTTCCAATGGTACACTTCTCCTTCTACTATGCTGAGTTCATCAAGGTCCACTGAAAGCTGATTTGCACGCACTTTAGCCATAAACAGCAAGTCTTTTTCCGCTTCCTTACGTATTTCAAATTGGTAGAAGGGAACGTTGCCAACATAATTCCACCTAAAGTCTACCCTTCCTCCTCCCATTGGCCCTGATAAATAGCCATAGGTTTTAATTGCGGCCTCATTTTGAGCAAATCCACGTACCCCTCCAACAGAGGTCATGTATCGCTCGTGGTGTTTCTCCAATTTGTCATTATCCTCCGTATTATTGACCGAGGAACCAATGAAATTAAGGAAGCGGCCTAGATAGCCCATCCTACTTCCGCGCTTCTTTTGCTTGGGTAGTTTCTTTAGATCAAACTCCTGCTTACTTTTAATGGGATGACGTTGACCTTCAAATACCAACATGGCCGTTGCCCCTTCATCGCATCGCAAAAAACCAATGGTTGGCAGTAGTTGTCCGGGCAAAACCCGTTTGCCAATATTACTAGCACCGCTGAAGTAATTCACATGCCCAGTGACCGTGAGCACGGTTACCTTTTCTTGTCCTATCAGCAGGGAACTGATCAGAAGTAGAGCTGCAGTGAAAAAAGATCGATTCATGTTTATGATGTATAGTTAGTATTGTGAATTTACAGAGAATCAATAGATCCAAAGTCGTACGGATCCATCGCATCGAGAGACTATGATCACGGGCTCAGACTGCAGGAGATAGCCTTCTTAGGTCTAATCCTAGTTCAGCATTATGATGTCACTATAAATCAGCAACTTACTGATCATACAACGAGAAGAGCTATTAAATTTAGAAAACTTTAGTTAAAGAAATCAGACCTGATATTAGAAATGCTTTTCAGTCTGAAGGAAATGGAGGATCACATTTTATCTGAGGAGATTAAAGTGTTTGAATACTTCAAATCTAGGCTCACGTCGATAAAAACGCAAGATTTTACGATTGAAATATGCAAAAATCCGGCCAAAGTCTTCAAATCGGGTCTTTCTTTGCTAAAATTTATCCTTGATCTTCTGCAACAATGGTATTTTCTTCAAAAGTAGACTTTCATAAATCATTATGATATCATATGCCAGTAAGAGGGCCAAAATGCCTATCCCGAAGTCTATCTGTAAACGAAAATAATAGAATAATATACCCAAGAGGAAAAAAAGAACCATACACTCTATCAACTGCAAACTCCGGGTAATCCCGTGAAATGCCGGATGAAATTTTTCGTAGATCTCATGGATGTAGTACACATTTACATAACAAAAAACTAAGGCAATCAACCAAATCAACCACTCCGGCAATTCTTTAATATAGCGTCCTTCCAATACCATACTGATGATGTTGGCATGAATCACTACTCCATACATATCAGGAATGGATTTGCCTGCATAGTTCTTATTCAAGGGCGTATAAAATCTATCTTTTAGGGGGTTTTCTGTATCCTTTTCGGCTATATACCCCATCAGCACAATCTTGTTGTTCATTACCTCTTTAAGTTGTGCGATTTCGATGGTTGTATCCAACACCAGTTCAGTTGGGTAATGAGAGAAGCTCATCAGATCTCCCTTATAATGAATCTTTTCTACGTCTCTGTTTCGTTTTAGACACCGCTCCACTGCTTGAGCATCATACTGTTGTAAAACGGCCATAGCAAAGGCCAAGGCTGAACTATCCCCCACGGATTCCTCTGGACTGAAATAACGAATAGTCTTGGTATGGTTGGAAGGGAAATTGATAAATCCTAGCGCTGCATGTGCAGCGAAGAGGCTATCGGTACTAACTAGTGATTCAAACTTTTTTTCCCTTTCCTCAAACTTATGCAGTTCGGTAGCTAGCACGACGTTACCAGCTCGCTCTATACTTGTCCTCAATTTTTCATCCTGCACCGAGTCCTTCCGGCCATCAAGCATAATATCTAGACCAATCACCTTTGCTCCGGCTGCCGAGATCCGATCAATCATTAGGGCCAACTGTTCTCTACTTGCATTTCCAATGTGAACAATCCTTATCAATGAATCCAGTTCAATATTGGGTTTACTTAGTTGGGTATAAACTATATCCGTGATCTCATATTCCTGAATACCATGATTAAAAGGGTCCAAAAAATGCGTCTTGAGTCTAATCAACTCCAGAAATCCAATGAAAACAAAAATTAAACAGGTCACTATAATACTATGTGGCCTGTACAACTTATTCCACATACTACCACGATCATTTTAGCTAATCAAGATAAACAAAGCTCGCTAAAGTATAGTAAAATAATTTGGCTATATTAGCAATCCAATCCAAAAGTACTCCTCCTACTTTTTGGCCAAGTAGAAAAATTAATTTCGGCCAAAGCCTAAAAAACTAATCTACCATGAGAACCCTCTCAGTTCTTGTCTGCATTTGCCTATGCAGCCTGTTGACCGCTCAAAATATTCACATCTACTATGACGTTTCTGCGGATTCCCTATACTACCTAGAGAATGGCAAACTCACTGCTGAGCCTAACTTTCGTAAGGGAAAACCGGTAAAACTTCATGTGGTTAATTACAATGACTATCTGTACAATCTATCTATTGAACTCGACGAAAGCGATGTAAATGTTCCCTCAGCTGGTTCAGGCCAGATGTTTCAGGTAGGAAATAAGAACTTATTATCTCAGTTGATGGCCACTGCTGGAGATTCAGGAGGAAGCGGTAGTTCTGTACAAAACAATGTAGATTGGTTATCTAACAATATGGAAGGAGGCGCTAACTACGCCACGGCGGAATCCTCTGCCATGGCCAAAACTTACAGTAGGCTGAGTTCAACCTATTCTTCTTCCTTAAAAAACATCATTCGCAAGGAGCAACGAATCTCTACTCAGACCAGCTCTATAGAATCAGATATCACCATCTTCGCAGAGAATCAATTCATGGTAGCGGAGATCGAACAACTGAAATACAACCCACAACTCCGACCAGACCAGATCAAACGCCTTTCCCTCGAATATCTAAACCGAGTCTTTGATGATCAAGATCCGGCAGATTTAGACCTAAGTGAGGTGATCAAGAAAGGAGACATTAAGACCAAACTGAACAAGAAGATCAATAGATATCAAGAACTGGTAGCTGAACTCGAAAAAGAAATCTTTTTTCTAGAGTTGATCAAAGACTCTCTGGTCTCTCTACCATTACCCTCTACGGCCGAAAAACAATCATTAGCAGTAGCCTATGACAAGGTCAAGGAGACGGCTACCAATTACGAAGAACAAGCCACCACCTTGGCCGAGCAAGCAAGCGAATTACAGAATTGGGAAATGAAGGATCTGATGTCTGTCCGATATACCTACGAAGAACTCAAAGAACACCCCTTTTCCTATACCTATACCTTTACCCCCAAGCAAGACGAGGTCAAACTTAACATTACCCTTACACCCAATGACTCTGCAAAGGTCAAAAACCTGAATGAAAGAAAACTAGCCCCGATCGAGTTTCCAACCTATGGCGGCGTGAAAGTCAACGCCAGTGTTGGCATTAGCTTCGGTGGATATTTTAATAGACCTCAGAATTACTTTAGTCGAGATGGGCAAATTCGAGCCGAAGACGGGGATGCCTTTCTGCCGATTGTGACTTCCTTTATCCATTTCTATCGGCAAGGTCAAGGTCCAGTTTCTCTTGGGGGCTCCTTCGGTCTAGGGGTAGCCATCGGCGGTGAAACCTCGGGGCAAACCTACTTTCTGGGGCCGAGCATCATCCTGGGAAAAGGACAAAGAGTAGTCATCAGTACTGGTATAATGGGGGGACGTGTTCAGCGTCTTGGACAAGATTTTGAGGTCGGTGATCTTTTTGATGAATCTAATGTTCCGTTGCGGAATGTGTATGAGATGGGGTACTTTTTAGGCTTTTCGTTTAATTTGGGTGGGTAGATATTGAGATCTATTCAGCCCTATCCGCGAAAAAGCCCGCTGCTGAAACAAGTTCTGCAGCGAGCTTTTTCGCTTAATGATCCAAATCAACAACTCCCTTTCAATCAGCGCAGCACCGTAAAGGTTCTCGATAGGGAAAAGTCATTCCCATGCACCCGCAATAAATAAACGCCACCTTCGAGGTCACCAATCTGCTCCCGTGCCAGTTGCTTTCCTGGGGGATACCATTGGTTTTCCGATAGTACCCGCACTAACCTACCATTAACATCAAGTATATCAATACTGACTTTAGCCCTTTCAGCTAAAGAGAATCCGATATTCAACGCTTCTTCAGCAGGATTAGGGAATAGTACATCAATCGTATTGATAGCGCCAGCAAAAACTTGGTCTTTCACATCGGCCAAGACATCATCGGTAAAGGTTAAATCCTCATCTCCGGGCTGGTAATCGACGTACGTCAATGGCAAAAAATACATCTCATCCTTTGTTCCCTCTCCCCAGGTGACAAAGGCAGGAGGATCATTGGGATTCATCGGATTATCGGCAGAATTATCGTAGGTGGCTAAGGCGTGAATTTGCGTACCCGCTTCTAAAACCTGATAGCGGTCAAAGAAGTAAGTACCTTGCCAATTAAAATTCCAATCTGGAATATGTATCAAATTCGTAGTGTCTCCAGCCGGGGATACCGCAAAGACCTCCCACTCCTTACCCAGCAAATGCATGTGCGGCGTAATTCCTAATAAGCTGATCTTATTCGGCACCTCCCAAACGCCATGAAACGTCTTAACATCTCCGGGCAACATATAGAAAGGACCATTCAACAAAGTCGTGGGAAGAGGCAACATGACTTCGTGCTGGATGTGCCGCCCAATTTCTTCATCGGTATCGGCAAAGAAAATATTCACGGTAGAAGAGTCATACTCCGTAACGGCCACTGGCGCGTAGTGCATTTGTATCAACAAATCGGAACCGGCATACATAGGGGAGCCAGTACCCACGGGATATTTACGTGCCTTGGTGCCCGGCACGTAGCCGGCATACAACTCCTCCGGGGTCACCCCAAAAGCACCGAAGGAAGGATATCCATATTCCGAAGTCTGGGCATCCTTGATCCTGGCTTGTCCAGATACATCTAGTCCAATAATCGCATGATGCACGATCTTCCCATTCCCGGGTCGCAATTCTACCGCTTTCACAATTCGATCCTCCGTCAAGCCAGTTGGCAAGACAAAGATCTGGTACTGATCACGGTTGTCACCGCCATGTTCATAGGCTTCTGCGAAGGATAATACCAGGTCTGGTTCTCCAACCTGTGATCCGGTCGGAAAAGTGGGAAGCTCGGGTTCGAGCGATGGATCACCTTGCAGCATGCCTCCGTCAACCCAATCGGCAATCAGTTGAATCTCTCCAGCTGTCAATCCTCGCTCTTCCAATAAAGTGGAATAACTCTTCTCTGGAGGCCAGGGTGGCATGTACTTTATCTCGGTAACATATTGGATCATACTACCCCAATTCTTCACCTCTTGATAGTTAGTCAAGGACATAGGGCCAATCTCTCCAGCTCTATGACAGATTGTACAGTTATCATAGATGATAGGAGCAATGTCTTTCGTGAATGTAGGTTGGGTTTGGGCAAGAGTAAGGGTGAATAGGGTTAGGACTAAACCTAAGCAATACTTTTTCATGTGGGATGAGTTCTGTTATTGTTTCGAAACGGGCTTGCACATAGGAACGTCAGAAGACAGCAGTTGGAGCTTGGTAATGAAGCAACCCACTGCCGGTGCATTTTCAACAGCAGGCTTTTCATTAGCATGGACGGCTTGTAGTACCTCCTCAAGCTCTGTTCGAGTGGTAATAGCTCGACGTTTACCCACTCGAAAGTAGGTATTATCAATCCGGCCCTGATACAAGATTTGCTGCTTGACCTGGTCAAAAACCACTACTTCGGGAGTGACTTTTACCCCAAAGCGGTGCATCTGTTCTTGCTGTAGATCAAGCGTTACAGGAAAAGGCAAGTCATACTTGTCTTGGAAGGCTTTTATCTTCTCTGGAGAAGAGGATGGATTCGGAAACAGTCCTTGAAAATGGATCGATTCCCCAGCATAGGATTGCCACAATTGCTTAAGGGTTAAGGTGTAGTATTGAGAAATAATACACTCCTCTCCCATAAAAACATACACTTCAATAGAGCGCTGCGGAGGGCTGAAACTAAAAAGGGGAATCAATAAAAACAGGTATACATGACGCCAACTAGTCCGGCTAAATCTGGTCGGACTAAGATCTCGGTCTGCGCCATTTGCGCCACTTGCTCTTTGATCGCTTTCAACTAGTGAAAAAGGGTACTGGGCGTCCCAAGTCAAGCCTGGGTCAGTATACTCTGATTTCATTTACTCAATCTTTGCGTCCCTTTGGAAGTACTAACGTCAATCCAAAGCAAAACTTATATACGAAAAGGGGTTAATGTATTTTTTTTTGGCTTTAGTACATCTCGGATGAAAGGTCAATTGTAATATACCAACTGCGAGTTGATATATAAAATACTCATAATCAATTTACAGTCGGTGATTTGACGGGATAAGGGAAAAGAAAAAGTGGATGGCCGCTAGCACCTGCCATTTCCATCAAGCCTATCTGGGCAGGCAAAAATAAGGTGCTAGCAACCATCCATCTATCATGAAAACCAAGTCCGGCTATCGTGCCTTTAATTCACACTTTGCGCCGGTTTTCTTATGGGAGGACGTTGATTGATCATATTGTCCTCCTTTAAATTATCCTTTTCCCGTTTCCAATTACCTTGGAGGTATTGCCAAAGCGGGAGGAATACAACCTTCAAAGGGTTATGGCCAATAAAGCCTGTCGTCACTCCGTATTGTACTTTTTCTGTTTCCGCCTGATAAGTGCCAAACCAACGATCAAAAATGATCAAAACCCCTCCATAGTTCTTATCGATATAGGCCTCATTGGAGCCATGATGTACCCGATGTGCGGAGGGCGTATTCAACAGCCAACCTTCAAATCGCCCCAAGGATCCCACAAATTCCGTATGGAGAAAGAATTGATAGAAAAGGCTGAAGGCAAGGCAAAAGGCTAGCACTTCGGGATCAAAACCAATCCAAATGATCGGTAGAAAATACACCTGTCCTACAAAGCTTCCCATCCAATTGATTCGGAAGGCGGTCGTTAAGTTCATCCACGGGCTGGAGTGATGGGTATGGTGCAAAGTCCAGAGCAAGGGTAGTTCATGGTTCCAGCGGTGATACCAGTAGTAGGCAAATTCCGCAATGAAAAAGGTCAAGAGAATGGTCCCGGCGTTCACGGGAATATCGAAAGGTTGAAAAGGCTCTACCAAACGAAACAGGAAGTACTTCCACGCGATGGACAGCGGTTTGATCAAGTTGTTGCCCAGCATGATGATAATGTTAGACAAAGACTCTCGCCAATTGTGTACGACCTTCTCCTGTCGCCAAGACCAAAAGGCTTCAATCAGAATAAATAGGTAAACGATGCCTAAAAAATACAATAGGGGTAACATATCAGATTGTTTTCATTTGATTTGTAGGAGATGTGAGATGTCTTACTGCTGCCTTAGCTGTTGGAGCTTTTCCTTACCGTCCTTCTTTAATCGGTCTTTATATTTGAGGTAGGCCTTGAATTGATCTTTGGAAAACAACTCCTGCAGCTCTTGATCCTTTTCTTTATCAAATCGCTTTGCTGTTCGAAACTTAGTCCACTTACTGGAATCCCCCTTGATGACCCCTTCCATCTTCTTGGCATATTTCAAGTTGATCTCATTCAAATTGGCCGACAGCGTGTCCTCTAACTGCAACTTTTCCTGCATTAATTCGGTCTGGACCTGAGCTCTCTCCTCGGGCGTAGTGCTCTCTAATAGGGCCATGTTGGCCGGATCTTGCGCCTGTACTTGCGCGATAGAAAAGAACAACATTCCAAACAATAAACATTGAATTTGCTTTTTCATGATCTGATTTTTTGGTGAATTATGACTCAAAGCTATTGGAAAAGAGGGGGTGACTTGCGTAGTATGATGCTGAAGTTGACACATCGACAGGTGAATTGGACAGGTGGGAAAGTGAATTGCCAAGGCCACGTTGGAAATCCCTATCTTTACCCCATGAAATTCCTGTTTAGGCCGACTGATATTGCCCCCCTAATCTTCTTTAGATTGGCCTTTGGCGTGTTGGCCTTTATAGATGTACTGAGCAGTTACCTATACTATCATATCCAGAAAGATGCTTTCAATCCAGAACGATTTCAGTTTCCCTATTATGGTTTTGAATGGGTTAAGGTCTTCCCTGATCCTTGGATGACGGTCTTCTTTGTGGTATTGCTTCTTTTGGCTGTTGCCATTACCCTAGGCTATCGATACCGGCTAGCCACTACCCTATTCTTCTTCGGGTTCACCTACTTATTCCTGCTGGAGAAGGCCAGCTATCTCAATCATGGTTATTTGTTTTGTTGGATCTGTTTTGTAATGATTTTTTTACCGGCGAATCGTGCCTTTAGTTGGGATGTAAAGCAGGGGAGAAAAATCGGCTGGTCGCACATGCCTTATTGGCCCTTGTTTTTGCTTCAGTTCTTGATGGGGATCGTTTACTTTTTTGGTGGAATCGCCAAGCTCAATCCGGACTGGCTACGGGCCATGCCTCTACAAATTTGGCTTCCGGCCAAAAGCAATGCGTTTTTGATCGGACCACTGTTGAAAACCCCGGAAGCGGCCTATTTCATGGCCTATGGTGGCCTATTTCTGGACCTGGCCATTGTCCCTATGTTGCTCTACAAAAGAACGAGAGTACTCGCTCTACTAATGGCCATTTTCTTCCATTGCACCAACGCTTTGGTTTTCAGCATTGGGATCTTCCCTTACCTCTCCCTCTGCTTAACCGCCATGTATTTTGCTCCTACCTTCCCAAGAGTGACCCTAAACAATTTAATAGATCGCTTTCCAAAACGTTTAGGCTTTTTTCGTATACCGCCCTTACCCCTTGAGCCCTTAAATCAGCCCGCTTTACAGGCTTATAGTCCAAAGAAGAACTGGCAGATCACGGCGATCGCTCTACTAGTAGGCGTTCATATGCTGCTACCCTTGAGACATCACCTTTTCCCCGGAAACGTAGCCTGGACGGAGGAAGGGCACCGATATTCCTGGCGCATGATGCTGCGATCCAAAGCTGGCAGTGGTGTTTTTGTTGTAGAGGACCTTGCCACCGGCGAAAAGGAACGAGTCAGACCACGAGATTACCTCTGGTACAAACAAGAAAGGAAAATGTACACGCATCCAGATATGATCTTGCAGTTCGCTCATTTTCTACAAAAGGAATACGAAGCACAGGGCAAGAAGGTCGCGATCTATGCCGATATCCAGGTAAAACTCAATGACCATCCCAAGCAACGATACATCGATCCCGCTCGGGATCTCACCCAGATTCGCTGGAAAATATTTGAACATTCTGACTGGATACTTGAACCCGCCTTTTGATCGTTATGTAAGATAGCCAAGCATAGAAAACAGGTTGAGAACCTATCTTTTCTATCCGGGTAGGAATTTTGCAAAGCTTGAGTTATCAGGGATGCAAAAAATACACTATCTTGCTAGGACTTGAGAAAACTGCCCCTCACAATATCCCAGTTAATCAACTATTTTTATTTTCGCCCAAACATTCATCCTTTTATCTATGAACAGGAAACAAGCATTTGTTTTTCTGCAAGAAATTGGTCTTCACGACTAATTAAGGTAAAGAAGGATTAATAGCACAAGAGATATGTAAACATGTTTTTCTAACCTTAAAACGTAGCGATGTTTAATAGTAAAGACAGCAAAAAAGAGGCGACGAAGACGAAAACAAGCGCCACTTCTTCCGGACCATCTGGTCATGCCTTAAATAGTGTAGTGAAAGGAACCGTCGTGGAAGGCTCCGTGCAATCTGCTAGCGACTTCCGCGTAGATGGAACTATCCAAGGCAAGCTCTTCTGTGACGCTAAGGTGATCATCGGCCCAACAGGGTTTGTTGATGGGGAAATTCGTTGCAAAAATGCCGTTATTGAAGGGAAATTTGAAGGGACAATTAAAGTAAGCGAATTGCTAAACGTTCGCGAGAGTGCCAAAATTAGTGGTGACGTTACTACAGGAAAATTGATCGTCAACTCTGGTGCAGATTTTAACGTAACCTGTACTATGGGTGACGCTGGTATAAAGAGAACTAATCCATTAGCAGATAAAGGTAGCCAAGTTGGCAAAGCAGCCAAAGCAGGAGCCTAATCCAAAGAAGGTCGTCGATAATGCCCATAGTTACCTAAAATACTCGGGCATGGCCTTCCAGATGGCTGCCATCCTCATTGTAGGAGCGTTGGCAGGTAGAGAACTCGATGAACGTTATCAAACAGAGCGTCCCTATTTCACCCTGATCCTAGTGATCTTTGCGATCATCGGTGCTTTTTACCTAACCTTAAAGGATTTCATTTTCGCCCCTAACGCTCAGGGTAAAGATGACAAAGAAAAGGATGAGTAGTGAGGTTGAAATAGACCTCATTGCTCATTTTCTTTTTTTGGCTCCCCTTCTTCTCTCTTCCCTAGGACTTTGTATCCAAAATTTCTATGTTTTACCTGTATCTTTGCGCCATTCCAGATTAACAATCACGAGATACAGTGAGTACAAAGACCTTTTACCTTCAACTACTGCTGCTTGGCCTCGGCGTTCTGGCCATAGTACTGATCTTGGGGCAGCAAGCCCAATTTTCAGTCTATATGGACATCTCTACGGTGAGCTTGATCTTCTTTACCGTACTCAGTATCATCGTTTTTCACTTGGGCCTGAGAATGATTAAAAGTCGTAATAAGAACGACTTTTCCAGATTGGTTCTTGGGTTCACTGGGTTTAAGATGATGCTTTCGGTCGCGGTAGTGTTTATTTATCAGTCCGTAGCCGAACCAACTGACCGTTGGTTCGTTATACCTTTCCTACTGATTTATGTAGTTTATACTATATTTGAGACCTATTTCTTAATGCGGTTGGGAAGAATGACCAACTAAGATCATACTTGAATTTCATGTTAAAAATCGAACTTCAAATTTGATCCCAGTGAATGCCCTATAATCATGCCAAAAAAATACTCAGCTCGTGTCAATGATGATTTCCAATTCGATGAGCTCTCCACGACTGGCCTTGATGTAATCTCCATTGACGAAAAGCACTTCCACCTGATCAAGGATGGCAAGTCCTACCAGGCTGAACTCATACATCTCGATCCACTCCGAAAGGAGGTAACCCTCAAGATCAACGGATCATCTTATCAGGTTAAATTACAAGATCAATACGATCGCCTAATCCAAAAAATGGGATTACAGGTGAAGGCAGGCCTACAATTGAAGGATATTAAAGCACCAATGCCTGGATTGGTCTTAGATATTTTGGTAGAAGCCGGCCAAGCAGTCAATGCGGGAGATCCATTGTTGATCTTAGAAGCCATGAAAATGGAAAACGTGATCAAAGCACTCGGAGATGGTGTAATCAAAGAAGTGCCTATACAGAAAGGTGCGGCCGTAGAGAAAGGCCAACTCCTAGTAGGTCTCGAATAATGAAAAAGCCCTCAGCTGAATAAGATCAACTGAGGGCTTTTCATATGGTACGCTCCCCCTTTAACGGCTTCCCAATGCTCCTCCATTAGTTCGCAAGAAAGTATTCAAACCACAGTCGAGAAAATCACTATAATCTCGAACACCTTCCTTATATCCTCTAGGCGCTGCTAGCACCTTCTCTTCTGGCGACATCAGCACGTACAAAGGTTGGGTATTTTGCTGGAAATTCGTCACTTGGAAATCTGTCCACATGTGGCCGACATTTCGAAGTTTCTTGTTGCTAACCTTAGATACCAAGGGTTTATCTAATGGATTTCTATCATCAACATACAGGGAAATCAGTACATAGTCTTCCGTAATGCGCTCCCAAATAGATTCCGCAGTCCATATGTGCTCCTCCGTCTTCCGGCAATTTACACAGCCATGTCCAGTGAAGTCCAAAAGGACAGGTTTGTTAATTTCTTTGGCGTAAGTCACTCCTTCATAGTAATCCTTGAAGCATTCTAAGTTGTTAGCACACTTCGAATAAGAAGGAAAACGAGCTTTCAATTCAGGATCTAAGTCAGGCTCTGGCAATAGGATATTGTAATGTGCTGGTGGTGCTAAACCACTCATCACTTTTAAAGATTGATAAGCTTGGGTTTTCTGATTATATCCAAAACCACTAACCAGGTAAACCACTGCTGCTAAAGAAGCTACAATGAATCCCCAACGAGTTGGGGATATTTTCTTCAGTTTGCTATCATGAGGGAAGCGAATATAACCTAGAAGATACAAGGCCATTCCAGCGAAAATTAAGACCCAAAGTCCCATGAAGACTTCATAAGGCAATATTCCCCAATGCATCGTCATATCCGCTACTGAAAGGAATTTCAAAGCCAAAGCCAATTCCAAGAAACCCAATACGACCTTTACTGAAGTCATCCAACTACCTGAGCGTGGCAAAGAATTTAACCAGCCAGGGAAAGCGGCAAACAGGCCAAAAGGTAAAGCCAAAGCAGAGGAAAAACCCAGCATGACAACCATGGGTCCCATTTTATTGGTGGCTGATTCCACTAATGCTGATCCAATGATTGGTCCCGTACAGGAGAAGGAAACCAATGCTAAGGTAAAAGCCATGAAGAAAATTCCAATCAGTCCACCTTTGTCAGCCATTGCATCACTCTTGGTGGACCATGAACTAGGTAGGGTTATTTCGTAATATCCAAAGAAAGAAAAAGCGAAAGCCACAAAGATGGCGAAGAAAAGCAGGTTCGCAATCCAGTTGGTTGACAGCGCATTCAAGGCACCAGGTCCTAAGGCACTCGTAATAATCAACCCAATAGAAACGTAGATCAAAATGATCGAGAAACCATAGATTAGGGCATTCCGCAGGCTTGAGGCCCGATCTTTACTCGTTTTAGTAAAGAAACTCACCGTCAAAGGTATCATCGGAAAGACGCAAGGGGTCAGCAGTGCCACCAATCCGCCCAGAAAGCCTAGGATAAAAGTCCAAAAGAGAGAATCGCTAGAAACGACTTCTTCCCCACAATTACCGAGAGGTTCCTTATAGGTGGAAGCTAAGCTTTCTCGTCGCTGGTCTAGTTCATCTCCTTGAGGTAAGGTCGTAGCCACATCAGCAGCTGGGTTTCCTGTGCTCAAATCTATGGCAAAGGCAGCTTCAGTCGGTGGCAAACACTTCTCATCATCGCAAACGGTAAACACCATAAATCCCTTCACTACAGGATTACTTTGCCTACTCTTGAAGGTTTGTTTTACGACCACAGGATTACCAATATACTTACTGACTTCCACTCCAAATAAGGGATCCATCGCCGTCTTGGTCTTGGTCAATTCTTTTACCTCGCCAGTAGCTATAATTGCCGTTGTATCATGTTCCCAGTAGATTTCCAAGGGTGGAGGACCATCAATATGAGATTTGTAACCTGGCATGCTCCAACCATCTTCAACCTGAGCTGTAGCTGTGAATTCATATTCTCCCTCACCAACAGCTTTACTAGTGAAGGACCACTTAACCGGCTCCAATAAGCCGCCTTTTTGCTCCGCTGCATCATCTACTTCAAGTAATGGAGCGGCCTCCTCCGTCAAACTAGTGCTGGCCTCTTCAGCCTCCTCCACAATGCTGATCTGAGCATTTTTCGAAGCTCCAGTCTCGGATTGCTCGGAAATCTGACTGGCAGAAGCCGTTAATTCCTCCCCAGCCACGGAACTAACATCAAAGGAAAAATCCTTGAGCATGGGCGGCGTACAAGTCTGATCATTACAAGACATGTATTCCACTTCCAGCGTGATAGCTTGACTGGGATCCGTCACCTTTACCGTCTGAGTAAAGACCACTGGCCCCTTCGGATATTTGATCACTACAATATTATCGAATAAAGGATCGCGGCCTTCTTTCTTCTTCCCCTTTTCGTCTACCTCACCGACCAAACTATAGTGACCCCCTTCGTTAAAGTAAAAGGTAGTTGGTATCGGGCCACCATCCTCTGTATGCTGTGAATATAGCATCCACCCCGGATCCATATTGGCAGTAAATACCAATTTGTATTCATCCTTCGAGATCATATCTATGTGGGTATCCCATTTTACAGGATCAACCATTTGAGCCGATAGTCCGACCGTCAAGAAAAGGGCACTAAAAAATGATAGAAGTCTCATGTTAAATGATTCCTAATTCAGAAAAAAGCATTCAATGTGTAGGCGATCAGAGTTGGAGGAAAGATCATTTCCTCCCTGGGAGGATAAACGTATCCTTATTTGTCAAAATCGAAGGCAAAATCAATGGATTTTGGGGGAAGACACTGCTTGTCATTACAGCACATGAATTCCAAGTAACCCGATATCGATTTGATCTCATCTGTCAACATAACGCGCTGTTTAAATACAGCTTTCTTACCATACTTGATTAGATGAATGCCAAACATATCATCCATTCCTTCTTTCTTATCCCCCTCTTCAGTAGGAATACCTACAGGTTGAAATCCGGGATCAGCATTGTAATAAAAGGAAGTAGGAATGGGACCATCCTCATTGGCCTTTTGGGAGTAGATGTACCAACCTGGATCGATATCAGCGGTGAAAACTAGATCGTATTCCTTATCGGCAACTTTTTGCGCTGAAAAGCTCCATTCAACTGGGGCCATCGGCTGAGCTTGGAGCAAGCTAAAAGAAAATAGCAAGCTCGCCACTAATCCTAATATCTTCATATTTTCATATCCGTTTGAAGCAAAAATATACAATAGAAAGGGGACTATTAGTTAAGAAGTTGGAACAAGTCCAAACATTAACAGTATTTAACATCAATGGTCATATTGGGATACACTTTAACAAAATTAGTGGCCCTATACCCTCTCCGCTTAGCCGACCAAATGGCAAGAGAGGATCTCGAGAAGGGAAATTAAGAAAGCAGGCTACCGGCCTTACCCTAATGCTCCGCTAAACACTAAAAAATGAAAGTACAATAAGCCTGCCACCCAGATCAGGTGGATGGTTTCGGCTCTTTGCCCTGGCATATTGGTAAAGCTGAAGGAAGTGAGAACACCTAGTGGAACAGCCAGAAATAATAGAATATCTAGCGATACCTTATCAATCATAAAAGGTGCCAGGATCGAAAGGAATAGCGCACTATATAAGATATTGATCTTCTTTTGAACCTGAATCACATTTTTCGCTAGAAACCCTCCCCAGCTGAACAATACAACCAACATAAGTATTCCAAAGAAAATAATGCTGATGTAATACAGAATAGGATCAGGAAGGTGAATTTCAGGAACCCCCAATTGTATCGGGAAATGTTGCCCTAGAAGAAGGGATAGCTGATCTGTCCAGTAGAAGTATACCAGCACATATATATAAGGTAAAAGGATTCCACTGAGTACAATTAGAACATCGCCAAGTTTTATGGAACGTAGAGTATTAAGGACGGCAATTGCCAAAACAAAGAGCACCAGATAAGAGGGATAAAAGAAGCTTCCGATTGCTATCCATAGGCCACTGTTGAACAGATTTGTCGCACAATTAGCCTTCTTATAAATACCTAAGAGCTCAAACAGGGCTAAGATGTAGAAAAAGTTCGCCAAGTGTAAGGGCGAAAGTTGTAGAAAAGGCGGAAGAACACTACAGATCAAGATATAAAAGAGCCCTGGAAATAGGTTGGCATCTCTACCTAATCGATCTCTAAGAACCAAGGCATTTAACATCCATCCTTCGATAAAAATCAAAACGGTAGCTATAATCGCTGGCACAATGCCCGAATAGCCCACCTGTTCATATATCCAATCTGAAAAGATACCTGAACCAGTAGGTTCCCAAGGCTCCAAATACACCAAACCCCAAAACCGAAGGGCTGCAGCATAAAAAACCAGTAGGAAACTGGCCATTAATTGGTTGGTTCTAAATATGGATAACACTATGCTTCTTTGAAGTTAATTTCAAAAATAAAAAACCTTATGACACCAAGCCATCATGACATACAATTTTGTCTATGCCGCCGGTGAATCTTATGTTTCCTGTCCGTATGTATAGTAGATAGCCGATGAATTTTTATCCTGTGGTGGGTAGGAGATCACATCGATTAGAAGAAATAAGCTAATGCCCTCAACATTGGGCTATTCCCTCCATCTGGATAGATAATTGCTAGACCCAAGCACATAACTGGGGGCAAATATTTAGGTTCATTCCGGAGATTACGCTAAGGCAACAAAAAAAATTAAACCAACAACTAGTTAATAATCAGCAAATTAAAGTAAAAAATACTCGAAGGAAGAAAAAAAGTAGTTCTTTTTTTGTGGAATTCTGTGCCGAATCGTCTCCTTATTATGAAAACTAGCAAAAACGAATTAAGACCTCAGCCCCAGAAACCAAAACTTAACCCAAACAATCCCCAAATCGTACTCTTGTATAATCCCTAATTCATCCCTGTATAACTCAAACCAAATCCCAGGTTGAAGGACCGGGAAACGATCCCCAAGATCATTTGAGAACTACTAAAAACAACCCCAAACCAAGCAACGGAGCACCAATCAAGCCGAATACGCAAGGTGCTCCGTTTTATTATTCTTTCACACTAGGAACACCACTTTCGCTCCTTCGGGAGTTTTAAACATCATGAGATAAAACTATACCCCAAACATTTCCAAAATTAGAAGGCAAAACCCTCTAATTCGTAAGCTTTCTCTACTCCCAACCGATTGGCATCCGCTTTATCGGTTTTTTTTTGCCTTTAATTGAACGAAATAATTACGGAAAGGATACTTCTTCAGAAAGGAATATGTCTCGGCACGATACTTAAGGAAAACACCATGCCCTCTAAAATGGAACAAACTAGTTTAAAGAAAAGCCAGGCGCGTAGGCGTTTTGGTTATATTGCTGCAGCAAACTGATTTCCACTTTCATAAACTTTGTCAGCGGAAAATCTATCAACATCTCTAGCACTTCGATCTCTGAATTTGCGGCAAAGACCGCCCAGATCTTGGATTTTTCCAGAGAGATCGCATAATTCACCAACTTGCCTTTTGATAGGTAATCAGTAACCACAGCCTCCTGATAGGGTACCAGTTCCAAAAAAGAGGCAGGGGGCTCTTCAGGAACAGAGAAGTCTACCATGAAGTGGTGGGCAATAGCCATGGTTTAATAATGTTTTTTGTTTCTTAAAAGTAGTCCGGTAATTCCGCAAAACGAAACTACCACACATCTATCCGACTAATTGTCGGAAATTAGACCCTATAACCACTCTATGCAATTATCTAGCTCAATTCGTTAAAACCCAGCCATTTTCTCAATTTTCCCTTCGTTTTTTTTGATATTACAAGTTGAATGCTCTGTAACATAAGTTTCTATGGATTCTGGCGAACAGAATTCGTTAAAAGCAGAGATCATTCGTAGCCCTCGACCACTACTACCAAGTAGTCCAACAAGGATAAAACTTTATTCAAGTATACAATTAACCTTATCATGAAAAAGAAAGACCAGAACAAAATGGGTCGCCGTACCTTTGTCAAATCATCCGGCTTGGCAACTGGCGCGCTAATTCTAAGCCCGTCTATGCTTTCAGCCAAAGCACATATTGATGGAGAGGATGTGATAAAAGTGGGGTTGATCGGTTGCGGAGGAAGAGGCTCCGGAGCAGCAGTACAAGCCCTTTCAACTGAGCAAAACGTTCGTCTGGTAGCCATGGCAGACGCCTTCCGCGATCGCCTTGATGCGAGTGTGCAACGTATTCAGAATGCGTTGGCGAATAACGATATCGATAGCAGCAGGTTTGATGTTCCTAAAGAAAATCAATTCGACGGCTTTGATGGTTACAAAAAAGTAATCGCATTATCCGATGTCGTACTTATCGCTACGCCTCCAGGATTCCGTCCTATCCATTTCGATGCCGCAATTAAAGCCAACAAGCACGTCTTCATGGAGAAACCAGTTGCCGTTGATGCCCCTGGTGTGCGCAAGGTGTTGGAAACTGCCAAATTGGCCAAGGAGAAGAAACTGAATGTAGTAGTAGGGTTGCAAAGACACTATCAGAAAATCTACACCAACTGGGTAGATATGCTACACGAAGGTGTTATTGGAGATATCACGACCTCCCACGTGTATTGGAATAGTGGTGGTGTTTGGGTGAGAGAAAGAAAAGAAGGCATGACCGAGATGCAGTACCAAATGCTTAACTGGTATTATTTCAATTGGTTATGTGGGGACCACATTACAGAACAACATATCCATAATCTTGATGTGGGCAACTGGGTGAAGAAAGCCTACCCCGTTTCTGCTAGAGGTATGGGTGGACGACGCATGAGAACAGGCAAAGACCATGGAGAGATTTTCGATCATCACTTTGTAGAGTTTGAATATGCCGACGGTAGTAAAATGATGAGTCAATGCCGACACTGGAAAGGTTGTGAAAACAAAGTAACGGAGGCTTTCCAAGGTACTAATGGTTCTGCACCTAAACCTGGCGTAATATTAACTAAGAGTGGCCATGCTATCATGGATAAAAAGGGTAAAGGTGATCCTAACCCTTATCAGGTAGAGCATGATGTACTCTTTGCGGCTATCGCTAAAGGAGATTACAAATTCGCAGATGCCGAGAATGCAGCCAAAAGTACCATGACCTCCATTCTTGGACGAATGGCTACCTATTCTGGACAGTTGGTCAAGTGGGATGAAGCCATAGCATCCAACCTTGATCTATCACCAAGCAAGTACGCTTGGGATGCCAACCCACAAGTGATGCCTAGCAAGGATGGACACTACCCTTCTATCGTACCAGGTATTACAGAAGTAATGTAAACATTTGGGTTTCTGCTATATACCCACTTTTGAAAGGTTAGGAACGAGCTACCTCTAGGTGCGCTCCACTCCTAACCTTTCTTGTACCTTTTCGAAAAGCAATTCAACACGAAATTCATATCCATCACAAAATGAAGCGAAGAACTTTTATACAATCCAGTGTCGCTACCTCAGCAGCCTTCGTTGGGGCGACCACCAGTAGCCAAGCCACTCCCAGTTCGACTAAAGCTGAACCTTTTAAGATGAAATTTGCCCCTCACTTGGGGATGTTCAAGCATCATGCTGGTAAAGATCCGATTGACCAACTGAAGTTCATGGCGGATCAAGGGTTCTCGGCCTTTGAAGATAATGGCATGCGAGAACGAGAGGTTTCCTTGCAAGAGAAAATGGGTAAAACCATGGCGGATTTGGGCCTTACTATGGGGGTCTTCGTCGCACACAAAATCTATTGGAAAGAACCGACTTTAACGACAGGTAAAGAGGACTCTAGAGCCGAATTCCTGGATTACATCAAAAAGGCCGTAGATGTGGCCAAGCGCGTCAATGCAAAGTGGATGACAGTAGTTCCCGGCCATCTAGATCTTCGCCAAGATATGGGGTACCAAACGGCTAATGTTGTTGAAACCCTTAAGCGGGCAAGTGAAATCTTGGAGCCGCACAATCTCACTATGGTGCTCGAGCCTTTAAACTTTCGTAATCACCCTGGGCTATTCCTCACTAAAGCGGCACAAGCCTACCTTGTATGTAAAGCCGTAGGTAGTCCAAGTTGTAAGATTCTTTTTGATATCTACCATCAGCAAATACAAGAGGGAAATATCATCCCTAATATTAAGAAATCTTGGGATGAAATCGCCTACTTCCAAATTGGTGATAATCCTGGCCGAAAAGAGCCTACCACTGGAGAAATTCACTATAAAAATGTATTTAAAGTGATCCACGAGAAGGGCTTTACAGACGTACTAGGAATGGAGCACGGCAATTCACGTCCGGACAAGGAGGGAGAACAAGCCGTGATCGATGCCTACCGAGCCGTAGATCTAGATTAATCTACAATTTTCATACATAGACAGCGGAAATGGCCCGTGTGGGGAATCCGCCCACACCTCCGTTTCCGCTGATTGTGGCGACATACCATTTCAAGGCGAAAATTCGCCTTGAAATTTCTGTATTTCTCACCTCTTCTGCCCTCCCTACTTAAGGAATTACTAATTATTGGATAGGTCTATTAAATATTTCAAAAAAAAGAGCTGACCAGTTGCAAATCACCATAATTGCACCTACTTTTGCTTGCACAATGGCAATGACAGAACTAAATATCATATCTTTTCCTTTTACTTGCCGTCGTAGACATGCACGTCGTCGCCCCTAGGGGCGTATATCTTTCATATTACCCTCGTGGGTAGGCATCATGCCCTACCAAATTTCCACCAAATTAGATTCTACTTTTTCAAAGCATTTGAGTTAATACGGATCTTCGGTTTGGACCCAGTCCCTGTTGGCTCAAGAATGGTTAATACAGAAAAACCATGCAATCGCAAGATAATCTTATCATTCAGATAGCTTCTCCGGCTCATGCTAGCTATGCAGAGTACATTTGTTCGCTGTATGCAGAATCAGCTAAAGAAAGGGGAACAGGAATCGCTGAACGGAAACCCGACTATGTAAAGGCTAAGATTCTCAAGGGAGATGCCGTCGTAGCTATGGATGGAGACCAGATAGCAGGATTTTGCTATATCGAAACTTGGAGTCACGGTCAATACGTTGCTAATTCAGGTCTAATCATAGCTCCAGCTTATCGCCGTAGAGGCTTGGCCCGCCGCATCAAACAACAAGTTTTTGCTTTATCTAGAGATAAATACCCTTCTGCTAAAGTCTTCGGTATCACCACTAGTTTAGCAGTAATGCGGATCAACTCAGATTTGGGCTACAAGCCGGTCACCTTCTCAGAGTTGACGCAAGACGATGCTTTCTGGAACGGCTGCAAGAGCTGCCCAAATTTCGACATCCTCAATAGGAATCAAAGGAAAATCTGCCTTTGTACGGCTATGCTTGCTCCATCAAAGGAGGAATCAATGGCCCTTGATCTCAGCGATCAGATCGTGGTCAAAACACCACAATAAGACTGTTCGACAATTCTCCAGGCAATAAGGATAGCCCAAGCCTGGACCGGACAGTATGTAGTTCATTTATTAATAAATATTCAGGGTAGCTAGCTTAGCTCCCTTTAAAAATAGAATAATGGCCAATAAGAAAGTTGTGCTGGCTTATAGCGGAGGATTGGATACTTCGTTTTGCGTCAAATACTTAAGTCAAGATTTGGGTTTAGAAGTTCATGCACTAACCGTCGATACCGGCGGATTTAGTCAGGAGGAACTAAAGGAAATCGAAACCAGAGCTTATGCCTTGGGCGCAAAGACGGTTAAAGTCATTGATGCTGTTCCTGCCTTTTATCAGCAATGCGTGCGTTACCTAATCTACGGAAATGTACTTCGAAACAACACTTACCCACTTTCTGTAAGTGCTGAAAGAATGTTTCAAGCCTTGCAAGTGGTGGAGTACGCCAAGCTGTTGGATGCCGATAGCATCGCCCATGGTAGTACCGGCGCGGGGAATGATCAGGTTCGATTCGACCTCGTCTTTGGCATCCTCGGGCCAGGGCTAGAGGTGATCACCCCCATTAGAGATCTACAATTATCCAGACAAGCAGAAATTGAATACCTGGAAAAGCACGGGGTAAATTGGAGTTGGGAAAAGGCCAAATACTCTATCAATCAAGGTCTATGGGGAACCAGCGTTGGCGGGGCAGAGACTCTGACTTCTCACCAGTCGCTACCGGAAGAGGCTTATCCTTCTCAGTTGGTAGAAACTACTCCCAGTCAAGTAGAACTGCATTTCGAAAAAGGCGAGTTAAAGAGCGTGAACGAAAAGCGCTTTGAGGAGCCCTGGAAAGCCATCGCCTATCTCAATGAGATCGCCAAGCCCTACGCCATCGGACGCGACATTCACGTTGGCGATACGATTATCGGTATCAAAGGAAGAGTAGGTTTCGAGGCGGCTGCCCCTTTGATCATTTTGAAAGCTCATCATTTGATCGAAAAGCATACCTTGACCAAATGGCAGCAATATTGGAAAGAACAGTTGGCAAACTGGTATGGTATGCTCCTTCACGAAGGGCAATATCTAGATCCGGTCATGAGAAATATTGAATCTTTCCTCGAAGACACGCAAGCAACCGTAACAGGAAAAGCAATTATAAAATTACTCCCCTATCGTTTCGAGTTGGAAGGCATAGAATCAGATTTTGATTTAATGAACAGCGACTTTGGGCACTACGGTGAAATGAATAAGGCCTGGACAGGAGAAGATGTCAAAGGCTTCACTAAAATCCTGGCCAATCAAGTGAAGATTCATCATTTGGTTAATGAAAAAGCGAACAAAGACGCTTAACGCCTCACTTGACGGGACTCAACAGAGACCTTCCATGGGAGCGAGTGCAAATGCTTGAAGACGGTCTAGCTCAACAGGCATTGCATTGACTTCAAGCATAGAATTATTTAAATTTAAAAAAGATAAGCGGATATGATCAAGGTAGGAATTATTGGAGGAGGAGGATATACCGCGGGCGAGTTGATTCGGGTGCTTTTATATCACCCAGAGGTTGAAATCGGCTTTGTAGTAAGTCAAAGCCAAACAGGTAGACTAGTGAGTGATGTACATGACGACCTCGTCGGGGAATGCCATCTGCATTTCACCGATGAGGTCAGTTTTAATGTCGATGTACTATTTCTTTGTATGGGACACGGTCGTTCTAAGACCTTTATGGAAGAACATGATGTCCCTGCTGATATAGCTGTAATTGATCTAAGTAATGATTATCGCTTAGCGGATGACTTCGTTTATGGCTTACCGGAGCTCCACAAGGCAACCATCCAAACACACAAGCGGGTGGCTAACTGTGGATGCTTTGCGACCGCCATTCAACTGGCGCTGCTACCGCTGGCTAAAGAGCAACTGCTACAGAGCGAAGTTCATGTGCATGCAATAACGGGATCTACTGGAGCCGGACAATCTCCAAAAAGTACCACCCACTTCAGCTGGCGTAATAACAACTTGTCCATTTACAAGGCCTTCAACCATCAGCATTTGGCCGAAATCAATCAAAGCCTCACCTTTCTACAACCTTCCTTTGATCACGCTATTAACTTTTTGCCTGTAAGAGGTGATTTTGCCAGAGGCATCTATGCTAGCGCTTATGTAGATTGTCCTTTATCTGAGGAAGAGGCCTATGCTTTATACGAAAGCTACTATGCGGATGACCCCTTCACGCACGTCACCCAACAGAACCCTAATCTAAAGCAGGTCGTCAATACCAATAAATGCATTTTGCATCTGGAAAAACACGGCGACAAACTGCTTATCATTTCCATCATTGACAATCTACTGAAAGGTGCCTCCGGGCAAGCCGTGCAGAACATGAATCTGGCATTCGGACTTGCTGAAACTACGGGGCTCCATCTCAAGTCGGTGGTGTACTAATCTATTCAATCATGCAACTTTTTGATGTATATCCCTTATTCGGATTGGAACCCGTATCTGGAAAAGGGAGCTATGTATACGATAAAAATGGGCAAGCTTACCTGGATTTCTATGGTGGGCATGCTGTTATATCCATTGGCCACAGTCATCCACATTTCGTCAAACGTCTGCAAGAACAGGCAGCTAAGTTGGTCTTTTATTCGAATTCCGTTCAAAACCCCTTGCAACAAGCCTTGGCTCAAAAGCTGGGTGCTCTATCTGGCTGTGAGGAATACCAGTTATTCCTGTGCAATTCTGGAGCAGAGGCGAATGAGAATGCCCTAAAATTGGCTTCTTTCCATAATGGTCGAACGAAAGTAATCACCTTTAAAGGCGCTTTTCACGGCCGAACTTCGGCAGCGGTCAATATCACAGACAACCCTAAGATCGTAGCTCCGATCAATCGGAACTACGAAGCTGAATTCCATGAGTGGAATGACCTGGAATCTGTGCGTACCAGCCTGGCTAAGGGAGATGTAGCTGCGGTGATCATAGAAGGTATTCAAGGCATTGGAGGCATCCACGTACCTGAACCTGCTTTTCTGGAAGAAGTGGCCAACTTATGCCGATCACAAGACACGGTTTTGATCCTCGATGAGATCCAATCAGGATACGGAAGAAGTGGTTCTTTCTTTGCCTATCAGTATACCAATGTAGTGCCTGATCTCATCACGGTAGCCAAAGGGATGGGTAACGGTTTTCCTATTGGAGGCGTCCTGATTCATCCTCGTTTTGAAGCCAAGTATGGCTTACTGGGGACCACTTTTGGTGGCAATCACCTAGCCTGCGCTGCGGGTTTGGCGGTCCTAGAAGTATTGGAGTCTGAACAACTGATCCCTCACGCGAAGCAATTGGGTGAGCAGTTAATGGTGGAACTGCGGGACTTCTCAGCAGTGAAAGAGGTAAGAGGCCACGGTTTAATGATCGGAATGAGTATGGACTTCCCGATCAAACCTCTGCGAAAGCAACTGCTATTCGAGCAACATGTGTTTACCGGTTCCTCAGCTGATCCGCATACCCTCCGTCTCCTACCACCGCTCAATATTACAGAGCAGGAGGCTGAACAATTCCTTAGCGGCCTAAAAACAGGACTCCAACAATACCACCAAACCGCAAAAATCTAAGCGTAAACATGAAGAACTTTGAATCTGTAGCGGACGTTAACCAACTGGGTAGCTTGATACAGAAAGGGATGAACTTGAAAGCGGATCCCTTACAAGCTGAAGCTTTAGGCAAAGGAAAAACCTTGGTCCTGCTATTTTTTAATCCCTCCTTGAGAACTCGCCTCAGCACCGAAAAAGCCGGAATTAACCTGGGTATGTCCGTTATCAATATGAATGCGGGGCAAGGCTGGCAATTGGAATTTGAAGACGGGAAGATTATGAATATGGATAAGGCTGAGCATATTCGTGAAGCTGCTGCTGTAATCAGTCAGTATGCCGATATCATCGGTATCCGAACCTTCCCTTCGCTCACTGATCGCGAACGCGACTATTCCGATTTCATCCTGCATCAATTTATGCGGTATGCCTCTGTGCCGCTCATTAGTCTAGAATCAGCTATCCGACACCCGTTACAGTCGCTAGCAGATCTGATAACCATCGAAGAACACAAGACCAAAGCACGCCCTAAAGTCGTTTTGAGCTGGGCACCACACCCACGCGCACTCCCCCAAGCTGTAAGTAATTCATTTTTGGAGTGGGTGAACCGAACGGATGCGGAATTGGTGATCACACATCCTGAAGGCTACGACTTGGCACCGCAGTTTTCCCACGGTATTCCGGTCACCTATAAGCAAGAGGAAGCCTTTGAAGGGGCAGACTTCATTTATACTAAAAATTGGTCCTCCTTCAATCAATATGGCAAGATCTTGTCGCAAGACCCGAGCTGGATGATAACGCCAGAAAAGATGGCGCTGACGGATAATGGGAAGTTTATGCATTGCTTACCAGTTCGGCGGAATGTAGTAGTAGCTGATGGTGTACTAGATAGTGATGCTTCCCTGGTTATTCATCAAGCTAACAATAGAACCTACGCGGCTCAAGCCGTGCTCCATGAAATATTGAGTACCTTATAAGAAATCAAGAGATGTATAGACCGAAACTAACGGTAGTCAAGATTGGGGGTAAAGTGCTAGAAATACCCGAAAAATTGACCCTAGCACTCCAATACTTCGTATCCATTGAAGGTCCGAAGATTTTGGTTCATGGTGGGGGAAAGCAGGCCAACGTGATCATCAAAGCTTTGGATATTGAGCCCAAAATGCTCAATGGTCGTCGAATAACAGATGCCGCCACCCTGGAAGTCGTGACCATGGTCTATGCTGGTTTGGTGAATAAAACAGTGGTAAGTGAGTTGCAAAGTCTAGGTTGTAATGCACTGGGCTTGAGTGGAGCGGATGGAAATATGATCCGGGCCCATAAACGCATCGTGACGACTACCGATTATGGTTTTGCGGGTGACATAGATGAAATTAATGCCAAAGGCCTGCAGCAATTGCTGGAACTTGGCTTTTGCCCATGCTTCTGCGCCATCACTCATGACCAAAAAGGTCAACTGCTTAATACCAATGCCGATACCATTGCCTCTTCCGTGGCTAGAGCCATGGCTAAAGGGTATGAAGTAGAGTTGCAGTTCTGTTTTGAAAAAGGAGGTGTACTGACTGATCCCGACGATGACAGCTCAGTGATCCCGGAACTCACCTCAGAAAGTTACCAGCAGTATAAAGTGGATGGTATAATCTCAGCAGGAATGATCCCGAAGTTGGACAATGCTTTTGCGGCCATTGAAGCTGGGGTTTATCAAATCAGTATCGGGCATATCGAGGCACTCCAAAGTCAAACAGCGACCAAGATCCTCCGACAAGCGTAAACCTAATGATGGATATAGAACAATTGGCTAACAAGGCCATTCAACTCCTAGAACAACTTATAGCCACCCCTTCTCTCTCTCGAGAAGAAGGGGATACCGCCGAACTTCTGTTTTCCTTTTTTGAACAGCTGGGGATACCCGCTGAGCGACAACTCAATAATGTTTGGGCCAGGAATAAGCATTGGGAAGAAGGTAAGCCGATTCTTTTACTGAACTCCCATCATGATACCGTGAAAGCGGCGGCTGGTTGGCAACGTCCCCCTTTTCAGCCCACCACGGAAGGCGAAACCCTTTATGGTCTGGGTAGCAATGATGCCGGTGGCCCCTTGGTATCCCTTATCGCTACCTTTGTTCATTTCTACGAGCAACCAAACCTTCCCTTTAATTTGATCCTAGCGGCGACTGCCGAAGAGGAAATTTCCGGTAAGAATGGCATTGCAGCTCTCCTACCCCGACTTGGGAACATTAGTTTGGGCATCGTAGGAGAACCTACCAAAATGGAAATGGCTATTGCCGAAAAGGGCTTGATGGTCATTGATGGAACAGCTGAAGGAAAGTCGGGGCATGCGGCCCGAAATGAGGGTGTGAATGCACTATACAAAGCGCTAGAAGATATTGCTTGGATTCGGGAACATCAGTTTCCAAAAGTGAGCCCTTTACTAGGAGCGGTAAAAGCCACCGTTACGCAGATTGAGGCGGGCTCTCAGCATAACGTGGTGCCAGATCGTTGCTCCTTTGTAATTGATGTACGAACGAATGAAGCTTATTCCAACGAAGCCGTTTTCGAAGAACTCCAAGCTAGCACTCGATCTATTTTGAAGGCTCGATCTTTCCGCTTGAATTCTTCGGGAATTCCCTTGGATCATCCCGTCATCCAATACGGAAAATCATTAGGCTGGCCGCACTTTGGTTCGCCTACCTTGAGCGATCAAGCCCTGATGCCCTTCACCACGCTGAAGCTAGGCCCTGGAGATTCCGCCCGCTCTCACACCGCCGATGAATTTATTCGACATAGTGAGATCAAAGAAGGAATCCAGAAATACATCCAGCTGATTTCCATGATCCAGCCCGGCGATTTATAGAACCTAACCACTAATTTTCCTTTATGAAACTTTGGCAGAAGAATTATCAAGTAGACCAAGAAATAGAACGCTTCACCGTAGGGCGAGACAGAGAATTAGACCTGGAATTAGCTCCGTACGACATCCAAGGTTCTCTGGCTCATATCAAAATGTTGTGTGAAGTAGGGCTTCTGGAGAAGCCAGAACTAGAAGAATTAGTAAAGGGCTTACAGACCTTGTATCAGGAAGTAGAGGCGGGACGCTTTACGATAGAAGAGGGGATAGAGGATGTACATTCTCAGGTAGAGCATTGGTTGATTCAAAACCTGGGAGAGATTGGGAAGAAAATCCATAGCGGACGCTCCCGGAATGATCAAGTTTTGGTAGATCTCAAGTTATATCTACGTGCTCAAGTAAGGGCCGTCATTCAGGATATCGAAAAGCTATTCGAAACACTGATTTCCTTATCTGAGCAGCATAAAGACCAGTTGTTACCCGGCTATACCCACCTACAGGTTGCTATGGTATCCTCCTTTGGCCTATGGTTTGGAGCCTATGCGGAGAGTTTGGTGGATGATTTACAACAATGGTTGAGTACGTTTAAGATCATCAATCAAAACCCCTTGGGATCGGCAGCAGGGTATGGCTCTTCCTTTCCATTGGATCGGAAAATGACTACGGATCTATTGGGTTTTGCCGATCTGAATTACAATGTGGTACATGCGCAGATGGGTAGAGGGAAAAGTGAGCTCTTCATGGCTTTCTCCCTGTCGGCTACTGCCCACACCTTAGGGAAAATGGCCATGGATGTCTGCCTTTTCATCAATCAGAATTTTGGCTTTATTGCCTTTCCAGATGAATTGACCACAGGCTCTAGCATCATGCCGCATAAGAAGAACCCGGATGTTTTTGAGATCATTAGAGGGCGATGTAATCAGTTGATTGCACTACCAACGCAGGTCAGTATGTTGACCACCAACCTACCCTCCGGCTACCACAGAGAGTTTCAATTGCTAAAGGAGGTCCTCTTTCCGGCTATTCACCAGTTGAAGGATTGTTTACAGATGGCGGCTTTCGCACTAGAACACATCCAGATCAAGGACAATATCTTGGCTGAGGATAAGTACAAATACTTATACAGCGTGGAAGAAGTCAATCGACTAGTGTTGGAAGGTACTCCGTTCAGAGATGCCTATAAAATTGTGGGGCAGCAGATTTCCGATGGCAGTTTTGACCCCGATCGATCAGTAGCACATACTCATGCAGGTAGTCTAGGAAATCTTTGCAATGATGCTATTCAAGGCAAATGGCAAGGCGTGAAAGAAGGATTTAAGTTCGACTTAATCGACCAAAGAATAGAGCAGTTGTTGGGATAGAGGGTCCAAGCAACGGCTAGATTATTCTATCGTAAATTGATCCTGATCTGCCAGGAACGCATATCGCTCTCGAAAAGCTGCTTGACTGGCTTTATCCAGTTCGATCGTAACGGTTGAGGTATCAATGGCCAGGCTGGCTCGAATCTCCCCGTTATAATCGATCACACAGGAATCCCCCGTGTAGCGAATATCTTTGCCGTCCACGCCTACTCGATTCAAGCCAATGGTGTATACTTGGTTTTCTATTGCTCTACCCATCAGCAGGCTTCGCCAATGATGTCTTCTGCGTTCTGGCCAATTGGCCACATAGATCAACAGATCATACTCCACATCATTCCTACTCCATACTGGGAATCGCAGATCATAGCAGATCAAGGGGCATATCTTCCAACCCTTCCATTCTACTATAAGTCGTTCTGTTCCTGCAGTGTAAAACTGATCTTCACCGGCTAAAGTAAAGAGATGGCGTTTATCATAGGTTTTGAATTTACCATCTGGAAATACCCATGCCAATCGATTGTAAAAGTTTCCATTTTCTTCAACCACGAAACTACCTGTAATAGCCGCATCTAGTTGAGCGGCTTGTCTACGCAGCCAGTCCAGGGTAAGTCCATTAGTCTGTTCTGCTACTGAAGCAGGATTCATGGTAAAGCCTGTTGTGAACATCTCCGGCAAAACGACCAAATCAGTGCTAGCGGAAAGTTGCGCTAATTGCGCCCCAATTTGGTCCAAGTTTGCAGCTGGATCTTCCCAGCTTAACGCAGTTTGTATGAGACTGACCTTCATAGACTATAGGGTAAGTATAAAAAAGGAAAGAGGGATAAGGCCTAAGGCTTACCCCTCTTTATCTTATATTTTCACTAGACCGTACCTAAAAAGAGATAAGATCTATCAATTATTACTTAGTCCGTGCTAATTACTCATCATCAGCTTCCTCCTCTCCTTCCACTTTTTCTGCAGCAGAAGTAGCTGAGCGCAATGCACGTCTCTAACTCGTACAGACTGTCCCAATTCTAGGTGAGATACATCCAACACTAACTGGTCCACTAGGTTTTCAGGCGTTGTCTTAACCTTCACTCGACGAAGGTTTTGCTGTAGCTTACCTCCTAATTTCATACCAGGAGATATACCTTCAAAACCTACCGGGATTTCCACTTTCACCTTATGACCATCTGTCAATGACAAGAAGTCAATGTGAACAATTTCGTCAGAAACTGGGTGGAATTGGATATCCTTAATGATGCATTTATGAGTAGTACCATCTATTTCAACCTCAGCCAACTTAAAGGCAGGAGTGTAAACCAATGGCTTTACCTCTTTAGGATCAATTGAGAAGTGCAAAGTGTCTTGAGTTCCGTAGATTACACAAGGTACTCGTCCTTCTTTGCGAACAGCCTTTGTAGCTTTCTTCCCCACATCTGTGCGCACTTGTCCTTTAACGGCAACTATTTCCATCTTAGTTTTTTTTATCAATTAGCTATAGTGGAAGAGCTATCAATTTCCGCCTGCTGAGCAGGGATCGCTAACCCTTCATATATCATTCCTTGACAGTTCTATCTGCAGTAATTTAGCAGTAGGCCCTGAAAAGGCACGCAAAGATAAGTATTTTGCGTGATTATCTAAACAAATAGACTTATTTTTCAATAACGACTTGCTATAAGTACTGGCTGATCCTATCCGCCAACAAAAAGTGCGGAAATAGAACGGTGTTCGTGCGTATTTCGGATAGCTCTGGCAAACAACTTAGCAGTAGACAATACTTTGATACGGGGAGATTCCTGTTTCAAAGGAATAGTGTCACATACTAGAAGCTCTGACAACTGAGAATTATTGATGTTGTCATAAGCCTTACCTGATAGTACTGGGTGAGTACACATCGCCTTGACACTCTTCGCTCCTTTCTTGATTAGGATCTCAGCCGCTCGGCAAAGTGTTCCTGCGGTATCCGCCAAGTCATCCACCAAAATTACATCTGCTCCATCCACGTCACCGATCACGGTCATACCAGCGATCTCGTTAGCACGCTTGCGGTATTTATCACAGATTACCAATGGTCTTTCGAAATGCTTAGCATAGGTTCGAGCCCTTTTTACCCCTCCTACATCCGGAGAAGCAAAAGTCACATTCGAAAGATCTTGTTGTTGTAGATAAGGGATGTAAATGGCATCGCTTTTCAGGTGATCCACAGGAATATCGAAGAACCCTTGGATCTGATCGGCATGAAAATCCATGGTCATGATCCGATCTGCTCCTGCCGCCTGCATCAAGTTGGCGATCATCTTGGCAGAAATGGGTACGCGAGGTTTATCCTTTCGATCTTGCCTGGCATAACCAAAATATGGGATTACCGCTGTAATATAACCGGCGGAAGCCCGCTTTGCGGCATCTATCATAAGGAGCAACTCCATTAGGTTTTCAGCAGGCGTGAAGGTAGATTGTATAAAGAATACATATCCCCCTCTAACGGACTCTTGAATAACCGGCTGCATTTCTCCATCACTAAACTGATGGATCTTGAGTTTACCAAGCGGTTGCTGGTAGTAATCGGCAATTTTCTCCGCCAGGTACTCTGAAGCCCGGCCAGCAAATAACTTTACTTCAACCATTTTATCAATTCTGGGTTGCATAGTTTATGATGCTAAAGTCAGGGCAAAGGTAATAAGCAGTTCACAGTTTACCTTCGATAATTCCTTCCTTTTTTGAGATTTTCCTCGGATTCCCAAAACGGGAAAATTCCAGCCCTTTTACCGTACAACTCGAAATAAATCGGTCTTTTGACGATAAACTCCCTCCCTTTGTCTAAGCCATTGTACCAAATCACTTCATAGTTCTATTTTAGTTATCGGATCGGAAGGCAATTAATATGCAGATACTACTATTAATGGATTGGTGGAAGGCGATGGGGAGCACAACCCAAGCTTTCATGAGCATGGCGATCGTCTCGACGCTGCTCTTGGCGATGTTGATCGCCATACACCTAATGGGCTTGGAACATGACGCCGAGTCTTCCGACACTGCAGCTTCAGAACGCAAGCGTCAGTGGTTTGACGCTCGTATGATTCTTGTCTTTTGCACACTCTGCAGCTGGCTAATCGTAGTCTTCAACTTCGCCCAGTTTAATCTCAAACTGTCTCTATTGTTTGCAGTGCTAATTGCTGCGCCGCTGGCTTTCTTTAGTCGCTATATGCTCAAGAGATGGTTCACCCCCATTGAGGAGGTAAGCAAGCTAGATCTGCTGCAGACCACTGGTGAAGTATTACAATCCATTCCTCCCCACCGAAACGGTTTTGGAAAGGTATTTCTTTCGCTTCCCGAAGCCCCCTTTCAGATTGAAGCCATCACGGCTGGCCAAGAGCTGAGCCCAGGAGCTCATGTTCGTGTGATCGATGTCATTGATGATCGTATAATTCTAGTAGAACCTGTGGAGGAGGAATACCCCGGACAGGGCATCGATAGATAGTAGAAAATTCCTATTTTTTTCGGTCGGTAACAAAATACACCAACTCTTCAATAGATTGGCGAGCAGGCGTTTCTGGAAATTGATGCAATAATTCGAATGCCTGATCTCTATAATCGTACATAACCCCTTTGGTATATTCAAGGCCACCGCTAGCTCGCACAAAATCAATGACCTCTCTCACCTTTTCAGGGTTTTCGTTGTACTTCTTGATATTGTATATAATCCTACGTTTATCCCGTCTATTGGCATTTTGTAGCGCATAGATCAGCGGCAGCGTCATCTTCTTTTCCTTGATATCAATCCCCAAAGGCTTTCCTACATCATCCGTTCCAAAGTCAAAAAGATCATCCCTAATTTGAAAAGCCATTCCGATCTTCTCTCCAAATTGATGCATCCGACCAATCAAATCTTCATCCTCCGTCACCGAAGCAGCGCCTACTGCGCAGGCTGATGCGATTAAAGAGGCCGTCTTCTGGCGAATGATATCGTAATACACCGCTTCATCAATATCTAATCGACGGGCTTTCTCAATCTGCAGCAATTCCCCCTCACTCATAGCCTGCATGGCGTCCGAAATGATCTCTAACAAGCGATATTGTTTATGCTTTACCGCAATCAACATGCCTTTGGCCAAAAAGTAATCACCCACCAGTACGGCAATCTTGTTTTTCCACAAAGCATTGATAGAAAAGAAACCACGACGTTCATTGGAATCATCTACGACATCATCATGGACCAATGAGGCCGTGTGCAGTAACTCTATGAAAGAGGCTGCATTAAAGGTAGCGGGATTGGTATCACCACAGAGCTTTGCTGATAAGAATACAAACATGGGACGAACCTGCTTCCCTTTTCTTCGCACTATATAGTAAGTAATGCGATCTAGTAAGGGAACAGGGCTGCGCATGGCATCCTTGAAATGTTTTTCAAACTCCTTAAGCTCTGCGTTTATGGGCGCCTTTATCGCCTCCAGCGTTTTAACCATAAAAGGCGTTTTCTAGGTCAAGGCTGTAGCTGCAGTTTATTTTGGTGCAACCTAGCTCCATTTTTAAACACCCAAAACTACAAAAAGTATTCATACGGCCTGCTGAATTGTGTGTCTCTATGAGAAAATTGCGTTAGGGAGCAAATGGCCTTACCCGATGCAAGGGCTAGCGAGCTGCTGTTCCTACTTTTGGTCTCTTTTGATGAGGTCAGAAATAGTGAAAACAACCCTCGTTTTGACTAAAGTATACAATGACCAAAGCTGTCTTTTTGTCGGGCATCTTTGTGCGAGATTTTACGTATATTCGAAGAAATGCACTAAATCATAGTATGGCACGGTAGTTGCCAATAGGAAGATTCCCTTATGACAGGCATTTACTGTCACAATGACATTATTGTCGGGTAACCTACTTGTACGAATTTGATTGAAGTTACATTTTGTTGATTTGGTTTAGCATTTAAGATTTTACTAGTATATGTTTGAAGATTTGTTTTCTAACCCGAAGTTTGAAGAAGAGAGCGATTATCTACCGTTGATATCGATCGAAGAGGAGGAAGAGCCCAGTATTGACGAAGATTTCCCCAAGGTACTCCCTATCCTTGCCTTAAAAAATACCGTCCTTTTCCCAGGAATCATCATCCCTATTACTGTTGGTCGCGATAGATCCATCGAAGCTATTAACACGGCTTATGGAGCAGATCGTAAAGTGGCCGTTCTTTCTCAGAAAGACAGCGAGGTTGAAGAACCAGAGACAGACGATCTATATGCACTGGGAACCGTTGCCCGTATTCTCAAGTTGTTGAGAATGCCTGACGGGACGACCACGGCCATCTTACAAGGCCGCAATCGCTTCCATTTGGAAGCCATGCTACAAGAGAAACCTTTCATGAAGGGAGAGATATCTCCCCTACACTATATCGATCCAGTAAACAATCTGGAGTTTGAGGCCCTGATCGCCTCTGTTTTGGACCTGGCCAAGCAGATCATCGAGTTATCGCCAAATATACCTTCCGAGGCGATGGTGATGCTTAAAAATATCTCTAGCAACTCCTTCCTGCTCAACTTTATCGCCTCCAACCTGAGCGCTAAGGTGCACATCAAGCAAAAGATCCTTGAAACCAGCGATTTGACCGAAAAGGCCAACTTGCTGCTGATGCAGCTTAATGATGAACTGCAACTCCTTGAACTCAAGGATCAGATTGAGAATAAGGTACGAGTGGATATTGAGAAGCAACAAAGAGATTACTTCTTGAATCAGCAATTGAAGACCATCCAAGAAGAATTAGGTCAGAATCCGCAGGAACAAGAGATTAAGAACCTGATTGAGAGAGCTAAGAAGAAGAAGTGGACTAAAGAAGTTAGTGCAGTTTTTCAAAAGGAATTGAGCAAGTTGCGTCGGATGAACCCACAGGTTGCAGAGTTCTCTGTTCAATCCAACTATCTAGAATTATTGCTAGAGCTACCCTGGGGACAGTACACCAAAGATAACTTCAACCTCAAGAAGGTTAAGCAAGTGTTAGACAAGGACCATTTTGGTCTGGAGAAAGTGAAGGAGCGAATTTTGGAACACTTGGCCGTTTTGAAGCTGAAAGGGGATATGAAAGCCCCTATTTTGTGTTTAGTAGGGCCTCCGGGCGTCGGTAAGACTTCTTTAGGAAGATCGGTAGCTCGAGCTTTGCGGCGCAAGTTCATACGCATGTCTCTAGGAGGCTTGCATGATGAGTCTGAGATTAGAGGACACCGCAAGACTTATATTGGTGCAATGCCGGGCAGGATACTGCAATCCTTGCGCAAGGCGGGTTCTTCCAATCCGGTATTCATTTTAGATGAAATTGATAAAGTCGGTAAAGATTTTCGCGGAGATCCATCTTCCGCCTTATTGGAAGTCTTGGACCCAGAGCAGAATACGACCTTTCACGATAATTACCTTGAACTTGAATACGATCTTTCCAAGGTGCTTTTCATTGCCACGGCTAACTCCCTGAATACCATCCAGCCCGCTTTGTTGGACCGGATGGAAATCATCGATATCAGCGGTTACAGTACAGAGGAAAAGGTAGAAATTGCCAAACGGCACTTGATCCCTGATCAACGAAAAGAACATGGTCTGGTCGCCAAGCACCTGAAATTAGATGGTAAGGTGATTGAGCAGATCATTCAGGAGTATACCCGAGAATCTGGTGTTCGTTCCCTAAATCGACAGATTGCCGGAGTGATGCGGAGCGTGGCGAAAAAGGTCGCGATGGAAGAGGAATACCAAACGAGAATCAAGGGGCATGACCTGAAGGGAATGCTAGGGCCGACGAGGTTTTCCACGGATCTTTATCAAAAGATTGAAACCCCTGGCGTTGCTGTCGGCTTAGCTTGGACGCCTACCGGTGGAGATATCCTTTTCATCGAATGCAGTCTTAGCAAAGGTAAAGGTAAATTGACCCTTACGGGCAATCTGGGAGATGTGATGAAAGAGTCTGCTACTACTGCGCTTAGTTATCTGAAAGCTCAGAGCGAGACCCTTGGTATTTCTTCAGAAGACT
>CAJXPD010000039.1 GCA_913057785.1 uncultured Lewinella sp. | reverse complement strand
CTAAGTACAATCTTAAAAATTATGCAGGGTAGTAAAAAGATACTACCTTAATATTATGAAGCCGATCAAATTAGAGTTATCCGTTGAAGCCATACAGGCTTTGGAGGAACTCTACAAAAGTACCAAAGACATTCGTTTACGAACTAGATCCCAGATTGTTCTCCTTAATGGGGAACAGGGTATGACTGCTAGCAAAATTGCACTCATTGTCAGAATGCATGAGATTAGTGTACAACGAATTTTGCGGCGTTATCAATCATTGGGTATTGAAGGTTTAGAAGATGAAGCCCGATCAGGTCGACCTCAGAAAATGACACCTGAATATTTGGATAAATTAGTCAACACAGTTCGTCGTCGTCCTAGAGCTTTGGGGCTGGATTTCTCTATTTGGACTTTGGACTATCTCAGAGACTATATGATCGAGCAAACAGGCGTTGCTTTAGCACGAGAAACGATTCGTCGTCATTTGAAAAAGCAAGGGATCACCTTTAGTCGGCCTCAGCACAAGATCAGTAGTCCAGATCCGGATTATGAGGTTAAAAAAAAGCGATCGAAAAAGCCAGAGAACAAATAAGTGATTCAGAATCATTCTTCTATGCTGACGAATTCAATGTTAGTTGGCGGCCTACTCTGAGGGCCATGTGGAGCCCTGTAGGCCAACAAGTAATGATTCGAACACCAGGTAGACCCGCCAAGCATTATGGTATCGGTGCGGTGAACTACCACACTGGGGAAACCTTTGTCATTTTTCGAAAGCGTAAAAAGCGAGCACAGATAGCAGAGTTTTTACGCCTTCTACTAGCAAAGTACCCAGACAAACGAATCATTCTAGTATGGGATAACGTCTATACCCACAAGGACGGAGAAGTGGAACAGGTAGAATTGCAGTTCTCAGATCGATTAAAACTACTCTATCTACCGACCTATAGTCCCTGGTTAAATCCCGTTGAAATGCTTTGGCGTCATTACCGAAGGGAAGTCACTCATTGTGAACTCTTCGTCACGCCGCAAAAATTGATCAATGCTTCAAAGAACTTTTTTAAAAAATATAATCGAACCCCACAGAGAATCTTGTCCATTATCGGAGCAAAGCTCTCTGCATAACTATTGGGGATGTACTTAGATTGGGATTCGCCCTACTCGGATACTGCTATTCGATTAAAAACCCAAGCTCAATCCTTCGATACCTCCGGTGCCTACTTCCCCACCTTCCTAACCAATGGTACCCATCTGATCACAGGCGAAAACGGCTACTTGGACTTCAAACAGGGAGGAGAGCCTTTCCCACATCGGCCTACACAGCTGACTGGTTATTATCGTCTTGTTGACACGCTCTCAGCTATTGATCATTTTGGGCGATGCCGGATATTATTGAAAAAATTTAACCCCACTACACAAGCGATCGATACGGTCGGTTATACCGATAGTCAACTAGAATTGAGCCCAAGCCTGGAATGGAAGCCCTTTAGCATTCCGATTGCCTATCGCTCCGATACCGTACCTGATTCATTGGTGATCTTATTCAACCCCAGCGTTTTCCCAGATGAAGCCGCTGAACTCTGGCTCGATGAACTAGCATTTACATACAACCCAAGCTCAACGCTACCCCAAGAGGTCGACCTTCTAAGTCCAACAATCTATCCAAATCCAGTCCGGGATCAGATTCACATCAATCCATACCAGATAAGCTATGATTCTTTTAGATTATTGGATGCATCCGGTCGTGTACTTTTGGAGGGGCCGTTTAAAAGGTTGATTGATATCAGTAAATACGGGCAGAAGAAGCTGATTTTGCAATTACAAACTTCCGAAGGAAGCAGCCAAGCTTTCTCCTTATTTAGAGTCGAAAAGTAGGCCTATTGAGCCTAACCCCAAAAAACCAGAAACCAGCTTCCATGCAACTTTAGACCTATACTAGCGTTATTATTTTTATCTTTGCGTGGAATTTAAAGATGTAGCTTGCTTAGACAAATCGCACATATTAGCCTTGCTTTACTACTCTTCATCAGTACTACTGGCGTTGTAGTAAATAAGCACTTCTGCCAAAATGAGCTGAAGAGTGTGGCCTTATTTGTCAAGGCAAAAGCTTGTCATAATAAGAAAGTAAAGAAGCCTTGTCCTATACATGGCTACATGATGGTCGAAGAAGATAGCCCAAGCGACAAAGGCTGTTGCGACGACGAAACCGAGATCGTGAAGAATGAGGAGGAACAAGTCACTCCTACCCTGTCGGAAGATATTCAGGTTTCGTCAGCATTGGTGGCTACCTTGTTCGTTGCCCTGCAGTTGGAAGTCCCTCAGCTTGACCAGCAGACTCTTCATTATCTCAACTATAAACCTCCTCTATTGATCTGCGACCGTCCCAGCGAATTGCAGATCTTCCTTTGCTAGCTAATACATTCAGTTTCTAGCACAATAGTTCTTAAGTACACTATTGTGGCTTTTGCTGTTGGGGTTCACTCATACAGCTCTTATATCTCTGTCATAGAACTGAACAATTGACGATGCTAGCTAGATACATTCGATTTTTTCTAGAAAATAAGCTGGTAGCCTGGATGCTCCTGATTGCCTTTAGTCTTTGGGGCCTAATCACTGCCCCCTTCGATTTTGGCCTAGAGGGTTTGCCAAGGGCGCCGGTGGCGGTAGATGCGATTCCTGATATCGGAGAGAATCAGCAGATCGTATTTACCCAATGGATGGGGCGATCTCCTCAGGATGTGGAAGACCAAATCTCCTACCCCCTCACCACCGCTTTACTTGGGATTCCGGGAGTGAAAAGTATCCGGAGCAATTCCATGTTTGGCTTTTCAAGTGTATATATCATCTTCGATGACGCCATTGACTTTTATTGGAGTCGGAGCCGAATCTTGGAAAAGCTCAATTCCCTTCCTCCAAATACACTTCCAGCAGGTGTGCAGCCGACCATAGGGCCCGACGCCACTGCCTTAGGGCAAATATTCTGGTATACACTAGAAGGAAGAGATGAAGAGGGTCAGGCCACTGGTGGCTGGAGCCTCCACGAACTTCGAAGCATTCAAGATTTCTACGTACGCTTCGGCTTGGCTTCCGCTGAGGGCGTATCGGAAGTAGCCTCTATTGGAGGCTTTGTAAAGGAATATCAGATTGACGTAGACCCGGAAGCCATGCGTACCTACGATATCACACTTGACCAAGTCATGGCTAGCGTTAGCAACAGCAATTTAGACGTGGGAGCGCAGACTATGGAAATTAATCAGGTAGAATATTTTGTTCGGGGCCTAGGCTATATTGAAAGCATTGCTGACATCGAAGAAAGCGTCATTCGCGCCATCAATAATGTTCCGATTAGGATTAAGGATATCGCAAAGGTTAATATTGGTCCAGCTACGCGTAGAGGTGTGTTAGATAAAAGCGGAGCCGAAGCCGTCGGCGGAGTAGTCGTGGCCCGATATGGAGCCAACCCGCTAGAAGTGATTGAGAACGTAAAAAGCAAAATTCAGGACCTGGAACCGGGCTTACCAAGCAAAGTACTGGCGGATGGGACGCTATCACAGCTTCATATCGTTCCATTCTATGACCGCACGCAGTTGATCAAGGAAACCGTCGGCACCTTGCAAGAGGCCTTGCAGTTAGAGGTGCTGATCACAGTGATCGTGGTCATCCTGATGCTTCTTAATCTACGCTCCTCCATTTTGGTGTCTAGCGTATTACCCGTAGCGGTGTTGATGTGCTTTATTGCTATGAAGTACTTCGGGGTGGATGCCAACATCGTAGCTCTTTCGGGCATAGCCATAGCCATTGGAACCATGGTGGACATGGGTATCGTGTTAGCGGAAAGCATACAGGCTAGATTAGATAGTGCTCCGACGGGGGAACGGCTGATAACGAGTATATATGAAGCAACTTTAGAGGTGGCCAGTGCCGTTATTACTGCCGTAGCTACCACGGTTATCAGCTTTATCCCGGTCTTTACCATGGAAGCCGCTGAAGGCAAACTGTTCCGTCCTTTGGCCTTCACTAAGACCTTTGCGCTAATCGCCTCCATCCTGATTGCTATCACCGTAATTCCCGCTTTAGCACACAGCCTTTATTCTTTGAGGAATAGGAGAGTTTTCGTCAGGTATATACTAGATGGGGCAATAGTGGTTCTAGGGGCATTCCTAATCTACGCTGCTAAAATATTTCTAGGTGGATGCATTGTCGCCATCGGGGTACTAGGACTGCTTAGTACCATCACTCAATTTGCCTACCCACGATTTGAGACGGCCTTTAAATGGATTAAAAATCTGTTATACGCGGGATTCGTTAGTTATCTCCTATCTGTCATTTGGATGCCCTTGGGGGTTGCACAAAGCACTTGGATCAACTTTCTATTCGTGGCCCTCCTGATTGGGTTACTGATTGGGTTCTTCTACCTCGTTCTCTATTTCTATGCAAGTATTCTGCGTTTTTTGCTGCGGTTCAAACTGCTCTTTCTTCTGTTGGTGGGAGTCATGGTCTACCAAGGTTTTTTGGTCTTTCAACAAACCGGCGAAGAATTCATGCCTGCATTGGACGAAGGTTCCTTCTTGTTGATGCCAACCTCTATGCCACATTCCGGCATGCAGGAAAACATCAAGAACGTCCAGTTGTTGGACATGGCCGTGACTGCCATTCCCGAGGTAGAAACAGTAGTGGGAAAAGCGGGGCGAGTAGAAAGTGCCCTGGATCCTGCTCCGATGTCCATGTACGAAAACGTCATTCAGTATAAATCTGAATATAAGACAGATGAAGACGGGCATCGTCTTAGATTCAAGGTTGACAGAGAAGGCAAGTATCTGCGAAATGAAAATGGAGCGCTTATACCTGACCCAAACGGCCGCTACTTCCGCCAGTGGAGGGATCACATACAAAGCCCAGATGACATTTGGGAGGAGATCGTGAAAGTAAGTCGGATTCCCGGAGTGCCTTCGGCGCCGAAACTGCAGCCGATAGAAACGAGACTCGTAATGCTACAAACGGGGATGCGAGCGCCCATGGGTATTAAAGTACAGGGTTCTGATCTTGCTGCTATTGAAGCCTTTGGCTTGGAATTAGAAAGAGAATTGAAGCAAGTAGAAGGCGTAAAGGCAGCCGCTGTATTCGCAGATCGCATCGTTGGCAAACCCTATCTCCTACTCGATATAGACCGCCAGGCCATCAGCCGACATGGCCTTAGCATTGCAGAAGTGCAGCGATACATTCAGACGGCCATTGGAGGTATGAACATGACCTCCACCGTGGAGGGTCGCGAGCGCTATAATGTACGAATTCGCTATCCTCGGGAATTGCGCGATGAACCGGAATCACTTAAGAACATCTTCATCCCTACTCAATCTGGCGGACAAATTCCATTAAACGAATTGGTGGACATCCAATACCAGCAAGGGCCGCAAGCCATCAAGAGCGAAGATGGTTTTTTAATCGGATACGTATTGTTTGACCGAGAAGCAGGCTTTGCAGAGGTAGATGTAGTGCAAAGGACCCAAGCCCATCTCACAGAACAAATTGAGCAAGGCTTATTGGAAGTCCCGGCGGGCATTAGTTATCGCTTTGCCGGCAACTACGAGCAACAGGTGCGCGCGAGCAAGCGCCTGAGCTTAGTGGTCCCAGTGGCTTTAGGCATTATTTTCCTGCTACTGTATTTGCAATTCCGGTCTGTGGCTATATCCCTTATGGTCTTTTCTGGGGTGTTCATTGCCTTTGCTGGCGGCTTTATTCTGATCGGTTGGTATGATCAGGCTTGGTTCCTTGATTTTTCCATTTTCGGTACGAATATGCGGGATTTGTTCCAGATCCAAACCGTGAATCTGAGTGTCGCTGTCTGGGTAGGCTTCTTGGCTTTATTCGGGATTGCAACCGATGATGGCGTACTAGTAGCCACCTTCCTTAGAGATAGCTTCAAGGAGCGGAAGCCGGGCACCGTGCAGGAGATTCGGGAAGCTGTTGTCGCGGGGGGGCTACGACGGGTTCGCCCTGCCTTGATGACCTCCGCCACCACTATCCTGGCCTTATTGCCCATCCTGACCTCCACGGGTCGGGGATCGGACGTGATGCTTCCCATGGCCATCCCATCCTTTGGAGGCATGTTGTTTCAGACCATCACCATGTTTACCGTACCTGTCCTTTATGCTTTGTGGCAAGAATGGAGATTACGCTTAGGGTATGATAATCAAGAAAAAAGAGATTTGATATGAGATCAATATTTGTCTATATAATTAAGGGCTTCGCCATTCAGGTTTTAGGCTGGCCCAATTCGATGCTGGGCAGAGGCTTTTTCTACGCCTCAATATGCAGCCTTGCTTGCTGCATGAGTACCTCTTCTTCTGCTCAATCCATAGCGGAGTTAAGTGAACTTTTGAGTGGAGAAAACCCTTCCCTGAAAGCGCTAACGCAACAATATTTGGCAATGGAGGAAAAAGCGCCGCAGTTAAGCCAGCTGCCTCAGCCGGAGCTTGGTGTAGGCGCTTTTGTTGCTCCGGTAGAGACTAGATTGGGAGCACAGCGGGCCAGGTTTAGTGTAAGCCAGATGTTCCCATGGTTTGGAACTTTGGAAAGTAAAGCCCAACTCGCACAGGCACGAGCCTCCGTAGAGAAGGAAAGAATCGGCGACCTTAGCTTGGAACTGATCTTTAAGCTCAAATCCGCCTATTTCCAACTCTATGAGATTCGCCAAACTCAAAACATACTGCAACGAAAAAGCAACCTCCTGGACCGTCTGCGCGAATTGGCCCTCAACCAAATTGAAAGCGGATCTGGAAGTGCTGCGGATGTATTACGGGTTGAGCTTCAATTACAAGCCCTGGAACAGGAAGTGAGGATTTTGCAAAACAAAGAGAAACAGCCACTGGCGACAATCAACCATTTATTGAAACGTCCGCTCTCCAATCCCATCAATACACCTGATACGCTGGAATTTGCAGCACTCGAGATTCGCCCAGATTCCTTACACAATACGCTGTTAACACAACACCCTAGACTCATCGGCCTAACACAAAAACAAGCCGTATCTCAACAGGCTCTGCTAGTCAATAAGTTAGAAGGAAAACCAAGCTTTGGCGTGGGAGCAGATTACATCGTACTTAGTCAGCGTACGGACGCTGATCCTAGTCAAAACGGTCGTGATATCTTACAAGTAAGTGCCAAGGTGAGTGTTCCCCTATACCGCAAAAAGTACGAAGCCAAAGAGCGAGAAGAAAAATTGAAGATAGAAGCATTGAACTTCCAAAAGGAGGCGGTGATCCAGGATTTCCTCAACGGAATCGATCAAGCTGTAACGGCACATGAAGAGGCAGCACTTAGGCTTTCCCTTTATCAACAGCAAATTGCGACTACTCAAACCGCTTCCCGCTTTACCCAAGCCACTTATTCTAACTCGGGGAGTCGCTTTGATGAATTACTACAGTTAGAGCAGGACCTTATCCAGTATGATCTGCAGATATTGAAAGCCATTGTCAACAGTCATCTCGCCAAGGCGAGCATTGATCGTTACCTTAATTTCTAGACATGAAAAACAGTAAAGAAATCATTCTCACCATAGCAGCATTGGTAGTCGGATTAGGTCTGGGCTATCTACTCTTTGGTCGCAATAGCAATAGCTCTGCTCCCTTGGACTCAGAGGAGCATCACCATCATGACTCAACTGAAGGAGAAACTTGGACTTGTTCTATGCACCCTCAGATACGTCAGAACGAGCCGGGCATTTGCCCCATTTGCGAAATGGACCTGATTCCCGCCGACGTCAGCTCCTCTAACGACCCATTGGTCTTAGAAATGACCTCCGAAGCTGTCAAGCTGGCACAAATAGAAACTACGATCCTAGGCAAGTCTGGGAGCGCCTCTAAAGAACTGAGGCTTTCTGGGAAGTTACAAGCAGATGAACGCCTAATTGCTAATCAAGTGGCCCATATTCCAGGGCGGATCGAGCAACTTTTTGTCACCTTCACGGGTGAACAAGTCAAGAAAGGTCAGCAACTAGCCAGCGTCTATTCTCCGGACCTTGTAGCTGCGCAGCGCGAATTGCTGGAAGCGCTAAAACTCAAGGATGTAAATCCAGACCTACTGGTGGCCTCCAGAAAGAAACTAGAGTACTGGAAAATCCCAACGGAAACCATTCAGCAAATTGAAACTAGTGGTGTGATACAGGAAACCTTTGTCCTGAAAGCAGAGGTGAGTGGAACCGTCAAGAACCGGCATGTAGCGGTTGGGGATCATGTCAAATCGGGAAGTATCCTATTTGACATCGTCAGCTTGCAAAAGTTGTGGGCTGAATTCGACGCCTATGAAGAGGATCTCGCACATATCCGAACGGGAGATCAGGTAAGCTTTAGCACCCCAGCTTTACCGGGTCAAACCTTTAGCACTCGGATCAATTTCATCGATCCTATGATCAATGGCCAGACGCGCACAGCTACCGTACGCGGAGAAGTCGCTAATTCACGCCGCTTTCTGAAACCAGAAATGTTCATTCAAGGGCAACTAGCAGCTCGATCGACAGGTACCACTCAATTGTTGATTCCCAAAACAGCAGTGCTATGGACGGGCCCTCGATCGGTGGTCTATGTAAAAGTACCTGATACCACCATCCCTTCTTTCGCCTATCGGGAAGTGCAACTAGGCGATCGTGTAGGAGACAGTTATCAAGTAAAGCAGGGCTTAGAAGCGGGAGAAGAAGTAGTCACCTATGGTAGTTTCACTATCGATGCCGCGGCTCAGCTCAATAATCAAAAGAGTATGATGAATCATCTCGTGGGGGTGAAAGGTGCGAAAGCACCAGCCATCCCAGATTATGCAGCGACGACCTCCTCCACTTTCAAGACAGCCTTGGGAGAGTTGGCCCTAGCCTACTTACCGATAAAGGATGCCCTAGTAGAGACAAATGCTGAAGCAACTGCTGAGGCCACCAAACCCTTTTTGCAACAACTCCAACAGATGGATAGATCACTTTTAGAAGGTGAACCGCGCTTGCATTGGGAAAAGCAATGGAGTAGCATGCTCGCTCATACCAAACGAATGGGAGAAGCTGAGGATGTAGAGCTGCAAAGGAAGCAATTTGATGCGGTGTCCGATCTCTTGATCAATGCCATCAAGAGTTTTGGTATTGAAGACGAGGTGCTTTACATACAACATTGCCCTATGGCATTTGACAATACAGGAGCCGAATGGCTCAGTACCGAGGAGGGTATCTTGAACCCCTATTTTGGGGATAAGATGTTGCGTTGTGGGTTCGTACAGGAGACCTTAGACAAAAATTATCAACTAGCGGAGGAGGAATAAAACTCTCTCCCACTTTCTTTCCATAACAGTAAAATTTAGAATATGAAATCTTTGCAATCAATCGGTGTAGGCGCCATACTTTTTAGCTTGGCTCTCTTTGTTTTTTCCTGCGGGGGGAACAGTCATAGCCATGATCATGGTGACGGCGAACATACTCACGAAGCGGCAGGACATGACCACGATGGCGCGGATCACGATCACGATCATGAGGGTCATGACCATGATCACGATGGAGAAGGCCATCATGAAGCAGGTGCCCACGGGGAAGGGGCAGCCTATACGGCAGCCTACGTATGCCCTATGCACTGCGAGGGCAGTGGTAGCGAAACGGAAGGTAAGTGTCCCGTTTGTAACATGGACTATGTCGCGCAAGCAGAACACACAAAGGATGGTCATAAACATTAAGCCTGGCGTGTTCAATCGGTAATTGCGCCAAACATTAAGAACATTGAGGGGCTCTGTCCAATTAGAAGAGACAGAGCCCCCCCTGAGCATTTAGCTCGAAACATCAAGAGATAAACTTCCGCTTAACTAAATTCACGAACCATGCAGAATCCATTACCCTTCATCGCAATTATCCTTCTCCTGTTGGCTTGTGAATCTCCCGAATCGCTATCAACCGAAGAAATCCCAACGCCTGTAGAGGAAGGAGGAGAACCTAATCTTTTCAATTCCAGCAATGGGGAACTATATCTCTCATGGGTGGAGTACCTCAATGATTCAACAGATGCACTGAATTATGCGCTGCTAGATGAGCACAAATGGTCCAAGGGCAAGGAAATTGCTAGGGGTACTGACTGGTTTGTCAATTGGGCAGACTTTCCTTCCTTGGCGGTTTTCCCAGATGCAGAAAGTATGGCTGCACATTGGCTGCAGAAAAGTGCGGGAGGGACCTATGATTATGATGTGCGCGTATCCATCTCAAAAGATGCTGGAGATAAGTGGTCCCCATCATTCATTCCCCATACAGACGGAATCCCCGCTGAACATGGCTTCGTGACGCTGCTTCCTTCAACCAATGGTCGCATGTTCGCCACTTGGCTCGATGGCCGAAATACAAAAGCAAGCGAAGCAGCGGGGGGTGATCATGGGCATGGAGGTGCCATGACGCTCAGAGCCGCAGAATTTGATATTGAGGGGCAATTATTCGAAGAAGTTGAACTGGACCATAGGATATGTGATTGTTGTCAGACGGATGCTGCGATGACTTCGAATGGCCCCATTGTGGTGTATCGAGATCGTTCCGCAGAAGAAATCCGTGATATCTATATCGTTCGAAAGATTGATAGTACCTGGACGGAACCTCAGCCGGTAGCTTCGGACAATTGGACGATCGCTGGTTGCCCAGTGAATGGCCCTGCCGTTGCTGCAAAAGGAGATCTGCTTGCCGTAGCTTGGTTCACCGGAGCCAATCAAGAAAGTCGGGTCAAAGTAGCCCTTTCTACCGATGCTGGAGCATCGTTCACAGAAGGCTTCGTGGTGGATGATGGCCAACCCCTAGGTCGCGTCGATATAGTGTTGACGGAGGATGGAGAGGCCTTGGTATCTTGGCTAGAGGAGGTAAACGGCGAAGGAGAGATCCGGGTCGCCACCGTAAATGCTAATGGCAAACAAGGAGAAAGTAAAACGCTTGTGACCACGAGCACCGCCAGACAAAGTGGTTTTCCCATCCTAGAAAAGTATCAGGATGGCTATCTACTCGCCTGGACCAGTGGAGAGGAAAAGACAACCGTACGCACTTTACGGTTTGAGCTATAAAAAATAACCCCAGCACAAGGCTGAGGTTGCAAAAAATAAGTCTCTCTCCAAAATAACTTTTATGAAGACCTATCAGATGACAGGCTTATCCGTCAGGTTTTTTTCGAGCTCTTGCGAGAGCTGTTTTCTACCTCGCTTTATTCCCGATAGCTTGCTGTTGATGGATTTTCTCCAAGTCGATCCACCAAGGAGTTCAGCCAAATAGCGCTTTGCCCAGTCTGAATTGAGGTGATAAACGGAGCCGATGGTAACAGTGAAGAACTCATCAGCATCAACCAAATAGGTAATCGGATATACCTTAGTTGAGCCTTGTTCATCATCGGCATGGTAAGGAAAGAAATCACTGGACTGATTCAAGAAATCAGCAGTCTCACCATTCTTTGCACCAAAGACAACTTGATCACTGTGAATAGATTTATAGTAGTGCTGGTGCTGAGCTTGAGTTCGACCAAACAGGGATAGAATAAGTAGTATGATCCAGGTAATGGGGAAACGGAACATGGCGATTGGTTTTGGTTCTCCAGCAATCTTCGAAGCCAGAGCAAGTTTATCTAAGGATTATGCAGGAAAGGGTGGTGAGGCGGCAAATTCACCTCACCATTATTCTACCATGAGGATTAGATATTTTTTGTAGACATGCTTGGTTTTCGCAGCGTACCACTGGTCCTGGCTTCCACGCTTCTGCTAAGCCCCCCTTTAACCTGTATTCTCTTACCTGTAACTGTCTCCGCAGTGATGGAATAGGTAGAACCTTTCTTAATCTTGAGGGTATAGTCCTTGTTCCAAGGCGCACCTTTGGAAGTGACTTCCTTCTTCTGGGTTTTACCACTACCATCCGTATACTTCACGGTGTATTTAGCTCGGTATCCAGCAGAATTCTTCAGGGATACGACCACCGATTTGGTTTGAGGCACGGGAGGGGTAGTGTTCGTGTTGTTAGAAATGTTCTTGATAGCATCTTCGCCTACGATTAGGATCTCCACCAGGTCTTTTCTTTGGTCCTTTTTTCCTTTCTGGGTCTTATGGTCATCGTGCTTCAAAGAGAGCGCGACTTTCAAGCCATGCATATTGACAGTTCTGACAGAAACTGTTTCCCGGTCTCTTGATTGTACTGTGATATCTTTAAAGGTAGAACTCTTAAGGCTATAGGTACTCAGTACTCCAGCTCCAATACTATTTCGTACATGGAAATCTACATCCCAAGTTTTGCCTTTGTATTGGAATTCAAGGGTGATGATTCCTTTTACAAAACCGCCAGTTCTATAGGGGGACATTTGGAAAGCCATCCCACCAATCGTAGTTGCATCGGCAATCGCGTGAGCAGATAATGCTCGATCCATACTCTCCATTCCATTTTCACCAGAAAAATTGGCTTGGAACCCTTGCACCTTCTTCACTTGCACTCGAAGATCAGGAGCGACATTATACAAGGCAAAGTTAGTTCCGTTCTCTGCCCGCACCTTCTTCACAATCTGATCAGCACCTACCCCTAAAGCGATGACAGCGTCGATCAACGCTCCGATGGGCCCTAGTGCATCAGTGACCGTTTCAGTTAAGGCATCGCCAACGTTCGTAGCTATTTTAACTCCAGCATCCATTCCTACACTTAGGAGGGTTTCTGCCGCTCCAAATCCCTGCGAAAGTCGTTCGAAAACCATCACAGAAACTTTTGAGGCAAAACTTTCATCTTGGGTGATATTAAAGATTTGATCTCTAAATTGAGACTTTGTTACAACAACTTCCTCTAGAGTTGGCACCGGCGGTTTCCATAAATACATCGGAAGCACTACCTCTTCGATAAAAGGCAAGTTATCCGTGCCTTTTTTCGCAATGTCTAATTCCCATCGACCATTTGGTCGGTTAGCATGTACTGATTGATACACCTTATTATCAGGGTTATTGCCAGCCACTAGATCACCGTACACCTTGTTGGTAATGATGTATCCACTCTTTTTGCTAGCTTCAATTTTCCATTTTGCTAAATCAGTATTTTTCTGTGGTAAATGTTGAGGTCTACCTTTTTTGTTTCCGATACCATAGAGTGCCCGGTTGTGTTTGCGATCTATGATGTAGTAGTACCCGCCTCCAGCTGGCACAAATTTCCATTGTTCATGCAAACCATACTTTAAGTTTTGGTGGTAGACATTCTTGTCATAATTGAAGCCAGCAACTAAGCCTCTCTGATGTTTGGCATCCTTGATGTAGAAATAGGTAGGTTGTTTGGCTTGAGCCAGACTACTGCTGTTCATAAATAGCAAGCAAGACAATACAACTAAACAGCTGAATACAGCTTTCAGATTTGCGTTTTTCATTCTTAATTTTTTTGATTGAAATTGAGGTTGAAATATGTGAGTGTTCCAATCTTGAATTGCATCCTTGCATGAGGGGTTAATCACAGGAGAAGGTGCAATCAGGGAACTGAAATTGCGATTATATTTAGGCAGCGATACTTTCTACATGTAGTACGCTTTTGGGTAGCACAATGCGATGAGAGTGATTACGGCCTTTTGCCACCAGCCCCTTACAATACTCATTAAGAAGCTTCAGGTTGGCATCATTGATCTTGTCATACTTCTTTTTCATCATCAAGTTGAAAAGGGCCTTCTTAAAGAAGTTAGGTTTACAATACATGGTATACTCTAGGCGGGTCAAGCCCTTTCCGATGCTCTGTAGCACCCAGACCGAGGCGCTTTTATCTCTGTGGTTTGTTTCTACGAATGTGATCTTATTCGGAGCGAAGTCAAAGCCATGCGCCACCATAGTTGGATCACTTTTGTCTCCTTTGATCACACAGCGATGGGAAGATCCATTTTGTGAGATTTGATGGTTTAATTGATCTCCATCTTTGACATGGGTCAACCATTCGTGTCGAAAACCCATATCAGACAGCACATCAAAAACCAGATCGACCGGAGCTTCTATCACGGATCCGCATTCCATGAATTTTGAGGTGAGGCCGGGCATACTATAATCCTCCTTTTTCGGCTCTGGAATGTGTTCCTCCAAGGCCTCTAGCCCGATATAGCAGTATTTAGCCTTTCCGAAGTCATATACTTCCTCGATATGCCCAACGGGTGCCCACGATACCTCCTCCAGCTGTAACCAAGTAGCACAAGCTCTTACCAAATCATTTGAGAAAAGGCTATACTCATCAGATTCCACCTTATTTTTTAGTAGTCGGTGAGCAACAATTACATCCTTCCCAAACAGTTTGGTTCTACCCTTAACCGTTTTGTTGACGACCTGACCATAATGGGCAACGAACTTCAGGCTAAGGTTGGTAGCGGAACAACAGGCTCCGCAGCTACAGATACGATGTGTATCGTATTTCTTCAGGTGAGCGTGAAAGTTGACATACATGCGTTGGATTTGGGCGAGCAGTTCAGCAGTAGTAGGGGCCTTACCATTGCGATAGAAGAGCAAGGCATCCCCTTCAATTTCAGAGAGGTCCAATCCTATTTCATTGGAGTCAATTAGTACTTCCAAGAGCTCTTCAATGATGTGCTTGGCGTGGTCAATTTCGGTTTCATTTACGAATTTGGTAAAGCCGCTTATGTCAGGGATAAAGATGAGGGTGTTGGCGGAAGCTTGATTTTGTGGTTGAGTCATGGTTTGAGGTTTTGGTATGTAGTTTTCGCGATTCGATTGCAAACTACCCCCAAAAACAAGCAGTTGTTGGCTGTTTCTTCCCAAAACCCCTTCCTCTTTTCCGAATGATCCAAATCCCTTTCCGAACGATTTCTAGACGCTCTGATATCTACTATTGGATATGTTCTGGACCAATATCACCATTACCAGGTGTGCGAAAGACTGAGGAATTTTGTGTAACTTAACCTCAGAAACACTGCGTTTTCCGTTAAATTGGAAAGCTATTATGTTTAGGTATTCTACCTTAAGTATTACAATACTTACTTCACTTGCATCAGTACTCCCTAGAAAAACTCAAAGTACCCCAAGCTCATTCAGTGCATTAACTTGGAATTCTGTTATCAATAGACAGAACTCCCGCTATGCTTTTGACTCAGTGCATGTTTGACGATCATCCTTGGAGCAGAAACCACCATTTCTTCTACAAAAGAAATCATCGGACAGGCACTTAAACACAATACTATGAGTTGCGGTCGATTCTTACTCCTACCGATTTTGGCAGTGCTCCCCTTCTTTTCCTTCGGCCAACTGTCCGAAGCACTAGAGGGGAAACTAAAGAAACTCGAATCTACTGATGCAAAGGTATCACTCCTATTGTCGGCAGCAGATTCCATCTTAGATTACGACATAGATCTAGCTTTTGCGGTCGGGCGTCAGGCCTTGAAGCTGGCGGACACTCCTACTACTATGGCTAAAAGCCAAGTCATGATGGCCCGTATCCACACGCAAAAGGTCCAATATGATTCTAGCCTACAATACCTATTGGCAGCCGAACAAATCTTCAAAGAGGAAGGGCTTGAAGGCGAACTAGCGAAAACTTATCAAGTATATCAGGAAGTTCACACCAACCAAAAGGAGTACAAATCAGCCCTGGAATATATCTTCAAAGCGAGCGAAATCTACCAAGAACTAGATGATAAGTATAGCCTAGCTTCCACCTACAATGACATTGCTTGGGTTCAGCAGAGGCAGGAAGAATACGAAACGGCATTGGAATATGGGGACAAAGCACTAGCATTACTAGAGGGGGAATCAGCAGATGAATTGAAAGGGACCATTCATTTCACCAGAGGCACTGCCTACGTTTCTGCTTATTCCTTTGATTTGGCCTTACTCGAGCTAACTAAAGCCATGGACTATTTGCAGAAAGCTGAAGCCTCCCCGCTTAATCTATCTCGGGTAATCAATTCGAGAGGGAATGCCTACAAACTCATGGGAAACCATGAAGCAGCCATCTTGGACTACCAAAGTAACCTAGCCCTTTGTGAAGAACTAAATCATAAGCGGGGCATCATGGTATCGCACGCCAATTTGGGGCATACGCACCTCCTCAACAAGAATTACAAGACCGCTCTTCCCTATTTGCTTTTTGCTAAAGATGCCATGGAAAGCACCAATGATAAAGCCAACTTATGGGAACAGTACATGCATCTATCCAACACCTATGAAGCGCTGGGCGACTACGAAAAAGCTTTACTATACGAAAGAAAATTAGCTGCCGAAAATGAAGCGTATTACGAAGACAAAATAGACCAACTTGAACTGGAAACCCAAACCAAATTTGAGACGGGGCAGCGACAAGCCACCATCGTTTTACAAGAACAGACTATTCAACAGCAAAGGCAGCGACAACTATTAATCATCGGGCTGGCAGTTCTACTAGGCGCGGTCTTACTCCTGGTCTACAACAACTACCGGAACAAGAAAAGACTGAGTGCCGAATTGGAAGTGAAAAACCAGGAGAAAGAATTACTGTTGAAAGAAATCCATCATCGGGTTAAGAATAATCTGCAAACCATTTCAAGTCTGCTCAACCTACAATCCGCTCAGATCAAAGACAAAAAAATCCAAGGTGCTGTTATTGAAAGTAAAAACCGAGTGCGATCCATGGCCCTGATTCATCAAAAGCTGTATCAAGGGGAGAACCTAGCAGCCATTGAAATGAAGGAATACCTAAGGATGCTTTCGGAGAATATGATCAAATCCTTTGGTAGGCATCGGGACCTGGAATTGGTGGTTGAGATGCCGGAAGTAGAAGTGGATGTGGACACGGCTATTCCCATTGGCTTGATTACCAATGAACTGCTCACCAATACATTGAAATATGCCTTTCCGGGTGGGCAACCAGGCCTGATCCAAGTCAGCCTTACACATGATCTAGAGCAGGATCAAATGTGCTTGAGATTATCAGATAATGGCGTCGGCATGGAAAGCATGAATGGAGAACCGGATGAAAGAAGGAGTAATTTCGGATCACAACTGGTCAAACTATTAACTACCCAGCTGGAGGGTAAAATGGTCGTAAACACTGAAAATGGATTTGAAACCATTATCAATTTTAAGAAATTTAAAGTATACTCGCCTTCTCACTCGGAAGTATCAGTATAAGTCCTCATTCATCTATTCAGGTAAAAAACTACAATGGACAACCAGATTGACATCATGGTAGTGGAGGATGATATGATCATTGCCGCTGATATTTCGATGCAGCTCACGCAGTTGGGCTACAATGTAAGTGCCATCCTTCCAAAAGGAGAAGATGCTTTGGCCCATCTACAGCATAGCCAACCCGATATCATTTTAATGGATGTAGGACTAAAAGGAGACCTAGATGGTGTAGATACCGCGCAAGAGATTCTCAATAACTATGACATTCCGGTCATCTTCCTCACCGCTAACTCCGATCCGGAAACCTTCCGTCGAGCTAAACACACACGCCCCTTTGCATTTATCACCAAACCCTTCGAAGCCATCGATCTAGAAAGGTCATTGGAGTTACTGGTGAGCCGACTTGAAACGGATAAGGAAGAAGCGCCCAGCGAAGATAATCAGTCTGACGCAGGTTCTTATATCCTCTCAGATCGGATTTTCATTCGTTTTAAAGAAAGGATGGTGAAGGTCTTCTTGAATGATATCAAATATATAGAAGCCGAAAGGGCCTATTGCCGCATTCACACCACAGATAAAGAATACCTGATCACCTTACCCCTGAAAGCTTTTTCCGAAAAGCTAGCAGCGGATCAATTCTTACGAGTACATCGTTCCTTCATGGTCAACCTTTCCAAAGTAGACGAATTGGCAGAAGAATATGTGATAATTGGAAAGAAGATGATCCCGGTAAGCAAAAACTACCGGGAGGAAGTCGCACGTAGATTACGCACGATCTAAGTACAGATGAGAACGTTTTACCTAAGAAGCTCGATACTTTTCTTCCGCCTCCGCCAAAAAAGCCAAACAAGCTGCATCCTCCTCTTCGGTACTTGGAGAACTCGCAAACCAAGCATCCAATATTTCCTTAGCTATGGCTTCGGACATTACGCGTAGGCTCATGGCTAGAACATTGGCATCATTCCATTTTCTGGCGCCGCGTGCCGTTTCAGCATCTTGGCAAAGTGCGGCGCGAATCCCTTTGACCTTATTCGCCGCCAGGCTAATTCCAGTGCCCGTCCAGCAAAAGAGAACGGCCTGCTCAAAAGTGCCATCCGCGACCTGCTCTGCCACCTCCAAAGCTACCTTTGGCCACATAACGGACGTTTCAATTAAGGCACCAAATACTTCCACCTGATGTCCACGCTGACGGAGATCCGCGACTACAGCATCCGTAACATGGTTCTTCATATCGCTACCTACGGCTATTTTCATGATCGATTTTTTCTAACTGAAACACCCGAAGTTTTCCCTGGTCATGCCTAGAAAGCTTCGGATGTTTCCCTGCTCTACGAATCTAATCCGGCAATATCTTTACTTGAATATCTTTGAAATGAACCGTACTGCCTGGGTCATGTCCCTGGAGAGCAAAGGTTCCACTATCAACTAGGCGCTTAGCCATACCTTCCGGGCGTTCTGGATTATCGGGCTCGGTATAATTAACAACCGTTTCTCCGTTCAATCGAACCTCAATGTTTTTTCCATTTACAATGATGTGTTGCGTGAACCACTCATTATCCTTTGTTGGTGGCTCTTTTACATCATCGATGGCATACAACCCACCTGTCTTTCGCCAATCAGTGTGGGTATTATTGACCTGTACTTCGTAGCCTTTACTGGGCCAACCTTCGTCCTGGAAGACGGTGTGAAAATAGATCCCTCCATTGGAATTCGGCATAGTCATGACCGAAGCTTTAAACTCAAAGTTTTTAAAGTTGTGATCAGCTACCGGCCCATCATAGAACAAATGGGATCGCTCCCCATTGGCTACTATCGCACCATCCTTGATGCTAAACGTAGCCTCATTTTCATTGACTTTCCAGCCCGCGAAGGTTTCTCCATCAAACAAACTCACCCATTCCGCTTCTTCCACGGGAGCAGTGGCGTTTTCTTCTGTGGCCGCCTCTTCTTTAGTTTCAGTAGATTGTCCACCACAGGATAGCAGGAATATGGAGAGTAAACAGAGATAAATACTTGATTTCATGTTTTATGTTTTTCGTCATTGTGTAGGCTATAAAGCTACAATTTTTTCCCTTCCTATAATTCTACCATTGTGGAACTCCAGCTTCCTATGAGGCTAAATTGGGAAATTGGACAGAAAGTAAAATCCTTTTCATATGTTTGTAAACATAGTACGCCATACAAAACGATAACCAATATTTCCATATGTGTAAGTCTAAACAAGTCTTACTCTTTTTTTTATTATGCCTTATCTGCCTTAGTGCTAGTGCGCAAGAATCGCTCAAACCAGAGCCTAATTGGCCATCTTCTACTGAACAAGACTGGTTACTGGATGCTACCCCCTTCAAGGCAGGCCTATTTACAGGTAAGAGTGCCTCTACGATCAGTTTATCCAATGGCTTGATTCGTCGAAGTTTTCTAGTCGAGCCCAACCTCACCACCATCGCCCTAGACAATTTGATGAACGGAGAAAATCTCCTGCGTGGCATAAAACCAGAAGCCTTAATTACCATCAATGGCAAGGACTATAAGGTAGGAGGGCTGAAAGGTCAAAAAAACTATGCCTTTCTTCGTGAGCAAGATCTAGCCGATTTATCACTCGATGAAGACGCACTAGCCTTCAAACAATATGAGTTTGGCCCGATCGAGGCGCCCTTTGCCTGGAAGCGCATACGGCATCATGCTAAAGATGCGGCCTGGCCGCCCAAAGGAGTTCATCTGACTTTAGATTTTGCCGGCCCGAACTGCGAAGTAAGCGTACACTATGAGTGGTATGATGGGATACCGGTTTATAGCAAGTGGTTGAGTGTCAAAAATACCGGAAAGGACTCTTTGTTGATTGATAGCTTCACTAGTGAAGTACTGGCCGCCGTAGAGTATGGCTCAGCCGTAGAAACTCGAGAATATGGCATTGCACCACCCAATATCCATGTTGAGACCGATTATGCCTTTGCTAGCTTTAATGTGGAGGATGCCAATCATCATGTGGTGCATTGGGAGCCAGATCCTGACTATAATAGCCAGGTCAATTATCTCAAACTGACTCCATGCCTGCTTAAGGTATCACCGGAGATCGGTCCTGCCCAACGGCTCGCCCCGGGGGAAGATTTCAAGAGCTTTCGCACTTTCGTGCTCCCCCAGGATAGTTATGACCGCGAACGAAAGGGTCTCGCCTTGCGCAGGATGTACCGAACCCTAGCCCCCTGGACTACCGAAAATCCTCTAATGATGCATGCCCGCTTTGCCGATTGGCCACAGGTAAAAAAAGCCATTGATCAGGCTGCAGCGGTTGGGTTTGAGATGGTGATCCTAACCTTTGGTAGTGGTTTTAATATCGAGGACGATAGTGAAGAATACATTCGAGAAATGACGAGGTATGCGAAGTATGCCAAAAGCAAAGGTGTAGAGATTGGAGGGTATTCCCTTTTGGCCTCCCGAAGTATAAGTGCTAATCATGATGTAGTGATGCCCGAAGGAGAAAAACCTACCTTTGGTAATTCTCCTTGTATAGGGAGTGAATGGGGTGAGGTGTACTTTCAAAAGTTGTATCAATTTTATGAACAAACAGGCTTCACCCTTCTGGAGCATGATGGCTCCTATCCAGGTGATGCCTGCACTTCCGATACTCACCCAGGACATCTCGGATACGGAGATTCTCGCTGGAACCAATACCAGGTCATTTCTGATTTTTACAAGTGGTGCAGATCCGAAGGTATATACCTAAATGTCCCCGACTACTATTACCTCACTGGGTCCAATAAATGCGGCATGGGGTACCGAGAAGTGAATTGGAGCCTCCCTAGAGCTCAGCAGGTGCTGCATACTCGTCAAAATATCTACGATGGCGCATGGACGAAAACGCCTTCTATGGGCTGGATGTTTGTGCCACTGACAGAATACCACGGCGGGGGCGAAGCAGCTACTATCGAACCGCTTAATGAGCATCTGGATCATTATGAAAAGATGATCATCAGTAACTTAGGAGGCGGGGTACAAGCTTGCTACCGCGGGCCAAGGCTTTATGATACTATTGAGACGCAACAAATGGTAAGTAAAGCAGTAAGTTGGTATAAAGCCCATCGAGAAGTGCTGGAGGGTGACATTATACATCTGCGTCGAGCGGATGGCAGAGATTTAGATTACTGGCTCAATGTGAATCCTAACGGTCAAGAAAAGGGCTTATTGATGGTTTTCAATCCATTGAGCCAACCCGTTCGTAAAGAAATCCAGGTTCCACTTTACTATACAGGACTAACAGAACAGGCCAAGGTCAGTACAGAAGGTCAGGAAACACAAACCTATGCTTTGGATAGAAGTTATACCATCAAACTACCGGTCAATGTTCCAGCACAAAGCTACACCTGGTTTGTTATCGAATAATGAAGTTGCTTAAAGTATCTCACTGGTCGCAATGAAGCCATTTTTGCCTCGGCAGACATTCTTAAATAACTTCAATTTTAGGAACTGATTTATCGCTATCGCAACAAAAGAATTTGGAAGTTTCAATCATAAATACCGTTTTTAACTTAGAAGGGCACATCATATCTGCTGTCCCCTTTGGAAATGGCCATATCAATGATACCTTTCGTCTGTTCAATCAAGAGGCATCCAAACCCGATTATCTGCTGCAACGCATCAATCATTTGATCTTTACTGAAGTAGAACAGATGATGCTCAATATTCGAAGAGTAACGGAACACGTCAACCAAAGGCTACCTGGCTCTACTTTAGAGTTAATTGGCACACGGGTGGGCGGTAATTTTCACCGAGATGCCGATGGGAATTATTGGCGTATTTACCGCTTTCGTAAAGAGCTACAATCCATTGACGTTGCCGAGACACCTGCACAAATTTACGAAGGAGCCAAGGCCTTCGGACGCTTTCTCTTCCACTTGGCCGACTTCCCAGCACATACCTTGCATCCTACAATTCCCCATTTCCATGATGTGATCTTTCGTTTGCAACAATTGAAAGAGGCCGTTCATCGTGATTCGCAAGGCCGTGTCAAAGCGGCATTGGCTGAAATCGATTATAGTTTTCAGATCACTGAAATCATGGAGCGTATCCAAAAAGCAGGTAAGCGGGGGGGAAATTCCCCTCCGAGTGACCCATAATGATACCAAATTCAACAATGTTTTATTGGATGAGGCTGGCCGTGGAAGATGCGTCATTGATTTGGAGACCGTCATGCCAGGTTACGTGCATTATGACTTCGGAGACGGAATCCGCACCACCGTAACCACCGCAGAGGAAGATGAGGCTGATCTATCGAAGATCAACATAGACCTGGAACGCTTTCAAGCTTTCGCTCAAGGATTTCTAGAGGAGACCAGAGACATTCTCAGCCCAGCAGAATTACAGTACCTTCCTCTCGCTGGCCCTCTCCTTTCTTACTTAATGGGCATCCGATTCTTAGCGGATTTCTTACAAGGAGACAGCTACTATAAGATTCATTTTGAAGGACAAAACCTGCAAAGAGCCAGAGCTCAACTGCAATTGACAAAAAACTTACTAGCACAGCAAGATGCCCTACAAGACATCTTAAAACAAGCCTGATGCAGGCCCAAATATATGCCAACAATCATTTGCCCTCGCTAACGCTTAAAATGTAAAACATGAATTATTTCAAAACACTAATCTTTTTGACTGTAATCACGCTCTGCAGTTGCAATAGCAGCAAAAACTATCTGCTATCCGCGGAAGAAAAATCGGATGGCTTTGTCGCACTATTCAACGGCAAAGACTTAAAAGGATGGGTGGGTAACAAGCAATCTTACCAAGCGGTAGATGGCGCCATCAAGATCGTTCCACAGGAAGGTGGTGGCGGTAATCTCCTTACAGAAAAAGAATATAGTAATTTTATTTTCCGCTTTGAATTTCAGTTGACTCCAGGAGCCAACAATGGTCTCGGAATACATTCACCACTTAGCGGAGATGCCGCCTATCATGGCAAGGAAATCCAAATTTTAGATAATACTGCCGAGAAATATGCCAATCTAAAGCCTTACCAATACCATGGTTCGGTTTATGGTATCATCCCAGCCAAGCGCGGCGCACTTAAGCCAGTGGGAGAATGGAACCAAGAAGAAGTGATCGTGCAAGGTTCGGCCATCAAAGTAATTCTTAATGGTACCACTATTGTGGATGGAGACCTAAAAGAGGCCAGTAAAAATGGCACTATGGATGGTAAAGATCATCCTGGCCTGCAACGTACCAAAGGGCATATCGGATTCTTAGGCCATGGAGATGTATTGCAATTCAGGAATATTCGGATTAAGGACTTAGGAGAATAGTAACTCCAAATTCCTTCTACACTTCCGAAGTTTTCCCTAGTCCTGCCCTGGAAAAACTCCGGAAGTGTAGAAGATTTCCTACTTACCCCCCCTGCTTTATGATCAAGCCATGGTATTCCTTACTCTTTCTAGGCCTGCTTCTAGCCAACTGTCATTCCCACAAGGTCACACAAAAGCCCATCATCTTCGATGAAACCCGAAAGCAGTTGACCTTGGAATACCTGGAGGAACATTACGAGCTAAAGCAAGATGAACCGACCATAGACCCCAAGATGGTAGTCGTCCATTGGACCATCATCCCTACCATGCAAAAGACTTTTGATGCCTTCAATCGTTCCACCCTTCCCTCCTGGCGCCCTAAAATCCAGTCAGCTAGCGGCCTCAATGTTTCCTCACAATACCTGATTGCACAAGATGGAACCACCTATCAACTTTTGCCCGATACCATTATGGCGCGGCACGTCATCGGACTAAACCATTGTGCGATTGGTATTGAAAATGTAGGCGGAGGGGGGATGCCATTGACGAAAGCCCAGCTCCGATCTAATACGGCACTTATCAAAAAATTGGCGGAAAAATATCCGATTGAATATGTGATTGGGCACTATGAGTACCAAAACTTCATCGGTCACCCACTCTGGAAAGAAACAGATGCCAACTACTTGACTCAAAAAAGTGATCCAAGTAAAGCATTCATGGCGGACCTAAGGAAGAGACTAAAGCGATTAGGCTTTAAAGCTGTCCCAGAGAAGGCCGTAGGCTCACCCAAGGATGAAGGCTAAACAGCTTCACACTTCCAAAGTTTCTCTACAGTTGGACTGCGGAAAACTTCGGAAGAGTAAGGCCTTACAGACAATTGAATCAATATGTGCTACTTTTTAAACGGTTTACTACTCCAATTCCCACATATTTCCCTTAATTTCATCGGCCACTAGACGAGTAATCATACAGCCAACGATCTTCAGCGACCGACATAAACAAACGGCTGGAACAAAACGAATGCTAAATCACCAACTTTCAACATAGAGGCAGAACACTGGTTTTGTACTCGAAACGCCCGATCGTATGCGACGATTTGCCCTTCTTATCCTTTTAGGACTAGGCCTGCAATCCTTGCTGGCAGCCAATTATCCTGCAGATCAGAGACACTATTGGAGAGTGGTTCAACCCATTTTGCGCAAGCATTGCAACGAGGCCTGCCACAATGCTGATGATAAGAAAGGTGGGTTGAATCTTGAGAAGTATGACTTCATTCGCCGAATTCAAGCCGATGGTGAACTCTTCACTGACCTGATGCGGCAAATCGAAGATGGCTCCATGCCCCCCCAGGGCCGCCCTCGCTTAACGGCCATGGAAAAAGACACCCTTTTCACCTACATCAAAAAATACCTTAACGATGCTTTAAGCGTTGCGAATCCAGGACTCATACCGCCGCGACGCCTTAGTCGCCGAGAATATCAATATGCAGTAGAGGATCTTACGGGCTACGCTTTCTCTGCCAGAGCCTTTTTCCCGAAAGACCCGTCCGGTGGAGAAGGCTTCGACAATTACGCCAAGACACTCTATATCACGCCCTTGTTGATGGAAAGATATCTAGAGGCAGCAGAGATGATAGTAGAAGAGACTGCCTGCTCCGTGGAAAACTGGGAGCGAATAGTTCCGAAAACCAGTAAAAAGCAACTACGGCCTTTAGCCCTCTGGTGGGCGAAACTTTGGGGTGGGGAAGCAGCGAGTAGGAAGGCAAGACGATCGGCTGCTCAAGACGTACTTTTCCCATTTGCCACCAGGGCCTATCGCCGGATTCTGCTACCTGCCGAGGAAGAACAATTGTTGAGCTTCTTCGAGGAAGTCTACACCCAACTCCCGAAAGGAAAGCATCGTTTTGATGACGGGATTGCCGAGGCCCTTAAGGTCATACTTGTTTCTCCAAATTTCCTCATCCGCCAGGAAGGAGATCAACCTACAGACATTCCCTACCTAGTCAATGATTTTGAGATGGCTTCCCGTCTTTCTTTCTTTCTTTGGTCGAGTCTTCCAGATGATCAACTCCTAGAAGCGGCCTATCGCCAGGAATTGCGAGATACCACACTACTCAAAGCACAAGTGGAGCGCATGCTTGAGAGCCCCAAAGCCAAGCGAATGGCAGAAAGTTTTGCTGCCCAATGGTTGGATATAGACAAGCTTAGTGAGCCCTCACATAATGTCGATGCAGACAAGTTTCCCACTTATACCCCTGAATTGGAAGGGTACATGCAAGAGGAGGCCATAGCCTATTTTTATCACACCCTCACCGAAAGCCAAAACTTGCTAGAACTGCTCAATGGGAATTACACCTTCCTTAATCGTCCCTTAGCCGAACATTATGGTATTGAAGGGGTGGAAGGTTTGAGTCTTAGAAAAGTGTCTTTGTCATCAGAACATAGAGGAGGGATATTGGGTATGGCCAGTGTGCTGACGGCTTCTTCCCTGCCCACCCGAACTAGTCCAGTCTTACGTGGGAAGTGGGTGCTGGAAAAAGTCTTGGGTACGCCTGCCAAGGCCCCTCCGCCCGACGTCCCGGAACTGGAAGCCGCCAAGAAAACGCACGAGGAGATGACGCTGCGAGAGTTGCTAGAAATCCATAGAGAAGATCCCGCTTGCATGGGTTGCCACCAAGAAATGGACGACCTGGGATTTGCCTTAGAAAATTACGATGCTATCGGGCGCTGGCGAGAGAATTATACGCCTCAGTTGGCCAAGATCGATGCCTCAGGCACCCTCAAATCCGGGGAATCCTTTGATGGACCGTCCGAACTCAAGTCGGTTCTTCAAGGCAAAAAACATCTCTTCGCTAAGAATTTGGCGCAGAAATTCCTGGGATTTGCCCTCGGTCGATCCATCAATTTTAAAGATTATAAGACCGTGCAATCCCTAGCAGATACCTTGCTGGAAGAGGATTTTAATTCCGAAAAGTTCCTGCAAGCAGTGGTAATGAGTTACCCATTTCGATATAAAATCAGTGATCCTGTCGTAGTAGAGGATGACTTTTAATCAATAACACCCTAGTTGTCATGAGTAAGCATCAAATATCCCGCAGAACCATGCTCCAAGGCCTGGGTGCTTGTATGGCTCTTCCATTTCTGGAGGCTATGGTTCCCAGCGGCATAGATCCTGCCCGTTATTATGAGAAGAATAGCCCAAAACGGATGGCTATTTTCTATTTCCCCAATGGGGTACGGGAAGACAAATGGACGCCGAAGGGCTGGGGCACTAATTTTGAGCTCTCCCCTACTCTAAAGCCGCTGGAGCCTTTCAAAAAAGACCTGCTCATCCTTAGTGAGCTGAAGAATAACTTAGTAGATGTGCGGGGTACAGACGGGCATTACACCAAGACCGCTCCCTTCTTGAGCTGCTTCAACATCACCAAAACTACCGGCGCCAACATCAATGTCAATGGTATTTCGATGGATCAATTGGCCGCCCAGCATGTGGGAAAGCAAACGCTGTTCCCTTCCTTGGAGTACGCCATCGACCCAGTCAAAGGTGGGGTCGATAGTAATGTCGGTTACACTCGTTTGTATGGTTCCTCCATCTCCTGGTCCTCTCCAAACCAGCCTTGCCCTCGAGAGATCGATCCTGTGTATGCTTTCAATCGTTTATTCAGGCGGGTGATCCCCGGTAAATCTCAAGGTGCTGAGAATCCTTTCAAGAAAAGTATATTGGATATCGTAATGCAGGATGCTAAACGGCTCAACAAGCATCTGGGAGCTGCTGATCAAAACAAGATGTCGGAATACCTGGAATCCGTCCGATCCGTAGAAAAGCGATTGGTATCTGACGACAAACTGAAAGACTTCGAAGCCAATATCACGCCGGATATCAAAAAGGAGCTACTGCGCCTCAATGTCCGAATCGAAGATTATGTGGCATTAAATGCAGGTGTGGATATTACTACCAAAGTAAGGCTCATGATGGACATCAATGCGCTGGCACTTTGGAGTGATGCCACCCGCGTGACTAGCTTTATGTTTGGAAATTCGGTAAGTAATCGCAACTTCACCTTTTTGGATGGGGTTACTGGAAATCATCATACGATTTCACACCACAGAGACAATGCCAATCTACTGGATATGTACGCCCGGATCAACTACTGGCACACCGAGCAGTTTGCTTATTTTCTGGATCGCCTATCACAAATGAAGGAAGGAGAAAAAAGCCTATTAGAACAATCGATGGTATTGTATGGCTCCAGTCTCCGAGATGGTAACCGCCATCGTCCGACCAACCTTCCAATCGTAGTGGCAGGCCAGGCAGGTGGCAGTTTGAAAACCGGCCAAAACCTGAATTTCCCCAAAGAAACACCACTAGCAAACCTTTACGTAGCTATGTTGCAAGCCTTTGATATCCCAGTAGAGCGTTTCGGTGATAGTGATCGAGTATTACATGAAGTTTTAGCTTAACCATTGATACAGCTTCCGCTTTAGAGGCGGGAGCAGAACTGACTATACTACTGGACATCCAGAAAACAGAAGCCGGAAAACAGACTGCTATGTTCACCAAAAAGCCTAGGGTTTTGGCTTCTCGCAGCGAAGCGGTCTGGTCTCTTACCTCTGATGTCTAGTAGTATAAAAACTGACAACAGAACGAATAGACCGATTGTAATGAAAAACAAGAAAGCTTTTGGCTGGCTACTAGGGCTTGCTGCCTTGGTACTCGTCATCCTTCCGTTTCTACCTGTACCGACTGGACCGACTAGCGACTGGAAAGTCTTTCTAGGTCGATTTCATATCCTCCTATTGCACTTCCCAATAGGCTTGATCTTGCTGTTGGCCGGAATGGAGCTTTGGACTTTTTATAAACAAGAAACAAAGCGACCAAAGGCACTGAATATCCTTTGGATCGCAGCAACCCTAAGCTGCTTCTGCACCATCCTGGCAGGCTTTTTACTGTATCAAACTGGCGATTATCAAGGTAGCCTGGTTCGACAGCATCTATGGGGAGGGATAGGTCTTGGTCTGCTTATGCTCGTCACCTATTATTGGCAGTCCTCCACGGCTAGCAAGCAACAAATCACCAACGCTAGTCCTTCATCCTGGTCTACTAAACTTTACCCTATTTCGCTATTGAGCCTAATCATACTAGTGGTGTATACTAGCCACCTTGGTGGTTCACTTACGCATGGACCTGGCTTCTTGACGGAATACGCTCCTCAGCTTTCAACTTCCACCGCCGTACAAAAGCCGACGGAAGAACTATTGATTTTTGAAGATATTCTCCTACCCATATTTGAGGCACGCTGCCAGTCCTGCCACAACCCACACAAGACGAAAGGCGATTTTCTCATAACCTCCTACAGCAGCATCCAAGCAGGTGGGAAAAGTGGGAAAGCTATGTTGGTTTCTGGTGAATCGGCGCAAAGTGAATTGTATCATCGAATCACGCTCCCCTTGCAGGATGATGAACGTATGCCGCCAAAGCAGAAAAAAGGTTTGAGTGAAGACGAAGTCACACTTCTAAAGTGGTGGATCGAAGAGGGAGCGCGGGAGCAGATGCAATGGGGAGAAGGTCCTCCTGGTCCTGAGGGACAAGCCTTAGCTGGGCGTTTTTTACCCTATTTCAATCAACAACAAAAGAAATGGGTGAAGGAAGAACAGGAGTTGGCTATACTGACCCAAAAACTAGATTATTTGGGGAGTAAACTGGGGTTAGTGATAGCACCTGACCCGAACTACAAGGGCTTATTTTCCGTAGCACAGACTATTCCTCCAGCTACCGTTACTGATGAGACGCTACATTCCTTGCGTGCTCATTATCATTTATTTTCCAAAGTATCACTCCCCGGCAGTGAGATTACGGACGATGGCCTGTTCAGCATCAGTCAAATGACTGCCTTGCAGGAGCTTTACCTACCTAAAACCTGCCTAAAAGGAAAAGGACTAGCTTATCTGAGTGATTTACCAGAATTGAAGACGATCAACCTTTCTTATTCTCTGCTTTCTGATGAAGGAGCTTTACATCTTTTAGATCTAAAACAAGTAGAGAAAGTCTATTTATTTGGCACACATATAAGTCCTGCAGTCTGGGAGGCGATTGAAAAATTTAGCCCCGCCCCTACTATTCTAGCCGAGGAAGGGCCTTATTTCTAACTAAACGTGTTAAGATTTAACATTGCCAGCTACAATCTAGCTGTCTCTCCAATTTTCTTAATTAATACTTAATCTTCCAGTAGAATGCAATTAACCTTGGGCCTCTAGCTTCGGGGCTTTATTTTATGAAACTAAGTTAAGGGATGAAAAATTTATTGGTTATTGCATTGACACTCGTTAGTCTAGTCATGAATGCCCAGAATGGCGTCTTGAACGGACGTATCGTTGACGAATCCAGTTTACCACTAGCTGGTGCCTACGTCTTCATTGCTGATTTGGCAGCAACCACTACTGATGTAGACGGTTACTATTCTATTGTGGACCTCCCTCCTGGCTCATACAAACTTGAGATTTCCTACATTGGATTTGAGCCTCAAGAAAATATCGTCGAAGTAGCTGCTGGCAAAACGACGGTTCAAAATATCAAATTAGAAGCGGGAATCGCCTTGCAAGAGGTTGTGGTCACGAGCCAACTCCGAGGCCAAGCTAGGGCATTAAACAACCAGTTGTCTAACTATAACATTACCAACATCATTGCCGCGGACCAGATCGGACGTTTCCCCGATGCCAATGTTGGTGACGCCCTTAAGCGGATTCCAGGAATTAGCGTTCAATACGATCAAGGAGAGGCCCGTTTCGGTAGCATTAGAGGGACAGCTCCTCAGCTTAATGCTGTGACTATCAATGGAGAACGTATTCCTTCGGCAGAGGCCGAGATTCGAACCATACAACTCGACCTGATTCCCTCGGATATGGTGCAAAGCATCGAAGTGAGCAAAGCTGTGACACCAGATATGGATGCCGATGCCATTGGAGGCTCCGTTAATCTTGTGACGCGAGCGGCCCCTTACCAGGAGCGTATCTCAGGGACTCTTGGAGTAGGGTATAACGCCTTGGCGGAGGAAATGACCTATAATGGGTCATTTATATACGGTAATCGTTTTGCAAATGACAAGCTCGGTATCATAGCGAGTGGATCCTACTTCGACAACAATTTGGGATCTGACAATGTCGAGGCCGAATGGACCTTTGATGACTCAAATGATAACGACCGTTTCGATGAAGGAGAAGATTTTTGGCCAGAAGAGATCCAGATCCGACAATACTATCTGCAACGCGTACGCCAAAGTTACTCTCTATCTCTGGATTATCAGATTAACCCTAATCATACCATCTTTCTAAAAGGGATCTACAATCGACGTAAAGACTGGGAGAACCGCTATCGTTCGGTCTTCAAGGATATTGAATTGGAAGATGGGCAATGGGTAGCAGAATTGGAAAGACAGACCAAGGCCGGAACGGAGGACATCAAATATGCCCGTTTAGAAGATCAGCAGATGATGAACTTTTCCCTTTCTGGTAAGCACATCTTCGGTAAATTGAAGGTAAACTGGTCGACCAACTATGCCAAAGCGTCAGAAGATAGACCTAATGAACGCTACTACGAGATTGCTACTGATGGTACGGTCCCTGTTTCTGCCAATTTTTCAAATCCAGAGGAACCATTAATATCTGCCCTCGGGACAGAATTCATCAATCCTTCTTCTTCTTGGGAATTGAGCGAGATCACAGAAGAGTTTCAATTCACTGAAGACGAAGATGTGAATGGCCGTATCGATTTTGAATTGCCCCTAGCGCTCGGAAAGAATCAGAGCATGCTGAAATTTGGTGGCCGAATTCGCACCAAGTCAAAACTTCGTAGCAATGATTTTTATGAATACGAACCTGTTGATGGTAGCATTTTTGACAATGGTCTGAAAAGCTTGGCGGATCTATCCAGGGACAATTATCTAGCCGGTGATTACACTATCGGCTCTTTTATTTCAAGAGAATTTACGGGTGAGCTAAATCTAGGGTCCGGAGAATTTGAACGGGAGCAGGATCTAAGTGAGTTGGCTGGTAATTTCACCGCCAGTGAAGAAATCTTCGGTGGTTACGCCATGGTTGAACAACGTTTTGCTGATAAGTTCCTGATTGTGGCAGGGGTGAGATTGGAACAAACGCAGTTGGAGTATGAAGGGTTTCAGTTTGATGATGAGGAAGAAATCCTTACAGGTACGCCTCAAGAAAACAGAGACTACCTGAATGTATTACCAGGACTTCATTTGAAATACAATATTCTCCCCCGAACCGTACTTCGTTTTGCTTACACCAATACGCTTGCCCGTCCCAACTACTTCGACCTAGTGCCATTCCGTCAAATAGAAGATGGGGAGGAACTGACGATCGGTAACCCCGATCTGGAAGCCACTACTTCTACTAATTTTGATTTGATGGCAGAGCATTACTTTGGGACCGTTGGGATTCTATCTGGAGGCCTGTTTTACAAAGACGTGAATGATTTCATTGTAACTCAACGCTTTGAAGACTTCAACTTCGAAGGCAGAGTGTGGGATAACTTTGCTCAGCCAATCAACGGTGGAAATGCCACTCTATTTGGTGCGGAAATCGCTTTCCAACGACAATTGGATTTCATCGCTCCATCTCTTAAAGGCGTGGGCTTGTATTTCAACTACACCTACACGAGTTCCGAAGTAACTGACTTTAATTTTGAAGGAAGAGAGGACGACGAACTGGAACTACCAGGCTCACCTAAGCATACATTGAATGCCTCCATTGCTTATGAAGACAAGCGATTTACCTCTCGACTTTCTTTCAATTATGCGAGTGACTTTGTTGATGAAGTTGGAGAAAGTGACTTTTTCGATCGCCATTATGACCAGGTGACTTACTTGGATCTGAATTTCAGCTATAGTCTTTCAAAGACTCTTGTCCTTTATGCCAATGCCAACAACTTATTGAATCAGCCATTGAGATACTTCCAAAGTGTTTCTCAACGCACTATGCAGGCTGAGTATTATAATGTTCGATTTGACGTGGGAGTGAAATTCGATATGTCAAACTAGCTAACGCTTTGTATTTCAGGCTTTATTCAATTGATCAGATATGTTTAGAAATGTAGTGATTCCACTGCTGATCCTTCTATTTGCCTCTTGCAAAAACACCCCATCGGCAGTCGATTTAAATCAATCCACACCTACTCCGGAGGACAAGGAGGCACACGAAGACTCCTTGGCTTTAGTAGCAGCTTACCAAGCGCAAAAAAAAATTGAGCATACCGTTTTCGCTACTATGGAAACGCAATCCGTCCAGGCATCTGCCGCAGAAGATGCTGCCGATGATCCTGCTATTTGGGTTAACTCGAAGGATCCTTCCGCTAGCCTAATTTTTGGATCTAACAAAAGGGGGGGATTAGCAGTTTATGACCTGACGGGAAAGGAAGTAGAATACTATCCGATTGGAAACATTAATAACGTTGATATTATTTATGACTTTCCTTTGGTTGACAAAAACATTATCATTATCGGATGCAGCAACCGTACGAATCAATCGATTGATTTATTTCAATTGAATCCAAAAAATGGTTCCTTAACCGATATATCTAATGGAATATTACAAGTTGATAGTACTCGTATCGACGACATCTATGGTTTCACCTTCGGTCAGGATCAGCAGAAAAATAAGTCCTACGCCATTATTAACGGCAAAAACGGACGAATGCAACAGTTTGAACTTATTCCCACCCCTGAAGACCAACTAGAATTAAAGCTGTTGAGGGAAGTTCAATTTGATTCTCAAACCGAAGGAATGGCAACTGATGACAAACGCGGTTTTCTCTATGTAGGGGAAGAGAATCGAGGAATCTGGAAATTGCAACTTGATCCTGAGAGCGGCGATGTGAAGGAGTTTTTGACTGCTAGCGGCGATACTAACCCCAATATCGCTTTTGACATAGAAGGAATTACCTTCATAGAGCATGGAGAAAAAGATCTTCTCCTAGCTAGTAGTCAAGGCAATTTTTCATACGCCGTCTTTACTGGATCAGGAGATAATTCCTACCTAAGCAGTTTTAAGGTTGGATCCAATGCTGGGATTGATGGGGTTGAAGAAACCGATGGTTTGGATGTAGTTACTCAATACCTAAATGAGGACTACCCCCAAGGCCTGTTGGTTGTTCAAGATGGCTTCAATCACGAAGGAGACAGTCTTGTGGCTCAAAACTTCAAAATGATCAGTTGGGCTGAGGTTTTGAAGGATTTGCCACAGGGAGGCAAATGATACCTCGTAAAAGGAACCCGATCCTCTAGGCGGCGGCTGAGAACTTCAGTTCTGTCCCTAAACCCTAGCCGAGTGGAGCCTAATTCCACAGTCTCTATGATATGGTCTCTCGGCTAGGTTTTATCCTCTCCCCCAGCAATCCTATCCCTTAAAATAGTTCAGTACTTTTTGATTGTAAAAGGACAAAGCCAGTGAAATTATGGCAACCAATATGCCAATGTAAGCGCCTGCAGGCAGCGCAATCAGGATATTGAGCAGGAAGATACTTCTTGCCCCCCATAGGTTTCTTTTCAACAAGAAAAAAACCAGTATCCCAAAGCTCAAAATGTAACCAATTCCGGTGTACACCATATAAATGGGGTCCAAGTCTCCCACCACTATATCTTGCGTCGTGAACACATAGTAAAAAAGGAAGGGCAAAACCATCATCAAGGCATTGAGGATGAAAATAACTCGTAATGGGATAGGCTTATTTACTTGATTTTTCATAATGCTATTAATTGCTTTTCGTGAATCAATAGCACAAAATTGGGGAGAAGTCAGAGCTAACTTTTGGTCAAAAGGCTCGTTTTCCCGTTAAATTAGCTCATGGCCTGATTTCTGAATTCAGCCGGTGAGAGTCCGTAGGCCTTTTTAAAGGATCTGGAAAAGTTGTCAACGGTATTAAAGCCACAATCGTAGCAAATGTCAGATACTCTATCTTTAGAAACCAGTAGTAAGCTTGCGGCTTTTTCGAGTCTTTTCTGCTTAATGTAGGAAGCCGGGCTGTCGGCAAAAACCTCCTGAAATTTCCGCTTAAATGTAGACAGGCTATGATTAGTTAAGTGCGCCAATTCCCGAATGGATAAATCTTCATAAATATTGGCTAGGATCGTTTTCTTAAAGTCCACCTCATGCGGATTAAACATCCCATGCAGTACATCTCGAATACCATTACTATCAAGCTTATACAGAATATTCAGCAGTTCCTTGAGCTTCAATACTATGAGGGAATCATCCACAATCTGTGGACTATCGAAATAAAATAACAAACTCTTAATGAAAGAGGTTATGACTTCATTACCATGGATCGGTTGTAGCGGGACAGGTTTGGAATTAGCTTGAGAAACTAGGAACTGAGGAACATTATCGTTGTAAATAAAGCGAATCACATCGGGGTACAGATGTACAGCTACTGCTTCGTTTTTAGCGTCGCTTTTATTCAGATGCCAGTGATTAAAGTAATTGCCGCACTTCATTAAGACACTATTCTCCTGCTCCAGCGTATGCTTATTATTAACTCCGTACAAAGTCGATGAACCTTGTACGGAATATAAAAGACAGGCCTCATCATCCAATTTCTCCAATAGACGAAGGGGTGGTGTAAAAACCACTCTTTCCAAGATGATTTTCCCAAGTAGGTCGAAGTGTTGGTGAGAGTGAATCATGATGTAAAGATTGCTAGCTGCACCCCTAAATTAGCTGCTACTTTGGCGCTTACCCTTCCTCCCGATGCACCAAATCCATCGAAAAAGCGGGGGTACAAATGGCCAAATATTCACACGCTTCCTCAAAAGGATTGGAGTATTGAATCCGAGTATTCTTTTTGATCTTGATGGACTGTCCTGCTTCTAAAATCACGGTCTCCTCATCAATAATGAATTGCTTCTTTCCACGTATGATGTAGGTGTACTCGTCAAACTCTGGGGTCTGGAAAGGCTCGCTCCAGCCAGGAGGGGCAACCATGTGGGCGATACTGATAGAGGAGTCTCCATTCGTGGCATTGCCGAAGTGTTCTTCGATGAGTTTGCCATCGGTAGTAGGTACTACAAATGGGCTGTTTTGGATCAGGTATTTTTTGCTCATGTTATCTGTGCTGATTGAAGGAGTGCAAAATACAATAAGTGTTGCTATGACATTGGCATAGCATAGATACATTATCTATTTTGCGGTAAAATATTCAAAGATGTAGTGCGCTAGGGTTTAGTTTAGGAGTCAAAATCTCCACTAGCAGTCACTCAATTGAAAAGAAAAACTATGATGAAGATGTCAAGGATTCTCTCCTTCTTATTCGTTCTATTGACTATTAATTGTGCCCAATCTCAAAACCCTTTTCAAGTATCTTTTACGACAAGTACGCGTCCCTCAAAAGAACAATTACGCATAGATTTTGAGGATGATCTCGGTAATAAAGGTCACTTACCGATAGCCATCATCAAAGGTAAAGTGGATGGCCCCGTATTCACTATCGTTGCAGGTGTGCATGGTTATGAATACCCGCCGATAGTGGCCACACAGGCTATACTGCGAGAAATTGACATGGAAAAACTGAAGGGCACCTTAGTGATCATCCCGATTGCCAACCTAGGTTCTTTTTTTACTCGAACCCCCTTTATCAATCCTCAAGACCAGAAAAACTTGAACAATGCCTTTCCCGGGAGGGCGGATGGTAGTATTACGGAACAAATCGCACATTTTATGACCTCCAATATCATTCCGATAAGTGAGGTTTTTCTTGACATTCACGGGGGAGATGCCTGCGAAGATTTAATTCCCTTTGTATGTTATTACAACCATACTGAAAAACCGGAACAAACCGCATTAGCTAAGAAACTGTCGGAAAATAGTGGCTTCGAATTTGTGGTTTCTTATCCTTATACCATCGCTGAAACCGATCCCGCCAAGTACACCTTCAAGCAAGCTGCCCAGGACGGAAAAACGGCTTTAAGTATTGAATGTGGGAAATTAGGGAATGTACAAGCCGAGAACGTGGATTTAATCAAGAAGGGGATCTATAACATGCTAGCCACCATGGGTATGTACGACAATGGCACCGGCCCTCATCCGAATATCGTCTATCGCAATGATCAAACCTACATCAGATCAGCCGTGCGGGGTATATTCTACAGTAAATTCAAAGCTGGGGATACGGTCAGAAAGGACGAAGTTGTTGGTTATACGACAGACGAATTTGGAAAAACCATTGAGGAGTATAAGTCTCCGAAGGACGGAGTCATTCTATATATGCTGGCCACACCGCCCATCAACGAAGACGACACGGTCATGTGCATTAGCTCCCTAAATGAGGATGAAAAATAAAGTCGCCGGTCGTCCCCTAAACAGATAGGCCATAGTTAGTTCAATCCAGAAGGGCCCGCTCCGAAATTCGGAGCGGGCCCTCTGTCGTTATCTACCAGCAACTTTGCCAGCTATTTACTTGGGTACAATTAAGGTCCCAACCTCTTTATCCCGTAAGGTATTAATCAACTGTTTCACTGGGCCATCCAGGCATTCTTGCCATTCTTTTTTCACCGCATTCCAATCCACATGTAGTTGGTCAAAAACAGCTGTATGCTGATCCGCAGGCCTGAAGTCTGAAGTTCCGACAGCGGAAGAAAGGTATCCCAATTTCTCCACTAGCATGCCCGGTAGACGGATCATATCCTGTCCGGTTCCAGTATGCTTTAACTGCATCATTCTATTTTCCAATTCAGTAACGGTGCTATCGACTACTGATAAGTCCTTACCGATAACTTTAGTCTCTTCCGTTAAAATAGATTTCAGATCCCGAAGTTGACGACGGATTCTTTCGGCTTTGTTGATTTCAATGGAAATCTCCTCGTAGTCTGTCTTGATCTTATCCAGCAATTCCAATTGCATGCGAATATCCTCAGCTCCGCCTTCAGAATTGGGATCCTTGAGCACCTCCAGGGATTGGGTCTGATGAACGGCACCATCTTTCATCAAGTGTACTTGATAAGTGCCAGGTGGCACTAAGTTTGAAAGCGGTGGATTCAGTGATTTCCGTGTTCTCTTTTCACTCAACTCGATCCATGGAGCATATTCTGGTTTCGTGCGCAAAACGATTTCAGTAGTAGGATCATCCTTTAAATCCCACCAAATTCTGTTCAACCCGGATTTACCTTTATGCTTGAGGGTCCGGATTGTATCTCCAGCAGCATTGGTAATTTTCAGGATGGTCTTGTCTTTTGTAGCCTCCGCTTTCTCCTCTGATAACCAGTAGTGCATCGACGCACCAGCTGGGGGGTCTTGACCAGAAGAGGCTTCGGGAAAAAACTGCATGTTGCTGGACACAGGATGAAAACGATAGGCATCCTTGGGATCAAATAGATGTATGTCCGATGAGGCAACTTTATTAGTCCATTGCTGGATAGGAGAAATATCATCTAGAATCCAAATACCTCGGCCGTAGGTACCGACTACCAAGTCGTTGAAGTGTTCTGGGATATCCAGCCAGTACATCGGGCTCGCCGGCATATTACTCATCAGCGATTGCCAGTTGTTTCCGTTATCGAATGATACATACAAAGCGTTCTCCGTTCCCAAGTAAAGAAGACCTTTGCGGAATGGATCTTCTTTGATCATTCGGCAATAGCTTAGATTCGAATCAGAAATGCCTTTGGTGATTTTGGTCCAGCTCTTACCAAAATCTTCGGTGCGGTAGACATAAGGCTTGAAGTCTCCCATTTCGTGGGCATCTACCGTCATATAAGCCGTACCTTCCGCGTGGGACGAAGCGTCGATATTTCTGACAGCACCATACTCCGGCATACCTGGCACTTTCGCGCTAAGGTTTTCCCAGTTTTCGCCATTGTCACGACTCACGTGGATCAAGCCATCGTTCGTGCCTGCCCAAAGCAAACCCGCTTTGACAGGTGACTCTTCAAATGCATACACAACGTTCGCATATTCTACGCCAATGTTGTCCCCGGTCAAGCCTCCTGAAAACTGCTGCTTAGATTTATCATTTAGGGTAAGATCAGGGCTGATCACTTCCCAGGATTGACCACCATTTTTTGTTCTATGTACATACTGGCTGGCCACATATACCGTATTGTTATCGTGGGGAGAGATCAACAGCGGGAAGGTCCATTGGAACCTGAATTTCACATCTGCCGCCGGTCTACCTGCCGTATAATCTGGCCAAACTTCAACTTGACGGAATTGCCCTGTCTTCTCATTGTAGCGCACGACCACACCTCCGAGTGCTCCACGTCCTGAAGCACTAGACCAAACGATGTTGGGATCCGTTGGATCTGCAGTTGCAAAGCCGCTTTCTCCTCCACCCACATCATGCCACATTCCTGAGGAAATAAAGGAACCGAAGAAACCTTGCATCCGGCTTCGGCTTGGCCCCTTCATGGACGGGCCATCTTGTCGATTGGTCAATACATTGTAGGGTATTGCTTTATCGGTGGTGACATGATACAACTGAGCAACGGGCAAATGTACCCGATGCCAAGACTTACCCCGATTTTGGCTGACGGAAAGGCCGCCATCTCCCACCACAATCTGGCGATCGCCATTAGTTGGATCAATCCACATTTCGTGGTGATCCCAATTGGGGGCAGCCCCGGGAGCAGGACCTTTAGCCGTCACACCCCCATCGATACTCGTATAATAGCTAGCCGACATGAAGTAGATTTCATTGGGGTTGTCAGGCGAGGCCGCACAACGGGTATAGTAGGCTCCCCTTCCGCTAAGGTTACGATCTGAATTGACGAGTGTAAAGCTCTTGCCTCGATCGTCTGAGCGCCATAGTTCACCGGTGTTGGTCTTTTTCCCATTTAAAGGAATACCATCACCCGTTTCTATCAATGCATAGATCCTTTGTGCCTGAGCTTGAGTCATGGATAGAGCGATCTTACCTACATCCCCTTCTGGCAAACCATTTTTTTCTAACCTTGTCCAAGTTTCTCCGGCATCCAGGGATCGATAGATTCCACTTCCGGGACCGCCGCTGGTACGTGTCCAAGGTCTAAGCTCCAACTGCCACATACCCGCAAAGAGAACGCGAGGATTATGTGGGTCCATCACCAAATCTGAAGCCCCGGTATTTTCATCTACATGGAGTACTTGCTCCCAGCTCTTCCCTCCGTCAGTACTTTTGTATATTCCTCTATCCTTTTGCGGCGTATAGCCATGTCCAAGCGCTGCAACATAAACTACATCCGGATTATCCGGGTGAACAAGGATGCGACTGATGCGGCCAGTCTTCTCCAAGCCCATATGTTCCCAATTATCTCCACCATCCGTCGATTTCCACACCCCGTTTCCCACCGAAACATTGGAACGGATAAAAGCCTCACCGGTACCGGCATAGATAACTTCTGGTTCGCTAGGAGCTGCCGCTAAGGCACCAATGGAATGTACCGGTTGCTTGTCGAATACCGGCTTCCAATTCAATCCCCCATCAATCGTTTTCCAAATCCCTCCACTTGCAGCTCCTACGTAATACACCATGGGATCACCTGCAATACCAGTCACCGCTACTAGTCTGTTACCTACCGGGCCAACGTGCCGAAATTTCAGTTGCTCAAGGTATTCTTGTTTTAGTTCTTGCGCGCCTAGCTCCGATGTCGAAAGGAAGTTCAACAACAGTGGCGTTAAGAGTAGTAAAATGAGTCTTTTCATCGATCTAGTTTTGTTTGATTAAGTCCCTCTAGGCAAGATATCCGAAGTTTAACCATGTTTATAGCTAGGCAAAACTTCGGATATCTCCTTAGATGATGAATATAAGATTATTCAAGTAAAAAACGGGCACCTATTGCGAAGGGGGTAAGAATGCTAATGCAACGATCGATCCCGCAGCAGGAAAATTATTGACATTTTACCTGAATAGTTTCGAATGAGTATTATCTTCAGTATCAAACAATTAATACTTTTTGCACCGATGAAAAAACAACTTTTACTTATTGTACTCACTTTGTTTATGGCAGAATTCCTAATGGCTCAATCTGCCTCGGAACAAATCAAAAATCTAGAGTGGAGGGCTATCGGCCCTGCAAATATGGGTGGTCGTGTCACCGATATTGATGGAATCCCGGGAGATCCTACTACCTTTTATGTCTCCGGGGCTGACGGCGGCGTTTTTAAGACCACCAATGGCGGGGTGACCTTTGATGCTCTTTTTACGAAGCAAAGGGTTTATTCCGTCGGGGCACTTACGGTTGCTCCATCAGATCACAATGTGCTTTGGTTAGGTAGTGGAGAGGGAGACCCACGTAATAGTGTTGGTTATGGAAACGGGGTATATCGTTCGATAGATGCAGGACAAACTTGGGAGCACCTTGGACTCGATGATACGGAGCGTATTAAGCGAATCGTGGTGCATCCAGATGACCCAGATGTCGCCTGTGTATGTGCCATGGGGCATGAATGGGGAGCTAACAAGGATCGTGGTGTTTTCCAAACTACCGATGGTGGGAAGAACTGGAAAAAGGTCTTGTACCTGGATGAAGATACTGGTTGCTCAGATATAGCCATCGATCTTTCCAATCCCAGAATCATGTACGCGGGTATGTGGACCTTCCGCAGGCGCCCATGGCGATTCGATGGTGGTGGAGGTGAAACAGCCGTGTACCGTACCAAGGATGGAGGAGATACTTGGGAAAAAATCATGAAGGGTTTACCGGAGGGGCCAATGGCGAGGATCGGATTGGCAGTAGCGCAAAGTGATCCCAATATCGTTTACTTAGTAACCGAATATTCAAATGCGTCAGGGACCCTTTTCCGTTCAGACAATCGTGGTAATTCTTGGAAATTGGTCAATAAGAATCCAAATATCAACTTTCGACCATTTTATTATAGTGATATCCGCGTAGACCCGAACTATCCCAATGTCCTTTATTCCCTATCTGGGGGACTATACAAATCTATCGACAGTGGTAAGAGTTTCCAGCGGATTGCCAATGATGTACATGGAGATCACCAGTCCTTTTGGATCGACCCCATGAACTCGAAGCGGGTATTGAGTGGGAGTGATGGAGGATTTCAGGTATCCTATGATCAGGGGGATACCTGGGACATTATTAATAATGTAGAACTCTCTCAGTTTTATCAGCTCAACGTGGATATGCAGGATCCTTATCAGGTGTATGGTGGGCTACAGGACAATGGCTGCTGGACAGGGCCTAGTAATTCCCTGAACTCCAAAGGAATTTTGAAGCGCCACTGGAAAAGGATTAGCTATGGGGATGGTTATTATGCAGAGCCCATTCCTGGAAGTGAACATGAGGTGTATACCAATCTACAGGGTGGTGTACCTTTTCACGTAAATACCAATACAGGAGTAGTGCGTAGTATTCACCCCTTCCCAAAGATCATCGGCTCAGCTGGTGATGCGATAGAAGACCATAAATATAGATTCAATTGGGACGCACCCATTCATATCTCGCCCCATGATCCTAATACGGTGTATTTTGGGGGGAATGTCCTTTTCAAAAGTACGGATCGAGGACATAGCTGGACAGAAATTAGCGGAGATTTAACGACCAATGATAAGGAGAAACAGAGAACTTCCGGAGGGGAAATCTATCAAGATAATACAGCTGCTGAATTTCATTGTAGCATCTTAACCATTGCAGAATCTCCCTTGGAAGCCGGCGTGATCTGGGTAGGGACAGACGATGGCAATCTACAGGTAACCCGCGATGGTGGGAAGTCCTGGAAGGATGTGAAGGGCAATGTAGGCAAGATGCCAGCCTTTGCCTGGATTGGCAAAATCCACGCCTCCGAACATGATGCAGGGACAGCTTTCGTAGCCGTAGATCAACACCGCATGGATGATTTCACGCCCCATGCTTACATGACCACCGACTATGGAAAGACTTGGAAGAAGATTATCAATGGTCTACCCAAAGATGATTATGTCAAGGTAATCCGCCAAGACCCACACGATTCCAATACACTGTATATCGGCATGGAACATGGCATCTATATTTCCTGGGATAAAGGATCGAATTGGACGCGCATTAACAACAACCTCCCGCCGGTATCAGTGAGAGATTTGCGCATCCATCCTCGAGAGAGAGATATTATTGTTGGGACACACGGTAGAGGTGTTTGGATCCTTGATGATGCTCGCCCGATTTCAGAAATGGACGACGCAAAGAAGAAGGAAGTTCATCTGTACCCTGTTCGTAAAACCACACGCTGGCACTATTATAGTCAGATTGAAAACATGGGACAACGTACTTACAAGGCAGCCAATCCTGACTATGGAGCATACATTAACTTCTATCTAGCCAAAGATGCCGAAGAAGCAGTCAAGGTGGAAATCACGAATGAAGAAGGAGTTGTAGTGAGAAAACTTAAAGACACTACCGCTACGACAGGCTTAAATCGCATGGTTTGGGATTTGCGTTCCGAAGGCCCAGCTGTCACCCTCAACAATCCACCACAAGGTGGATGGCGCTCTGGTCCGTTCCGACCCTTAGTTCCTCCTGGCACCTACCAAGCCAAGCTAATGGCCAACGGTCAGGAATTAACTACCACCATCGAGGTACGAGCCGATCCTCGCCTGGATGTCGACCAGAAAGACTACGAAGCACAAGCGGCAGAAACCAAGCGGCTAGAAACAATCCTTTCGCAAACCAACCAATTGATCAATGATTCTGAGGATATCCTCGGTCAGCTCAGAGCCCTCAAGCAAAGGCTAAAATCCGATGAAGGCGATGATAATAAGTCCACCTTGACCGCCTTAATGGAATCTTGGAAACAAGTAGAAGCCTTACAAAACGAATGGAGAAGACCTCCGCCCAACATGGGTTACCGCCAAAAACCTCGATTGCGCGAGGAGATTCGCTCCTTATTGTACGCCATCGACGGTGCTCCCGACAAGCCCACCCAATCTCAGCTAGATCGTGTTGGGTCCTTAAAGGAGGAAACGGCAACGGCCATCCAAGCTTTTGAAAAGGTGGTGAACGAGGAACTAGCGAAGCTAAATGCACTGGTGAAGGACTTGCCGCAGGTGCATCTGGGAAGAAGAAGGCCATAGCAGCCTAAGCCTAGCCATCCGATGTCGCCTGAGGTTGAGTCATCCGATGTCTTTCTGGGAAGGTTCATCCGAAGTCTAACTGAGACTACCCTTAGGGAGACTTCGGATGATTGGCCAAGGATGACATCGGATGACTCTCCTAGCTTAAGGTACTCTAATCAATTCTCCAAAGAAGACTGCATTCAAAAACAGCTTATTCGTGCCGTACCAGGTGCCGCGGAAGTTAGGATCTTCGGCAAATAATACGACTCTCCCCTGCCCTGCCCTGCTTACTACAATAGAGGCAGATTTCTTGAGGAACTTATTCAGGTTATCATCGGTAATGAAGCCGTCAATGTGTGGGTCATCGGTGTACATAGCCACATTACTGAATTCATTTTTGCTGGGGGTAATCCATACTTTATTATTGCGATAAATGGGCAATTGACGATCCCTGTACCCATATCCCAAGGGATGAGTGATGTCGAGATCTATCTCGAAAATCACTCCACCTACACCATCCCGACCTCTGATTTCAGAAGCCTGGACATAATCGTATCTCTTCTTTTCCGTGCTATCCTTCTTTTCACCCTTCTTATCCTTATCCTCTTTCACCAAAGACTCCTTCACGAGCTTCTTACCGATGGCCCAGGCCGTAGCCCTACCGATGGTAATTAAAGTATTGCCTTCCGAGACCCAGTCCTTGATTTGCTGGATATCCGTGCTATCAAGATTACTATAGCTTCCCGAAACGAGCACCATCGTAGTATATTCACTAAGATCTGCTCTTCCAAACATACTGGTTTGCAGTTTGGTGATAGGCATTTTTACACGCTGATCCAGAAGATGCCATACAAAACCTACTTCATAACTGCTGGTCCCGTCTCCTGTGAGCATCACGGCTTTGGGCTTTTTCAAGGGGCTAACGTATCGGCTACCTAAGTCAATACCAGACCGACTGTAGCCCGTAGTAGCCGCATGCACATCGATTTGATATGCATTAGCTGCCTCCTGCAAAATCGCTCTTAATTCCTCCCCATCCATCTTCTGCTTTTGTAGCGGAATAACGAGTGAACCGTAGGAAAAGCTCTGATCTCCTGCTGAAGTAGGAAGCGTAAATGGTTTCTGTGAGGCCATAACACGTACTCCCTTAGATTGTAGATGGTAAAGTAGTGCCGGTGCATTATAATCCTCCCATCCAATGATGTAGGCATAATTGGAAACGGGAATGGTCTTCTCACTAGAAGCCAGATCTGTCAGGGTTACTTCCTGTCCAAGTCCTATCATTTTACTAGCGGCCGCATACTTCATGTTGTAAGCATTCGCCAAAGACCAAGCGGAAGCGTCGTAAAAAACACTATCCTGATATTCGCTGTAGGTTTCGAACATGGTCTGCACCATACGATATTGAGCTTGAGCGGTAGGTACGATATAGGCCTTGCCGGCTTCGTAGGCATGACCATTCAAGGTGGTATTTTGATCTAGTTCATATACCTTGATCTTGTGTGAAAGCAATAAATTCAAGAAGGCTTGAAGCCGGTTCTGATCGTACGCTTCTCCAAAGACATAGGCTTTCACCTTGCTTTTATCCGCATTGGCGATAGCCGACTTAAAGAATTCTTGCTGATAAGCATACATCATTTTCTTATGCTTCACGGAAGCTTCGACAGTTGCTATGGAGTTGACAAACTGATTCCGAATCGTAAACGCAAAAGTAATCTGCCCCATGTCGGTATCCTGCACGTGTCCGCGAGAACTGGCCTGTTCAAACAGTATACCTAAGCCACCTTGCAAGTCAGGATAGGAAGAACCATAACCTGGATAGGTTCCATCAAAGACTTCCTTTGTGAAGTACAAGGAACCCAACTTATCCATCTCCCGTTGGAAGTACAGAGCGAAGGTATCATTGAGCGTCGTATAATTCTCGACGGGCATGATGGGGTCTTTGGAACCAATGGCTTTCATCGGCTCAAAGAAGTAAGAACTATTGGTCCCCATTTCGTGGAAATCCGTAACTACATTCGGGTACCACTGGTGGTACCAATTCAACTTCCCTTGGCTTTCGGGATGCACCAACAGCAGCCAATCCCTGTTCAGGTCAAACCAATAATGATTCGTTCTCCCTCTTGGCCACATTTCATTGTGTTCGGAGTCCATAGGATCAGCATTCAAAACTGAGCTTCTATGTGAATTTGCCCACTGGGAATGTCGATCCCGTCCGTCCGGATTGATCACCGGATCCAAGAAAACGATGGATTGCTGTCGATATCGTTGTATATCTGGGTGGTTAGAAGCAGTCAAGACATAAGCCGCTAACATGGAGGCTTCTCCGCCGGAAGGTTCATTGCCATGGACATTGTAGGCCAGGTTGATAAAAATGGGCAAATCGGCCAGGTCACTATCTTGAATGGTGGCATCTGGATTGACTAACTGGAGGTGATTTTGCCTTAAATCTTCGATGTTTTGCAAGTGATCAGGATCGCTGATCTGAAGTATTACCAGCCTTCTCAGCTCATGCGTTTTGCCATAATCGATCAGATTGGCTCGGTCGGAGGCATCCGCCAGGGCTTCCAGATAGGCCACGATGCGATCGTGCCGGGTATGATAATCCCCTATTTCGTACCCCAGAAATGCTTCTGGGCTTGGAATTGAGGGATCAAAGGGGCCAAAGTCCTTGTAGAAATAATCCTGACTTATTAAGGATAGTGAGAAAAGCAGACAGACTAGAAGAGGCAATAATCGTTTCATGAAAAAGGAAGCTTAGTTTGTGTTCGTAATAGATTTAAAAATAGTATTTCTAGTGCATACTATCGAAGTGTAAACGGCATTTGTATCCCCATTACAAGAAGCACAAATCCGAATAGGTAACTCGTTTGAAGTCCAGGCAGAATATTAGAAAAAACAAGGTAATACAACTAAGAAGTGCGACAGTAGATATTACTGTCGCACCTCTAAAGATATGTAGTCAGAGAAAAAAGTACTAGGTTTTTAACATCGCCTAGTTTCCTCCTCCACTGCTATTATTTTGCTGCTGTTGACGCTGCTGTGCTCTTTGCATTGGATTACCAGCACCACTACCTCCTCTTCGTCTTGAGCGACCTTTAAACAGCTCAAATCGAGAAGGCTCACGGGTTTCCGGCCAATAATTGTTATTTCTATCGGTATCCGCAGTTTCTAGAAGTGGATCTAAAACAATTTTCTCAACTTCTTTTTCAAAGAAGAAGACCTTACTGACCTTTTCACTATTCTTCTGCCAAATCTGAACGGGTGTTCTGACAATTTCAGAAGTGCCGTCTACAAATTGGAATTCAAGAATGATCGGCATCACCAAACCACCAAGGTTATCAAATTCGACGGAATAGTAGTGATAGCCTGCGTCCAAAAATGCTTTTTCATCTGGCGACAATTTGCTTATATAGCGCTCATAAGCTTCCTTATCTTCCGGAGTTACATCCAATGGATCATAAGAGTTGTAGAAATCATTCATGGTAGGATCACGCTCTACCATCGTCTCCATTGCTTCATAACGCTGATCACCAATATACTTAGGTGCCTTGTCTCGCTTAGCTTTAGCTAAATTCTTCTCCACCTCTGGATCTTTGGTATCTACCTGTAACCATTTCACACCTTTGATAGCCAAATCAACATGATCAGTGGTATAGAACCAGCCTCTCCAGAACCAATCTAAATCTATACCAGAAGCGTCTTCCATAGTACGGAAAAAGTCAGTAGGTGTTGGGTGCTTAAACATCCACCGATTCGCATATTCCTTGAAAGCCATATCGAATAGCTCGCGGCCCATGATGGTCTCACGCAAAATGTACAAGGCTGTTGCTGGCTTGGTATAGGCATTAGGCCCGAGGCTTTGTACAGATTCTGAGTTGGTCATAATGGGAGAAAGGTTTTCCTTAGGTCTACTCATGTAAGAGACAATCTTTGCTGGTTGGGCTCCCCAATCATGATCCGTCTCCCATTCTTGACCCGCAACAGCATCCAAGAAGCTGTTGATCCCTTCATCCATCCAGGTCCACTGGCGCTCATCCGAGTTCACGATCATTGGGAAATAGTTGTGACCAATCTCGTGGATAATTACACCAATGTGTCCATACTTCATACGCTCCGAGTAGGTGCCATCAGCTTCGGTACGACCGTAGTTGAAAGCCACCATAGGATACTCCATGCCCATACTGCCATCGATAGACCAAGCCACTGGATAGGGATAGTCGAACGTCATGCGTGAGTATACCTCAATGGTATGAGCAGTTACCCGAGTAGAATACTTCTTCCAAAGGTTATATCCCTCTTTGGAATAAGCAGACATACACATGATCGTTTTACCATTTTGCTCTAGTGCCATCGCATCCCAGATGAACTTTCGGCTGGAGGCAAAAGCAAAATCACGAACGTTTGCTGCTTTGAATGTCCAAGTCTTTTCTTTTGTAGATTTTTCTTTTTCATTTTCAATGGCCTCTTCCTGAGTAACGATCATAACAGGCGTATCGGTGGTTTTACGTGCCTTATCCATTCTTTGACGTTGCTCTTTAGTCAGTACGTCCTTGGGATTCTGCAAAGTACCCGTAGCCGCTATAATATGATCAGCTGGAGCAGTGATATTTACCTCGTAATCACCAAATACCAGGGTAAATTCACCTCTCCCCAGAAATTCCTTATGCTGCCATCCTTCTACCTCATTATACACACACATTCTTGGGAAAAACTGAGCGATGGTATAGATGTAGTTGTCGTCACCAGCAAAGTACTCCGCTTTACCACGGCCGTTGGAGGGAACATTGTACCACCACTTGATCTTGAAGGAAACATTTTCCCCAGGCTTCAAGGGCTGATCTAGATCAACCCGCATCATGGTCCCAACAATATGGTGCTTCATATCCTTATCTGTGGCATTTTTGACATATTCAATATTATGTCCACCATCAAAAGGATTATGCATTCTAGATAACTGCCCAAAGCTCATGCGGCCATTGATCTCACCGGTTTGAATTTTTAGGGTTTTAGAGTCTTTGGCTCTAACATTCTGGTCCAATTGTAGCCAGAGATAGGTAAGCACATCAGGAGAATTATTATAGTAGGTAATCATCTCGTCACCATAAATTCGCTGATTTTCATCATCCAATCTGATGTCCATCTTATAGTCTGCCTTTTGCTGATAATAAGCATGACCAGGTGCCCCAGAAGCGGTGCGATAAGCATTTGGCGTAGGAAACTCTTCCTTTAATTGCTTAAACTTGTTGTAATTAAGGTTTGGATTCTGCGCTTGAATCACAAATGCTATTAGACCTAATAGCAAGGTCAGGGTGGAAGTTTTTTTCATAGACAATTTTTGATAGTATATTCCTTTCATGAGAATTTACGCAAGTCCGGGCAAGCTAGGCTGCCCACTTACCTAAACTCAAAGCGATTCAAAGATAAACAAAGAAGTACCAAAATAGCGCTGAATTGAAGAACCGTTTCATGGATTATCCTGCTCAAATCTTACATACCTCAGGAATTTTTACTGAGCATTTCTGTTCTGTACCCTCCATTTAAAAAGTGCAATATTAGAGATCAATGAAGTTCTGCTTTCTAATCTGGCGCCCGAATTTAAAATTCATAATTGCACCTAGGTTATCTGCCTGCTCATTCATGTCACTATCCAATAAATAGATTATGAAAACCAACGTAACAGCTTACCCTTATTGGAGAGAAGTGTTAGGGTTGGATTTGCGCATGTTTCAATCCATCTAATGCTACAAAACACCTTGGCAACAAGGTCCTGTCCAAGTACTAAATGTTTCGGCACTACAAACTTAATGCAACTATGTTGCATTTTTAAATTATCTACTTACTTTTACAGCAAGACTGCATTTATTATGTAATGATTGAATTGAAAAAAGGCTTAAGACTAAATCCTCAGTTTGTCAAACGGGTAAGATTGCTACCCGTAGCTGTCCGGGAGACCTTCATAAGTCAGCTTTTGAGAAATGGCGTCTACCATACCTTTGATTCAAGGGGAAAGCACTTAAAGACATGTTTATACGAGGAGATCAATATGGAAGACAACCGTCTTCAAATTATAAACGGTAGGCAGTGATCAAGTCAATCCATGGTACTAGAACAGAAAAACGCTTTCGTGTAAATGTTTAATTCGAAAGACACAACATGAATCACAACAAGAGAGTTATTTACGCAGACTGGCTGGGAATTTCAGCCAGTGGACTCTGTCTCATTCATTGCGCGCTGACGCCCCTACTCTTTACAGCCAAACCCCTGTATTACGGCATGATAGGCAGACAGGTACACAACCACGGTGCCTGGGCTGCACTAGATTATGTTTTCTTGATCCTCAGTTTTCTAGCAGTATGGTACGCCGCCCGGAACACATCCTTTATCACCCTTAAATGGGTTTTATGGGCAGCATGGATCGCATTTACCATCGGGCTTTTACTCGAGTCAATGCACTTGGCCTTCGGACACTGGCTTATGTATGTTGGCTCCATTACCTTGGTCATGGCACATATCAAGAACTTCTACCATGGCCAGCATCATTGTAAAATTGAAGTGTCAAACTAAAATAAAACGTGAATGATCACCACTAAAAATTTGACCTACCAATATCCCGGATCCGAACCTATCCACTTCCCTGACATTAGCGTGAGAGCAGGAGAAGCTTTATTAGTTCGCGGAGAATCGGGCTGTGGTAAAACGACGCTGCTGCACTTATTGGCGGGCTAGCGGCGACCCACATCTGGTCAAGTAATCGTGGACGGCGAAGCGATTTCAGCCTTCCCACCTTCAAGAATAGATCAGTTCCGAGGGCGGCATATTGGTATCGTCTATCAACAGACTTACTTTATCGAATCGCTTTCCGTTCTGGAAAACCTGCTACTTTCTCCCTACGCGGAAGGTCGAAGCAAGGCAAGAGCTATTGCCGATCGTTTTAATATCAATGGCCTTTTATTTCGCTACCCGCATCAACTGAGTGTTGGACAGCAACAAAGAGCCTCCATAGCCAGGGCCGTGATGAACGAACCGAAACTGTTACTAGCTGATGAACCCACCAGTGCACTTGACAACAAAAACTGTGGCCTAGTCATAGATCTACTGTTGGAGGAAGCAAAGGCGCAAAATGCGGTCTTAATCATTGTCACCCATGATGACCGCCTAAGCCATGAGATAAGTAATTCGGTAACGCTAAATGACCTCGTCAATTAAAATCAAAAAGAATGCTCGGGAAAATAGCCTGGAAAAATATAGTCTACAAACCGCTGAATACTGCACTATGTGTTAGCCTACTCCTTTTTGGAGTGGGTATCATCTCCCTATTGTTATTGATTCAGAATCAACTGGAACAAAAATTTGCGCGGGATTTACAAGATATTGATCTGGTGGTAGGGGCCAAAGGAAGTCCTTTGCAATTAGTGTTGTCCGCTGTATACCATATAGATGCCCCAACGGGTAATATCAAACTAGCCGAAGCTCGCAATATCATGGAGGCTCCCGTAGTCAAGGAAGCTATCCCGCTGGCCTATGGTGATACTTATCGAGGATTCCGCATATTAGGTACTACCGAAGGGTATATACATAAATATGATGCAAAATTGCGCGAAGGGAAGATATTTAGCAAGACGATGGAAGCAACTATTGGTACAGACATAGCCCGTAAAACGGGGCTGAAGCTTGGGGACTCTTTCTTAGGAACGCACGGAGAGGTTGAAGGTGGCCACGTCCATGATGAATACAACTACAAGGTGGTTGGGATTTTGGAAAAAACAAATTCCGTGTTGGATCAACTCATCTTGACTAATCTCGAAAGTGTTTGGCTAGTTCATGCTGGGCATGGAGAAGAGCATGAAAATGAAGAAGATGACCATGACCACGAAGGAGAACATGACCATGACCACGAAGGAGAACATGACCATG
>CAJXPD010000038.1 GCA_913057785.1 uncultured Lewinella sp. | reverse complement strand
AAATTAGGAATATCTATTGTCACACTACTTATAGCTCTGCTAGGATAAATCCTTTTTCTAGAATACATCACGAGCAGTTGAAATCTTAGGTTTCCAGTAGGAGTTGTTGGAGATATTATCAATAACTACTCCTCGGTTCGTACTATGTATAACTTTTAGCCCCTCTCTTGAATTGGAGACGACCAAAGCGACATGGAAGACACGCCCATGTTTTTCTCTCCGGAAAAAGATCAAGTCACCAGCTTTTGCTTTAGACACGGATACCGGAGTACCTTGATCTTCCTGCATGCGGGAACTGCCAGACAGCGAAACGTCAAACTCTTTCCAAACGTAGCGGGTGAAGCCCGAGCAATCGAATCCTCTCGGATCTTTGCCTGCATACACATATTTCGTTCCAACAAATTGCTTGGCGTACTGCACTACATCTTCACGAAGCATTTCCTCTCTGGTAAGTACAGGCCTTGATTCCGCACGGGTACGGCTTGTACTAGCTTCGGAACGTCTTCTAGCAGGTTCAGTTTCTGTCTCCCACTCAAAATTGTCCGCCTTGGAATTTCTGGATCGATTCGATTTTGGTGGTGGTGGCGGTGGAGGTAAGTTTCTGCTACTAGGTCGTGTACGAGTGCGTGTAGAAAGGGTAGCTGAGGCTGAAACCTTCCGATCGGATCGATAGCGAACCGTACTTTCGGCCGTGATCGGCGTGAAGAGCTCACAACTACTTACTAAGCCCATTAGTAGGACAAAGAATAGGATTTGGCTGCATTTTCTAGTTACCATACTTTCGTTCATTAGGTAAAAGAATAGGCCCAGAACTGCATCACCTGGAAGGGTGGGTCTGGGGGGGTACAATATCTTTGCTGTTATTACAATACGTTGAAGTCCTCTGTGGGTTTCAGACGATTACATAACAGTTTAATCTAAAAATGTATGGATGTTCTAGCTGTATTATCGCTTTTAAGAGTAGTATTCTATTAACGTCCCGCAAGCGCGAAAAGATATACCCTAAGGTTTAAAGTTTTCCTAAAATATTAAAAGGAGGAATAATATAGTACTCGATTATTGAGTTATTATCCGGCTAATGCCTGCTCCCAATCCGCTATTAGATCCTCAATATTCTCAAGACCAATCGAGAGTCGCAGTAGGTTGTCGGGAGTAGGACTAGCTGGTCCTTCCACAGATTTTCGATGTTCGATGAGACTTTCTACGCCTCCTAAGCTGGTTGCCGTGGTAAATAGTTTTAGTCGGCCCGTCAATTCCATAGCATTAGCTGCTGAGCCTTTCACTTGTACTGATAGCATAGCACCAAACCCACCATACATTTGCTTTTTGGCAATCTCATGTTGTGGGTGAGTAGAAAGGCCAGGGTAGTTCACCTGCTCGATCTTAGGATGCTGGGCAAGGTATTCCGCCAAAGCCCCAGCTGTTTTGGTTTGGGCTTGCACTCGTAGATAGAGTGTCTTTATTCCCCTTGTAGTTAACCAACACTCAAAGGGTGAGGGCACACCTCCTGTAACGGCTTGGATCTTGCGAATCTGTTCGGACAATTCCCCCGCTTCTTTCAATACCAAGCACCCTCCCAATACATCGCTATGGCCTCCAAAGTATTTAGTGGTAGAATGCATTACGATATCGGCCCCTAATTCCAGCGGTAGCTGCATAACTGGTGTCGGCCATGTATTATAGACTGCGCACAGTGCACCGACAGCATGGGCCATTTTCGCGATAGCTTGAATATCACTAATAGAAAGCTGAGGATTGGAGGGCGTCTCTAGCCATATCAAAGCCGTTTCTGGGCGAATGGCAGCTTGGATTTCATTTAACTGAGTCATGTTAACTTCGCTGATCTGGATGCCCTTGCTTCCGAAGACGGTCTTCGCCAAGTCATTGGTGGTATAATAGGCGTCATGAGGGAGAATTAGATGACTACCGGGAGCAAGCGTTTGAAAAACCGCTGTGGTCGCAGCCATGCCAGAGGCGAATGCGATTCCGACTTCCCCTTTTTCCAGTAAGGCGATACTCTGTTCTAGCAGCTGACGGTTGGGATTGTCCATTCGCGAGTAAACATAACCACTAGGGTAGGAGCCATCCGTTGCTCTTTCGAAGGTGGTACTCATAAAAATGGGGGTACTTACCGCCTTAGTATCCTCATTGGGAAGTTGGGTGCTTTGGATGGCAAGCGTTTCGAAGTGCAGCTTTGAGGACATGGAAAGGAATTGAAGGTGAAAAAGGCTAAAATAGTATTTGTACCCCAAATCAGCCCTACTTTAAAGGGGCTCACTCGCCTATAGTAGACAAAACAAGTGAAAGACTTGATTTAGATAGCTTGGAGAAATGATCAGCACCTCATCCCCTTGGCAAAAGGATTGAATAGTGGAAGGAAAACAACAGTTGATATCATGTTAGGTAGAGAAACAGGTCTGGCTTTAGTGGGTGCTAGCCTTGCTTGCGTTTTAGTTTAATTTGAATGCCAGATTGATTATTCGAATCTTCCTGAAGTAAGGAAAGGATCGATAGATCTCCTTCCTTGTTCACATGTACAGAAAAGCTAGCTTCATCCACTTCATAGTTGTAGCGACTTGTATCCACATGACTTACGCTACGAGCTATGTTTTCAATAAGCGTGGTGAGCTTTCCTTGAAAATCGTAGGAGGTCATTTTAACCGTTTGTTCTTCGGAAATATGACCAGGGGAACCATTTGCAGACAGTGTCATTTTGTCCACAAGAAAAGTAATCTTATCCATATGACGAACTACTTAATCTTGTTCAGGAACAATACTGATAGTTGTTACACTAGAAGTACATAGTGTTCAAAATGTATTAGCGATTGAATTTATTGCTTGAAAGTACCATTTTCCTAGAGAACCTCCAAGTTGCTAGCAGACCCCCAACCTTATTTTTCTAGCATTTCACATCAATTTGACCTTGCATTTTCGACATCCTGTGGTCCTATCTGTGTGGTTTGGATTTCTTGAGTTTTTGCTGATCCGCTGGCTTAATCTGATTGTTATAGTAGTAGCGTCTATTTAGGTTATTGGAGTTTTAGCCTGCCACAGCTCTTTCCTTATTGTGGGATTGAATTTTTCTGAAATAGCATCTACACAAGTCGTCCGTAAGGCTACATTAACAGGACTTTAACGGCAGTGTCTATCTCCTGAATTCTGGATTAAAACTCATTGTGCTTATCTTTAATTCTTCCTTAATCCGAATGTTATGAAGAGAACTCTACTACTCTTATTTTTTATTGTTCCCTTGACCCTCCTTGCTCAGAAGAGATTTACCTCCGGGCAAATTATCACTGCCAAAGGAGAGATCATCAAAGGAGAAATTGATTACCGCGAATGGGTAGTCAATCCCCGTAAGATTAGATTTAGAAAAGAGGGAGAAGTAAAGGTTTTACGCCCACAGGATCTTAGAAGTTTTAAGATTGACAGTAAAAATGAAATTTACGAAACGGCCGTTGTGCTAGTGAACCAAGAGGCGCTGGATTGGGAGGAAATGCCTCAATTCCAGACCTATGCGGAGGTGGATGGACAGATTGATATGAAAATTGACACGGCCTTTCTAATGGTATTGACTAGAGGCGCGCTCAATCTTTACCAACTGATCGATGCCAAGAAGCGAACACATTACTACTTCCGCAAAGGCAACGGCTCCTACGAACCCCTAATCTATCGAAAAGTCAAAATCATGCGACCAGGGCAGTTGCTGATGGCCGATGTCCTGGAAGATAACAACCTACCTCGTTCGATTGTATTTGAGGACTATAAAGGACAACTAAAGTATGCACTTGGGGGCTGTGGTATGTTGGATAGTGCTATCGACAAATTAACTTATTCACGGAGTATCTTGGATGTGGTCAATCGATACAATGAATGTCGAGGCCAGGTCATCTATGTCAAACCGAAAGATAGAGCCAAGCATTTTGCCTATGTAAGCGCAGGTCGAGTACAATCCAGTTTTGCCATTGCAGATGCCAATAATTCGTTAGCCAGTACACTGCCAATCACTTGGGCGACGACCTTTGGCTTGGGTCTAGAATTTGGTGTACCCCGAAGTAGGGGCAAGTTCAATTGGGGGGTCGAAGCTTTAGTGATGAATGCCAATTCTTCTGCTATCACTACGAGTGGTCCTCTGGATATTGGGGCTCGTGATGCTCGCTATGCTTTAGACGTCAGAGGGGTGCGGATAAGTGCGCTATTGAAATACAATTTCATTACCGGGAATTTTCAGCCCTACGTAAAAGGTGGAATTGGTAATCTCAGTTATAGCGCCAGCAGTTACGAGGTACAGGATGTGAACACAGGGCAGATGTTCGAGCAGCGACTACTCAAATCCGAACCTTACTTAGTGGGAGGTGCCGGAATCAAGGTCTATGACTTTTTCGCCGAAGCCCGCTACGCTACGGGCAACGACATCAATAGGACAACAGGCTATGACACCAAGATGGAACACTTTTCGATCTTGATTGGCTACGCTTTGGCGCTCACCAAATAAGGTAGACTGAGCCTTAATTTTGCAAGAAAGTAGCCATGAGTTCGGCTATTTCTTGTGGCTTGTCTTCCTGCAGAAAATGACCACAACCGTCCAAGGCTGTCAATTCCGCTTGTGGAAGATCCTGCTTCACTCGAGCCATTGTCTTGGCCACATCCGGTAAAATTTTGTCGTTTTTCCCGTAGATGATTTGAATAGGGATTTCAAATTTTGGAAGCTTCTCCGCTATTTCGTGGTAGCCCTTGATGCTGAGTCGGTGTACGGTCTTCAACAGTACTTTCCTTGATTCCTTGCTTTGAAAAGGTCGCTGGTATTGTTCTACATCTTGCTTTGACAGATCATCCTTGTTGACAATACCCAGTCGCATCGCTGCACGAAGCCCACGAGGACTTGTTAACCATGTCTTCACTCCTGGTAGTAGGGTAGAGAGACCAAAAAGCTTTACCGCCCAGGAGAATTCGGGATATACTAATGTATTGAGGAAGGTAATGCGCATTACCTTTTCGGGGTTTTTGACTGCCCAAAATAAGCCTAAAGGCCCACCAAGGTCGTGCACGGCCAAGTTGACTTTTTCTATACCTAGTTCCTTTAGAAAGCTGTCGATCATCTTGTTTTGATAGGGAAAACTAAAAGAGTCGCTCAAGCGTTTGTCCGATCGACCAAAACCGGGGAGGTCTAAGGCGATCACTCGATTGTTTTCCGCCAAAGTGGGAATCAAGTTTCGCCATAAATAGGAGGAGGTTGGCCATCCATGTAGGAGTAGGATAGGCTCCCCACTCCCCATTTCCAGGTAGTGAAGCTTGAGGTGTTCTACTTTAATGAATTGGCTCTTAATGGATGGATGCATAAAGATCGGGTTTAGTGTTCGGTTGAATAGACAAGATATTTAAAGAAAGGTGGCCAGGTGATTAAACGAGTTTAATAAAAAAATTAAAATCGGTAAGAAGAAGTTAAGGATGTGAATAGAGCGTTAACGGGTGGGCGAGTCTATAGATGCTGACGTATTTTGGTGTTCGGACCGAAATGCAAAAGATGAGTATACTACGGAATAAGCAAGTCCTCTGGCAGTATTATGTAGATGTGTCAGCCTACAATCTAGCTGTTTCATTCTTCGTGAGTCTTTATACACATGCCATTTGGGGTATGTTGCTATATGTGTCCTTCGGGTATGTCATTGCGCTTGTATGTTACCAATATTTCCAGGGATCAACCTATGTCTTCTATCGCAATTGGGGATGGACGAAGCCTAGAATGATGTTTAGGTTAGGGATAGTTAATTGTTTTATCGCACCCTTGGCGGGTGCAATATACCTCTGTGTTTCATGGCTCATTTGGAGATAAAAGACCTTAGCAAATCATTCGGTAGAAAACAAGTGTTGGATAGACTTGAATTGAGCCTTAGCACTGGGGAGATTGTTGCTATCATGGGACGAAATGGCAGTGGGAAGTCCACTTTGTTTCAGATCCTCTTTGGCCTTACCAAGGCTAACAAAGGGCTCATCACAGTAGATGGTTTTCCACTTACCAAAAGACAAGATAGGGTAGGTTATTTGCCACAATATGCTTTTATGCCAACTCGCCTGCGTGTTCGAACTTTGGTTCAAAGAAGTCTAGCCTCGGAAGAGGCATGGGATGCTATTTTTTATGCACCTAAAATCTCTAAAATTGAAAACCAGTTTGTTGGTCAATTATCGGTTGGTGAGCGCCGCTACTTAGCTACCTTATTACTGGGCCATTTGCAGCACCCCATCCTACTATTAGATGAACCACTATCCATGCTGGAACCCATCCAAATGGACTACATCAAAAATTTTCTACAAGGATTGAAGGACACGAAAGGGATATTACTAGCTGACCATTACTATGAAGACGTGCTGCAAACCGCCGATCGTAAATTGCTCTTACAGAACGGGCGACTCCAGTCCGTGTCAAATAAACAGGATTTGGTTGAGAAAGGGTATCTGCCTGAAAGTCGCTTGTAAGGTGGTTACTTTTATCGCTTTATCTGAGCTTCATACATGTCGATCCACTGCTGCACCGTGAGTTTGCTGGCTAGCTCTCCGATGAGGTCATATGGAATGTGTTGCGGCTTTTTGAAGCGGATACAGCTCTTGCCCATATTCAGTTTCGTTGTGCCGCGCTTTCCATATTCTTCTTGAAACCATTCGTTCAATTCTTCATTCGCATAGACTCCAGAATGGTAAACGGCAATATGACTTTTCTGTGAAGCCACGTTCATGAAAGGAAGTGGGAGTTTGTTGTCGACATGGTATCCCGATGGGTAGATAGAATGTGGGACAACGTAGCCAATCATCCCATAGTTTATGCATTCCTCAAAACCTTCCGGGATGTTTGCAGAAATGACCTCTCTTAATTTTTGGATGGCTTCTTTTCTGTCTTCAGGTAAACTATCGACATATTCCTGTGGGGTTGTTGCAGTGGTTGGCATCTAGTAGGATTTTGATTTCAATATCTTCATTTATTCCCTTAGGCGCAATTCTCATGCCAGATTGAGGGATGTCAAGAAAGGATAAAGCTATTGGCTTCTAGGTTTTAACCAATGAAATCAGGTAGTAGGACCACAGTCCTCGCCTTAAGGCAGGGTATTGATAGCGCAAACCCTTGTAGTGATTATCTGCAAAAAAGCTGACTTTAGGATTGTACAGCCGGTAACCAGCGGAAAGGACACCTAAGAAGAAAGAGCCATAGTACATCCGCCAAGAGGATTTACGAATCTGAAGGTTTATTTCTCGGATCTCTAAGGCATCGAATCCATGTTCTCTTGCTACTGCAGTCAAGTGTGGTAAGGTGGAAAGATTTGCAATGGCCCAGGCATCTAGCCATCGGTGAAACAGCTTTTGATCTCTAGGCTTCATCGGGGCACTCATTTTGATGTATTCCCCCATGATGATCCGACCCTTTGGGCGAAGAATGCGATTGGCTTCGCTGAAGAAGCCTTGCTTTTCTGGATCATGTACGGCACTTTCTAAAGCCCAAATAACATCAAAGGAATTATCCGCGAAGGGCGTAGCAGTGTAATCGGCTTGTTGGAATTGCAAGCGCTCCTTAATCCCCGCCGCTAGGGCATTGGCTTTTGCTCGTTCTACTTGCTGAGCACTAAGTGTAATTCCGGTTACTTCACAACCTATTTCCTCGGCAAGAAAAATGGAAGAGCCACCAACTCCACAACCGGCATCCAGCACCTTTTCTCCGGCTTTAAGCTGACCAAAGGACGAGAGTACCTCATTCATGCGGTGAAGGGAGTGTCGAAAACCCTCAGTTTTTTTATCCCAATAACCGTAATGCATGGCAAGGCTATGGGAAAGATCCCAGCCTCGCCGATAGTGCACCTCGGTTCTTTCGTAGTATTCGGCAATGTCGGCGGGGCTGAAGGTCTTTTTGGGTTCCATGCCTAGCTATTTAGCAGTGGTATTATTGATTGGCAGCAATCCAGTTGTCGATCTTATTCTCTAGTAAGGCCAATGGAACACAACCAGTTTCTAGTACTTGATTGTGGAATTTTCGAATGTCAAAAGCTTCTCCAAGTGCCTCTTGTGAGCGATTGCGTAGCTCGCGAATTTTTAGCTGTCCAATTTTATAGGAAAGAGCCTGACCTGGATTGGCCATGTAGCGCTCGATCTCAGATATAATGCTAGCCTCGCTTTCCGCCTCATTTTCCAAGGAATACTCAATGGCTTTTTCTCGGGACCAGCCCTTGGAATGTATGCCGGTATCGACGACCAATCGAATGGCACGGTGCATTTCCGCCCCTAGCATACCAAAGTATTGGTAAGGATCTGTATATAAACCTAATTCTTTCCCAAGTGACTCCGTGTAGAGTGCCCAACCTTCTCCATAACCGCTATACCATAAGGTTTTACGGAATTTGGGCATTTCTTCATTCTCTTGCGTCAAGGATATTTGGTAGTGATGTCCAGGTATGGCTTCGTGCAAGAATAGAGATTCATCTGAATAGGTATTGTATTTCGTAGCATCTGGAATAGGGGTGTAGAAAATGCCGGGTCGGGTGCCATCTAAGGAACCTGGGTTGTATTCTGCGCTGGCTGATTTTTCCCGGAAGGCTTCCGTACGACGAACTTCAAAGGGTGTTTTGGGCTTCAAATCAAACAACTTAGTAAGTTGTGGCTTCATGCGCTCATGTATAGCATTGAAGTTGTCTAGCACCTGTTGCGGTTCAGTAAAGGGCATCAATTCCTTATTGGTTCTGACAAAATCAAAAAAGGACTTCAAATCCCCTTCAAATCCTACTTCCTCCTTCACCTTTTCCATTTCTGCAGAGATACGTGCCACTTCATCCAAGCCTAGCTGATGAATCTCATCGGCCGTCATATTGGTTGTAGTATAAGTTTTGATCTGGTGCTTATAGTATTCCTTTCCATTGGGAATGTCTGAGATTCCGCTACTAGTTCGGCCAGCTGCCAGGTACTCTGTGCTCATAAAGTCATAGAGACTTTTATATGCAGGTATGATCTTATCACTAATCATGCTGCCAAAAGCCGCCTTTAGAGATTCCCGATCTACATCAGAGAAGCCATCGGGGAAATCTTTGATGGGACTGTAGAACAGGTGTTGGTCCAAATCTTCTACGGTTAGGGCTTCTAATTGGGGCAGCACTTTCTTGATTAGGGATTTTGGCAGTACATAGCCTAATTCAATTCCAGCTCGCATCTTATCTTCGGCTGTAGCCATCCACTCCAAATATCCATCTAAGCGCTCCAGCCAGTTGTTGTAATCTTCCACCGTGTTGAACGGCTGAGCACTAGCTCCGCTGGCCAACTGACCGACCATTAAATTGACCGACCACATTTGGTCGATCGGTCGGAGGTCTTCTCTGTAATTGAGACGGGCCAGGTTGATTTCACATTCCCAGAGCAAAATGGCCTTGCTCAATTGCTCGCCATCCTTCAGGTCTTCGTTCTTAAAAGACTTCGCTTCTTCCAAGTATTTGGAGAAATAAGCTTTGAGGGCGGACTGGTGTTCGTCCGAAAGTGAATTTGGGAAGTGATTGTTATATCGGTTATCCCCAGCCATAGTGGCTTTCAGAGGATTAAGTTTTAAATCTTCTTCATAGTAGTCGTCCAACATTTCCTCAAATGCGATGCTGGCGTTATTCTCCCCTTCTTCGGAGACTTGATTAGCACCATCGGTCTTACAGCTGGCTAAGAGTAACATCCCTAGGCCGAAAAGAATAGAATACAGTTTCATCGATTGTAATTTAGATGAGTTCTGGCAGTGAAAATAGATGTGAGGACAAGGTTTTAGACCATACTTAGCAAATGCATACCTCCATCTACAGGGATTACTGCGCCATTGACATAAGATCCAGCTCTTGAAGCAAGGAAGACAACGATGCCGCCCATGTCACCATCCATCCCAATACGTTTCATTGGGTTGACACCTTCTACCTGCTTTTGAAAAGCATCTAGCATACTTTCTGTCATTTTGCTTCTAAATGGACCAGGCGCTACAGCATTAACGGTGATTCCTTTGCCTTGCATTTTCACGGCAAGAATTTTGGTGAGGTGATGTACTGCTGCTTTACTTACACCATAAGCGGAATTGTCCAAGGTAGAAACTCTCATGCCGTCAATCGAGCCGATATTGATCACATTGGCTGGCTGCTCTAGGCTAGCCTTGGCTAGTAATAATGGTAAAAGATCCTGCGTCAAAAAGAAAATGGACTTTACATTCAGGTCCATCACTTTATCATAACCTGATTCCGGATAGTCTTTAAATGGGGCCCCCCAGTTAGCTCCCGCATTATTCACGAGTACATCTAAGCCCGTTTCCTGCTCTTTTAGCGCATTCACTAAATAGGCTCTTCCTTCTGCTGTTGATATATCGGCGGGAATCGCGATACAGTTTCCTATTTTAGATAGCTCCTCCGCTACGGCTTGGCAGACCGCGGCTTTACGAGAAGAAATGTAAACTTTGGCACCGTTTTCTACTAAGGTTCGAGCTATCATCAAGCCGATACCACGGGAACCTCCGGTAACTAAAACAGTTTTATCTTTTACAGAAAAAAGCTCATTGTTATGAAGTGAGGACATACTATTATGTGAGTTTTAAGATTTAAGTGCTCGGTAATTTGTTAGCGGTTAGTTTGAAGGAGCGTTTATCATGAAGGTCTACAGCCTTTCCAACATCCAATCTGCGATGTCTTTCATCACCGTTTCCTTTTCTACCTCATTAACCAATTCATGATAGAAACCCTCATAAAGCTTTAAGGTTTTATCCTGGCTGGTGGCTTTGGAGTAAAGTAGCTTAGTCCCATTGATATTGGTCAAATGATCCTCCGTACCATGCAAAAGCAATACGGGGAGCTCAAATTGATCCATATTAGCCTGGATCTCATCGATCATGTTTAACAACTCTGCACCGGTTCTAGCGGGGATTCCCTTGGAATAGACCAATTCATCGGCATCATAATCTTTCTTCACTTGCGGATCATGCGAAAGATGACTCGAATCCAATTTAACCGCCTTCAGTTTTGGCGCAACTTTACTCAGAAAGCCAGAAATCTTGATCAGGAACGGAGAAATATCATCGCCGGCCATCAGGGCAGGAGCACTTAAGATGACTCCTTTTGTATCTGGTTGGTGCGTTAAAACGTGCTGAGCTACCATTCCTCCACCCATGCTATGGCCGAAAATAAAGCAGGGCGTTTCACCAACGTATTCCTTCATTTTTTTGTAGAGATCGTCCACGTCTTTGACGTAAATGGAAGCTCTCTCGAAGTAGGCTGTAACTTTGGGCTTGGATGACTTGCCATGACCTCTGCCATCAAAAGTATATACGGCAATGCCTTTCGTATTCAAGTACTCAGCTAGATGTGCGTAACGAGAACTGTGTTCGCCAAGACCATGAACCAACAGCATAGCTGCTTTGCGTTCAGATTCGGGTTCCCAAGCTTGTAAGTAAAGCTTTTTCCCATCCGTAGTTTCGTGGAATGTTTCAACGTGTGGCATGTCTGAAAGGTGTTGAAGGGTAATGATCGCTGGTTAGAAAATCCAAATATACACCTTTTTCCGGCAGAAGTTGAGTGGGGAAGACCGTGGCCAGGACTACTACCAGGTTGACCAATCTGGGATTTCGTCCAGTATATCACCGTCCTCTTCCGTTTTTCCTGTCCGCCAGGCTTTTTTAGGGAAGGGAGGTAAGCTTTTTTCGATGGCCAAGGCCTCTCCGTGGACTTTTATGCTTAATACCGATTTATTGTCTGCCCGCCGAGTTAGGGTGAAATCCGCATTGGGAAAATCATAGACTTCGTTATAATCATAGAAGTACTGTCCCCATAGGAATAGCCATTGTTTTTTGCCCTCGTGCAAAACTTGAAAATAGTAGCCAGGGCCAAAGTCCTCAATATCTTCTCTTTGAATGACTCGTTCTGCCTGGATATGCCATTCTTCCACCTTCATGTTGGGCGACACAGAATAACTGGGACCTTCTATTTTAGTGATCCATCGGTGTAGATATAAGGCTAAGAGTATAGCTGCAATAAGCAATGGGATAAGAATGATGATTTCAGTGGTAGGAGGAACGGGGTATCTCTTGTCATACCACAAGAAGGGCATGAGGAGTACGAAAATGCTCACAATAAGTAGTAAGATGAAGCGCTCAAATTTGTCCCAAAACTTAGGCTCTAGGTTTTGAAGCTTGAGTAACTCTTCCTTTGATATTTTCCTTTGCTTGATTGTTAGCATAGGTTGGTAGCGCTGCTAAGGGTAAAGATAAGGAGTATTGGCCAAGGCCTTCTGTAAATCCCAAGCCGTTGCAGGTATTTTCTACCTGCGACACCGCCGGGGTGATCCAAGCAAATATTTCAAAAAAGCCGATAAAAGTCTCAGCTTTATTGAGCGGATTGATCCGTTCATCGAATTTGAGGCCTGATTGGTCTCAGATTTTTTCAAGTCGTCGGATTTTGTTGAAAATTTATAGGGTACAAGACAATATAATTTGTGCGAAACCGGTTATACGAGAGCAAAATGTAAAACAAACACTCACCGCACTACTACTACCGTTACCTTCGTTATAACCGCTACTTTGACCCAACTTTTCGCAGCAATTGATTGTTACTTAAGTAAGAGTGATAACTTAAAACAAACACCTTCTGTCATCCTCTATTCACAAGACATAACAATAAGTCCTTGCGACTTTTGAAAAGATATTAAACGGCGTTTATTTCGTTTCATGGGATTCTGTTCATTAGTAGTGCCTCTTCTCAAGAGGCACTTTTTATTTGTCCCAATAACGCGCCCTACGACCATTAAGAACATGGCCTAAGGCCAAACATCTCCAACTTCAGCTTTTGATTTACTAACGATAATCTGTTCCAATCTCTGCTGTGCCATTTGTCCTCCCTTATTGGCCACTGATATGGCGTGCAAAATAGATGCAATCCGCTTGCTGGGATACTTTTGCTCTTTCAGGTATCTTTCGGCAATGGTACGACTCACTTTGGAGTAGGAACGAAAAGTTTCAATAATTCCAACACGATATAGGAGAGCGGTAAGCGCCAATGTTTCCAGTTCTGTGTCAGACAAGCCTGCTTGTAATCCTTTACTTACCCAGGAATTTTTTTCTAGAACCGCTTGATCCAATTCAAAACGGTCAAATCCTTGAGGTAAATAGGATCTATATAAGTATTGGACAAACTGGAAGGTGTTGTTAACGATGGGCGAATTCATTGGATCGGGTTTTGTTTTATGAATTGATAGGTGGTCTTTTATGGTCTACTACATTAATCTTCAATTTCAAGTTCCACGTTTACCTTCACACGCAGCGCTCTTAATCCTTCCACCCCTTGTAGTTTGGCCAAGGTTAGGTCTTCCACTTCCCCCGCTAACCAACCCTTAGCAGTAAGGAATTCAAGGTACTCTAGGTATTCCTTGCGGTCCTTGTCATTGGTGTAGACGATTGAGATCGTACCTGGTGATCTAAGTCTTTCATTTGTTCCTGTAATCAGGGCTTTGTCAATCCGCTTCTTGATGATCTCATATCGAATGTTGTAGGCGCCATCTACGTCGAAGCGTTTTTCGTCCATTCTGAAGTGAATGTCGATCGCATTGCCATACACAAAAATCATCTGTGCTGTTTCTAAGGGTACGGGCAATTTGGGCCGGATCAAGGCCGTTTCTCTTGTCAATTTACAAAGCGCTGTTAATTGCCAAATACGTAAATTCCTTAGATGAAGGTTGCTAAAGGTGCCAGTTCTTAGCAAACTTTGCCCCGCATACATATCGAATTCTATTCCGTCCGTTTTGTATTTTTCGAAATAATGCGGTACTAGTGCTTGTGCTTTATCCTGCTCCTTCTGCAGCCTTCGAACCAAAGTGTCATTGATCATCGCGACACTCTTTTCGTAATCTCTTCTGCGATTATATAGGACACCAGAGGTTGGATCTAGCTCTTTAAAGTAAGCTTCGATGCGTTCCCTCAACTGTGGCAAATCTTCTGCTATTTGCATGAGCAAAGGATGAAGCTCCATGTGGATAAACTCAACGAGTTTGCTTTCGCGGGCAGAAGTGAAATCTTGATTTAATCCCTGTAATTGCTGATCTATCTTGAAAATGAACTGATCAAGTACCGGCAAGGGTACAAGGGCTGTAAAATCCTTTAATAGACCATAGGCCATCTTTAGGTTGTCTTCCAAGTCTGCTTGGACCGCCTTATTACGCAAGGTCGTAGAAGATACGATATCAGATTGTCCGTAGAACGGAGCCACACTCTTAAACGAAATCGGCTTAGGTAATCCCTCTTCTCCTTGCTCCATTCTGTCTTGCCAGATGTGATAGGCATTTTCCATAAATTTCCATTCTACGCTAGGGTGGAGTGAGGTATATTTTTCTCGAATGATCGCTTCTATCTGGTTGTCTAGTTCTTCTCTTCTACGCAGGATGGCCATTTCGAATAGTGGAATGATCTCCGTGATTTTCATGGCGGTCAGATCATTGATCGCTCTGGTTTCGCCGGAGGCAACCTCCAGTAAACCAATGAGTTCCTGGCCTTTGTTCAACAAGGGATAAGCCAATACACTGCGATATCCGTCATTGATTAGGGCAACTTCAGCGGTGGTGGGATCTTCATATTGGCTAATGTCTTGCAGCAGCATGTGCTTTTTGCTCTTCAATACCTTGTGGTAAATAGATCCCTTCTGTAAAAATGGATTGTCTGCCTCCGTTTCATTGGTGAAAAGAAGGTATTCTATTTGATATTTATAGGCGATGCAGAGTGAACCACTGTCATCCAAGGCGGTAAGACCCAATCTCAAGTCAGGTAGAGCTAGATAAGATCTAAGGGATTGCTCCAGCTCTTCGATGCGCTGGCGGCCGCCAAAAGCACTTTTATGGAGCAGTTGATTCTTCAATTGAGAAATGGACATCTCCTCCGTGATGTCGGTCATGGTGTCAGCAATGATCCCATGTAGTTCGAAGTGGTCAGGAGGAATCGCTTGTAGCCATTTCTTATAGTCAAGCGGGGTACTGAGGAGGTTCTGGATCTGATTATCTGTCAGTTTGGGTAGAGGCTTCACCACCACTACGTCCATGAAGTTTAAGTTATTGACGCATTTGTAGTGTCGAATGAGACCACTATCGGCTAGTTGAACGGATACATTGTAGTTGTTTTGGATCGGGAGTTGATAGCCATAATGGGCATTCAAAAGTAGACAGTAGCTGGCATAGATACCGTTGGCCATGCATTCTTCGGGTTCTCTATTGAGAATAAAATACTCATAGGGAGTCTCGTGTATCAAGGCATCAAAGCCCGGTGTCCGATAAATGCTGCGCAGATCCATTGGCTTGAAAACGCGGCCTAGAGAATCAACGCCTGGTGCCGCAGGAAATAGTGGAGCCAACATCAAATTGACCAATTCGGGAAAGCGTTCTAAGATCTTTGGATTATTGACCGCTTTTTGCAAAGGGGGAGCATCCTGAATATGTCTTTTGATTTCTTTCGCAATGAAGGCTTGAGTAGGTTGGTTACTTTTTACCAAACTCTCCCAATGCCGAAGTAGGGGAACGAAACTCAATTTCGTGGTAAAGGGGAAGCGGAAGTCGCCAAAAATGTTTTCATTTCGTATTGGGTCATCCTGTATGGTAGATAACCTTGATTTCGGGGTTGGATCTTTAATTACGGTCATGTCAGGTAATTTTCTTTGATCCTACCCCCGTTTTTATCAGAGGTAGGGTATCGAAAACAAAAACACATAAGTCAAAAACAGAAAAAGCACATAAAGCAAGCGTAGGATATTAGCTTTCCATTCCATTGTTAAGTAGGGTTTAATCGTGCAAAGCACATCAGTATTGAGGCATTAAGCTGCCCCAAGTACAGGGATGAATAAAAATGTGTTCATATAGATGTGTCCTGAGGAAAGAAAAGATCGCGCTAGAGGAAGATTGGGGTGAAGCAGTTTTATCTACTTCACCCCATTAGAAGGCAATTTTTTGGAAACCTTTTTTAGTCGGGTATATTGAATTTTTTCTTTTATGCAGATTGTTTCCTTGCTAATACCTTCAGGTTTCAAGCCTGCATACAGTCGGGTGATTTCGGTGAATACCCTAACTAGACGATGCTTTTCTAACCTCGGTTACAACTATTCAGAACTATTTCAAAAAAAATGCTAGCCAACTTCATGGCTGAGCTCTTTTGTGGCCTTTGCCGATTAAGGTATTGTACATACAGTCGAGGCAAACTCTTTGTGACAACTTCTTGTCTTTAATTGCTCTCGAGTTCAAAATTCGGCGAAAAGACCAGCTTGATCGTTCGGATTTACAAATCGGAACGTTTTTTCACATAGGCAACTGCTAGAGAAATGTAGAAAGGATAGTGCTACTAAAAGATGAGTAGATAGTTGGAGTAGTACTTCAATCGAAGGAAAAAGATCCTTCGTGGATGGAACTTCAATGTTTGTAGATGGCAGATTAGCTATCTACACTTCATACTAACGTATAAAGACGACAAAATGCGGCCTATTAATTTTTTTTAGGAAAGTAGAGCTGCTGCTGCTTCGTCTAGAAACCAATGTGTAATCCCGTCCTTTGGATGCACATGTGCGGCTGGATATGTCTCAAACCCGGCCTGTTTTTGTAAAATGACTTGCACTTTTTCAGCCTTTCCACCACCAGTCACTAAAAAGGCAATTAAATAAGCATGATTGATGATGGGACCGTTGATCGTGATACGATGCTGGCCAGAGTCTGGATGTGTGGCAACTCCGCAGATGGTTGTTTCCTCCAAAAGGTGCATCTCATGGGGGAAAATGGAAGCAGTATGTCCATCACCTCCCATACCCAGCAATATCAGATCAAAGGCGGGCCGACCATCGACTGCTGAGACGACGGACTGGATCTCCTGCCCATACCGTACAGCCTCTGTTGTTGGGTCTTCTTCACCTTTGACACGATGGACATTAGCTGCGGGAATATCGATGTGATCGAGTAACAAAGCTTTGGTCATGCCATAGTTGCTATCGGCGTGATCGGGCGGTACACAACGTTCATCTCCCCAAAAAAGGTGGATTCCTGACCAATCAATCTGATCTGCATATTGCTCTGCGAGGAGTTGGAAGAGCAGTTTAGGTGTGCTTCCTCCAGAGAGGGCAATGGTGGTGCGCTGGCGTCCTTTTAGCCAATCTACCAACCATTCTGCAAAAGCAGCTGCAACTGCTGGATTATCCTTATAAATATGCATTGTATTACTATGGTCCAAAGTCCTTGCTTTTTGTTGAATAAACAGTTCGTTGTAGCTGTAGCCTTACACAGGGGCTATAATTCGCAAAATCCCCCAGATTCTGTGAGATTCTTACAAGGGTTACGCCAATTGACGGCACTTTCAGCAATGAGGAGATCGGCCTCTTTGGGCCCCCATGTTCCTGCTGGATAGCCAAATAGTTTAATGTCTGGATCATTCTTCCAGGCATCGAGGATTGGGTCTACAAAATTCCAAGCCGCCTCTACAGAATCTCCTCTAGAGTACAAAGTTGGATCCCCTTTAATGCTATCTAGAAGCAATCTTTCGTAGGCTTCTGGCACGTAAGCATCGGTCAATTCTGAATAGTGAAAGTCCATATCTACATCCTTTACTCGGAAGCCTTGACCAGGTACTTTCATGCCAAAATTCAATAATAGGCCCTCATGCGGTTGAATGCGTATAATGAGCTTGTTCTTCTTGTTTTGTAAGCCAGCTTCGTTGTTGAACAAGGCTTGTGGAGGGGATTTAAAGGTAATCGCTACCTCCGTCACCTTGGTGGGCAACCGTTTCCCCGTGCGGACATAAAAAGGCACATCGGCCCAACGCCAGTTGTCTATGAAAAACTTGATGGCGGCAAAGGTCTCAGTTTTGGATTCCGCAGGTACTCCTTGTTCATCCCGGTAGCCATTGATCGGTTCCCCCTTGATCTTGGAAGCGATATACTGCCCTCGGATAGCATACTTGCCGATGTCCTCTCCAACAATCGGCCGAATTGACTGGAATAACTTTACTTTTTCGTTGCGAATGGCTTTTGCGTCGGCCGTAATGGGAGGTTCCATGGCAATGTGTGCCACGATCTGCAGTAAATGGTTCTGGAACATATCCCGCAAGGCTCCAGAGTGATCGTAATAACCTCCTCTATTTTCTACGCCAATGTTTTCAGCATTGGTGATCTCTACGTGCTGGATATAATTGCGGTTCCAAAGGGGTTCGAAGAAACCATTGGAAAAGCGGGTGACCAGAAGATTCTGAACAGTCTCTTTCCCGAGATAGTGATCAATTCTGTAAATCTGATCTTCTTCAAAGAAATCCCGTAACTTCTTGTTGAGGCCCAATGCTGAACTGCGATCGTATCCGAAAGGTTTCTCAATGACGAGTCTTTTCCATCCATTATCTTCCTTATTCAGTCCTTGTTGAGCCAAGTAGGCTGGAATCGTTTCGTACAACCTAGGTGGGGTTGAGAGGTAGAAAATGTAATTCCCCCCCGTGCTAAATTCCTGATCCAGTTTCGATAACCTGGTTTTAACCTCTCCGTAGGCTTCCGCATTACCTGTATCGATGGCCTGATAAAACAACTTCTTGCCGAACTCTTCAATTTGTTCAGAACTAGCTCCTTTGGGTTTGAAAAGTTCACTTTCCAATACTTTTTTGCGAAAAGCTTCATCTGAGAGTTTAGAACGGCTGACGCCCAAAACGGCAAAGTTATCAGGCAGGGACTTGTTCATGAAAAGCTGGAAGATGGCAGGAACGAGTTTTCGTTCCGTGAGATCCCCGGAGGCACCGAAGATGACAAAAACAAGTGGGTCCATTGGCAGTTATGAAGTTTATAGGCCGTAAAGAAACATTTTTTTTGATACATCAACTCAAAAGGGCAGACATATGTTATGATAATGTTCTCCTGGGGATTAAAGTTTTAATTCCCCTGCAATTTTAGTCAATTCCTCCTACCTTTGCCGCGAATTGAGATACATAGGAGAAACTCGTTCCTTGCCATCTGTAAAAGATATATTAAAATGAGTCAAGCAACATTTGATTTTGGTATGATCGGCCTTGGAGTCATGGGCCGCAATTTTTTGCTTAACGTAGCCGATCATGGTTTTTCGGCCGCTGGTTTGGATTTAGATGCTGAGAAAGCCAATGCCCTGGAGCAAGAAGCGGCTGGACGCCCCATCATGGGAACCACGTCAACGGAAGCGTTTGTCCAAGCGCTATCACGGCCCCGTAAAGTCATGTTGCTTGTGCCTGCAGGGAAAGTTGTGGATTCCGTCATTGAAAGTTTATTGCCGTACCTCGAAGAAGGAGATTTGATTGTAGATGGGGGCAACTCCCATTTCCCAGATACGGAGCGACGAGCTAAATACTTAGCGGATAAAGGGCTTTATTTCTTTGGAGCCGGAGTGTCTGGGGGTGCAGAAGGTGCGCGTAAAGGGCCTAGTATTATGCCCGGTGGTGATAAAGAAGCTTATGAGATTCTAAGGCCTGTTTTAGAGGCCGTTTCTGCCAAAGTGGGCCCAAATGAAGAGCCGTGTGTGGCTCATATGGGGCGGGGTGCCGCTGGCCACTATGTAAAGATGGTGCACAACGGAATCGAGTATGGTATGATGCAGTTGATTGCTGAAGCCTATGACCTGCTTAAGCGTGTCGGGGGATTGGATGTTCCTCAGCTGCACCAAGTTTTTGATCAATGGAACCAAGGAGCATTGCGCTCGTTTTTGATTGAAATTACTGCCGAGATTTTTGCTCAGCGTGATGACCTAACGGACGGTTGGCTGGTGGATGCTATTCTTGATAAGGCCAAGCAAAAAGGAACAGGGAAATGGTCCTCCCAAAATGCTATGGATATTGGGATACCCGTACCTACCATCGATGCAGCGGTAAGTATGCGCGGCATATCGGCTTTGAAGCAGGAACGGGAGGCTGCGGACAAGATCTTGAATCCGACTTTGACTAGTGATGCAACAGTAGATCAAGCAGAATGGATTGAGCAGGTCGGGAAAGCCCTGCATTTTGCCTTTTTGGTAACCTATGCGCAAGGTATGGCCTTATTGAGTGATGCTTCCGTGGAGCATGATTATGATCTAGATATGGAAGCCATCGCAAGAATCTGGCGCGGAGGCTGTATCATCCGTGCAGATATCTTGGAACAGATGCGACAGGCCTATTCCACACAGCCAGAGGTGAAAAACTTGATGATCAGTGAGGCGTTCAGCAAAGACTTGTTGGCTACTCAGGGAGCTATGCGTTCTGTATTGCGAGAAGGTATCGCACAGGGTGTTCCCATGCTAGCATTTTCTTCTACTTTACAATATTTTGATGCCTATCGTACCGGGCGCCTGCCACTTAATGTTGTACAAGCTCAGCGCGATTATTTTGGTTCTCATACCTATGAACGACTGGATAGAGAAGGGATCTTTCATACAGAATGGTAAATCAGGGACCTCCATTGGTCTAGCAGAACCTTTCATTAATCTAACAAAATCTATGGTGCGGGGGTGCTTTTCTACCTTAGCTTCCCTAAAAGTATAGATATGAATCTGCGAGAAAATATCAACTATGCCATACTTACGGTTCGCTCTAATTGGTTGCGGGCGATCCTTACACTAATGATCATTGCCTTTGGTATTATGGCATTAGTCGGTATTTTGACCGCGATCGATAGTGCTATCTATTCCCTAAGTGATAACCTTTCTTCTCTTGGCGCTAACACCTTTGACGTAGATCGAAAAGGAACCGGTGTAAGTGGAAACCAGAGAGGGAGACGTCAGAAGCAAGGAGATGTATTTACCTACAGACAATGCCTAGAGTTTAAAGAACGCTATCGCTTCCCTGCCCAAACTTCCGTTTCCATCAATTGTACGGGGAACGCTACCGTTAAATACAAGAGTAAGAAAACCAATCCGAATACCCTGGTCTTTGGAATAGACGAGAATTACTTGGAAGCCAAAGGCTATGAAGTGAAATACGGCCGAAATTTCAGTCCCTTAGAGGCGATCAATGGCGGGTATCGGGCTATTATTGCCTCCAATATAGTGGATGATCTATTCGAAGGTAAAGATGAAAAAGCCCTGGATCAGGTCATTTCTCTCGGGAACATCAAGCTAAAGGTCATTGGGACTTTAAAGACCCGGGGCTCTAGCATGAATCAAAGCCAGGATCGCCGTGTCTTGATCCCGCTACAGACTGCTAAAAGATACTATGGGACGGCCAATTCCAACTATAATATTCTAGTTGCTGTTAATGATCCCACACAAATCGATCATGCCATCGGCAATGCAACTATGATACTCCGCAATGTACGTGGACTGAACGCTTACCAAGACAATGATTTTGAGATCTCCAAAAGTGATGGTCTGATTGGAATCATTAAAGAGAATACGCTTTATTTCCGTCTGGCTGCTATTGGCATTGGCCTGGTGACCCTCTTAGGGGCTGCCATCGGCTTGATGAATATTATGCTCGTGAGTGTGACGGAGCGGACCCGAGAAATCGGGATTACCAAAGCCCTGGGAGCTACCCGCCGAAATATTATGATTCAATTCCTTACAGAAGCCGTTGTGATTTGCCAGATCGGAGGGGTAGTGGGTATCATTTTAGGCGTGCTGATCGGAAATGGAGTGTCTGCTCTAATGGGAGGAAACTTCCTCTTCCCGTGGTTGTGGATTACTATTGCGGTAATCACCTGCATGGGTGTGGGACTAGCCTCAGGACTATATCCCGCCTTGAAAGCTGCCCGTCTAGATCCTATCGAAGCCCTTCGTTACGAATAATTTTAATGGAGAATGTTTAATGTATAATTAAGAGTTATTCACCCCCATTAAACATTCTCCATTACTCATTCAACATTAATCCAAGCATTCGGGGTTGACTCCAAACACGTATTTCTTGACAATCTTTAGATTAGGGGCTACCCCTGCTCCAGCAAATCCTTGGATATCTTCATCTTTCAGTAACTGTCTGGCGGAGGCAGCATACTCCTTTGCCACTGGCAAGTAGGACCAATGCCATTTTTCTTCATTGTACCCATCTTGGCGGTTGGGGCCTTTAGGCGTATAGGTTTGGCAATATCCAAAGCGTGCTGCGTTGGCGGTGAGCCATTGATAGACTTTGATACCAGGTTCTTTTTCAAAGTAAGGATTGTTAAGATTGTTGAGGTCGATATCAGTTCCCCAATGGTGGCGTGAGGTTCCTGGCATTGAGCTATACTCAAGTATTCGCAGGGCGCGGGCGTTTGTGTCTGCTATTTCAGCTGCGTTGGTACCATCCGATAGTTTTCTGGAGCCGTTCCATTTGCTCTCCCAAATACCTTTTTGACTATTGAAGTTTCTGGTTGCCGACAGGATGCGCAAAGTGATACCATCTTCTTTGGCTGCAGCGTGCATTTTTAAGAAAGCTTTATAGGCCTCTTTATGCAGGTAGATATTTGACTTGGTAGTATATGCAGGAGCGATTTTGACAAAATTGGAATCCTTGGAAGGTTCAAATTTCCCCATAATGTAGTGCAGTGGTACAGTAGGCGGTGGAGGTGGCGGCGGTTCCACTTGTGTTGTACTATCTGTCGAATTTTCCTGTTTCTCTTCTTGGCTGCTATTGGTTTGACAAGCTAGACTAACTGTTAAAATAAGCGCTAAGGGCAAAGCCCATGCGGGAGTTGATATGTTCATACTGATGACTAGTTAATTTGTCTCTCCAATGGTCTCAAACAATGGATTGGAGAAGTGTCAAGGAGCGTATTTTATTCCTGATTTGGATTCATCATCATAAAAGTCGCCTCATGAATTTCGTTCTGATCATCCTGATGCAGAGTATATGAAAAGCCGTTGAGAATGGAATAGGCACCGTGTTCTCCTTTCTTGTTCATCGCAATAAATCCCACCTGCAGATCATCTCCTTCTTTAAGATGGCGATCTGCTATCCGTTGAACGGCTGCCTCGCAGGCTTCCTGTGGTGTCTTACCTTGTCGCATTAATTCCACCACTAAAAAAGAACCTAAGGTAGTCATCACTAATTCACCCACACCAGTGGCACATGCTCCACCAACTTCATTGTCCACGTACAAACCTGCTCCAATGATTGGGGAATCGCCAACCCGTCCCGGTACCTTATAGGCCATACCGCTGGTCGTACAAGCACCACTCATATTGCCATCCTTATCAATGGCCAATACCCCAATGGTATCGTGCTGGTCTATGTTTGCCTTGGCGGGCGCACCCTTGTTTTCGGCTTTCCATTTTTCCCATTTTTCCTTGGCTTTTGGAGTAAGCATATCTTCTTTCTCGAATCCTTGCTCAAGTGCAAACTGAAGCGCTCCTTCACCACTTAGCATGACATGTATCGTTTCTTCCATCACTTTTCGTGCTACCGAGATGGGGTGCTTGATATGTTGAAGATAGGTCACGGCTCCGGCTTTGCCGTCTGCGGACATTATGCAAGCATCCAAGGTCACGTTTCCGGCAGCATCCGGGAGACCTCCATAGCCAACACTCTGATCCATAGGATCTGCTTCTACGATTCTAGCACAAGCCTCGACTGCGTCCAAGGCAGAGCGTCCTTCTTGGATTACGTCCATGGCTGGGCCGGTGGCTTCCTTGTGGGGCCAGGTGGCGATGATGGCAGGGGTGACTGCCTTGGAATTCGGGTTAGATTTGCTGGGAGTAGCCGCCGCTGTATTTTCAGTTTGGGCGGGTGATTCACATTGAGTAAACCCTAGAAAAGCCGCAAGCGAGGCTGTCAGGGAATGGTTAAAAAAGGATCGTCGATTCAGCATAAGGGCTAAGGTGATTGGTGTTTATCAGAGATCTTGCGTCAATTTCAAACTCACGGCAGTTTAGAGTGTGTTTAAAGTTCAATAATTGGTCTGCAAATATCCCTATTTCGCTTACCCTTCGTTGTAGAACCAGGCGCGATAGCGCTGCTATTAGCCAGAATCTATCTGGCTGCTAGACAGACCTACGCTTCGTTTAAGCAAAATATGAATTATTTTCGTCTCAAAGACCGAAATTTAAACACACTCATACAACAGGAATACAGAGCCTGATGCAGGAACTAAATAACACTTTTTCTTCCTATTTTTCCGCATCAATTAAACGAAAGACTAAAAATGACCGGAAAGCCACTTAAACAAGCCTGGCGATGGTATGGGCCAGGGGATCCTGTATCCTTAAACGACATTAGACAAGCTGGAGCTATCAGTATTGTCACCGCCTTGCACGACATTCCTATCGGAGAGGTTTGGCCAAAGGAAGCCATCCTTGAAAGAAAATCCATTATCGAAGCTGCTGGACTGGAATGGGGGGTAGTAGAAAGCATCCCTATCCATGATTCTATCAAGCGTCAAGCTGGGGAATGGCAACAGTATGTGGCCACTTACCAGGAAAGTATTAGAAATCTCGGCGCTTGTGGGATACCTGTTGTAACCTATAATTTTATGCCCGTGTTGGATTGGACCAGAACGGATCTGGATTATCCCATGAAGGACGGGTCCACTGCGCTAAGGTTTGAATTGGCCGCACTGGCTGCTTTTGATATTTACATTCTTAAACGGGAAGGGGCTGCTGAAGACTATGCCGAGGCCGCCTTGTCGGCAGCTGCAAAATGGATAGATGAGGCTACAGAAGCAGATAAGGAGAAGTTGGTACGGACCGTGATAGCGGGCTTGCCCGGGGCAGATGATGGGTATACCCTGGACCAGTTTCGCGCTGTGCTGGCCAATTATGATGGGATGACCCCAGAGAAACTGCGGGAACATCTGATTGACTTCCAAGCAGCAATTGCTCCCGTCGCAGAAGAAGTAGGTGTAAAATTGGCGATTCATCCAGATGACCCGCCTTTCCCTATGTTAGGATTACCTAGAGTAGTAAGTACAGCCGCAGATGTAGAGGCGCTTTTCACGGCGACGCCAAATGCTGCGAATGGGCTCTGCTTCTGTTCGGGTTCCTTTGGGGTGAGAGCGGACAATAAGTTGGAAGAAATGATTAAAACTTTTGGTGATCGAATCAACTTCATACACCTTAGAGCTACCCTCAGAGATGCGGATGGCAACTTCCACGAAGCGGACCATTTGGATGGGGATGTCGATATGTTTGCGGTAGTGTCCGCTTTGCTAGATGTGCAACAGGGTAGGGCAGAGGCCATCCCCATGCGTCCCGATCATGGCCACAAAATGTTAGATGATCTGCATAAGAAAACAAATCCAGGCTACTCCGCCATCGGCCGTTTAAGAGGGTTGGCAGAATTGAGAGGGTTGGAATTCGGGATTTTGCGCTCTAGAGGAGCCTCCTAATATTCAAACTCCATCTTTTCACTAGGATAGCCAAAGAGACATTTCTCCTTGATCAGGGCGGCGATCTTGGTTGGGACCTGTGATTCCCATCCACTTTCGCCGGCTTGGATCTTGATTAGTACATCTTTTGAGAAGATGTGTAGTATATCAGGATTATATCCGGACACGTCTTCAATCTGCTGATTGTCGAGTAGGTGGCGGTATAAAAACTTAACGCCTTCGGGCACTGGCACGTTCTGGGCAGTCATGAGTTCGGCACTTCCTTCCTGCATGGCGGGATAAACGTAGATCTTTACGTTACTAGTGAACATTTCACCGAAAGCAGCAAGCAGTCGGCCATCCATATTCTGATAGTATTTCTCACTAATGACATCTAGTAGAGGTCTTACGCCGAGGACAATCCCCAACTGCTGTACTTTGAAATCACTTAGGTAGGAAATGAGCTTTTGATATTCTTCGCAATCTGAAATTACCACCGTTTGCCCCATAGCATTCAACAACTCGGCTCGGTCGATGAAGTCACGTTCATCCAATTCTCCTTGTGCTCGGAGATTGTCCATTGTGATTTCTGTGAGCAAGAAAGTCTTTTGCGTATCTACTTTTGGATCATTTCGAAACTGTTGATAGCTGGTTCGGATCATATCCATATTGACCAAGGTAGCCGGGCGGAAGCTTCCTCTCACCACCAATACATTTTTTCGGTAGAGAAATTCAGAACCATGGATATTTCTGCCATCGGGACCAAACATCGCTACCTCAGTGAGTTTATGTTTCACCAACCAGAGGCTGAGTAAGCGATTGTCGACATCCTCAAAATTGGGTCCTGTCAATCGGATCATATCAATTTTTACCCGACCACTTAGGCTATCCATTAAAGATTGAAGTAGTAACTCCGGATCATTGTAGTGATGGAAGCAACCGTAGATTAGGTTTACCCCTAGAATACCGATCGCCTGCTGTTGCAACTGATTGTTTTTATCACGCATGCGCACGTGCAAAACGATATCGTTGGGTTCACTATGTGGATCTAATTGAAAGCGGATTCCCATCCATCCATCACCTTTGATGGTCTTAGTGTAGTTGATCGCTGAAACCGTATCGGCAAAAGCAAAGAAATTGGTTTCTGGGCGTTCATTGCGCAGTCGGTAATCCATGAGTTCATACTCATGATCCAACATCTTATAGATCCGAGCTTCACAAACATATCTTCCACTTGCCTCTGTCCCATAAATCTGATCGGAATACACCTTGTCATAGGCAGACATAGTCTTGGCGATCGTTCCAGCAGCTGCACCAACTTGGAAAAAATGGCGTGCTACCTCTTGTCCGGCACCAATCTCAGCGAAGGTGCCATAAATGGTATCATTGAGGTTGATTTCGAGCGCTTTCTGTTCGGTCTCCAGTAACTGACGCATGAATTCTTTTATGATGGTTTTTGAAGGTAATTCCAGTAGTAAACTGAGCCGCAAAGGTAAGAATTATTTGAGGGATTCACCAGCTGGAGAGCCAGAGTAGAGGAGTTTTAAGGAGTGATATCGATCGCAGCCTGACTAGCATATTGGAATGCGGGCGGACTTATAGACCTCTTGATCTGCGCCTTAGTCATTCCCCGACACAATTTTCTCCCAATTTTAAATAACTTTGGACAAATGGAATTTGGATTCTGAACGGCTGGCCTCACTTTGTTTGCCTATCCACTTCCTGCCAAGCTGAGTTTAATATCCGCTTTCCAGCTGTATAAAATGATCTAGTATGACCAAAAAGATTTTGCTGCTATTCGCTCTATTGATCTGGATAGGGACTGGAATAGCCCAAGTACCTTCTAATCCCATTGGGATCAACCCTCCCTCTCTAAAGTGGCGACAAATAAAGACGGAAAAGGTGCAAGTGATCTTTCCTGAAGGGAATGAGAAAGAGGCACAGCGGGTGGCTAATGTCGTTCACTACTTATGGGACAGAGATAACTCTTCGATTGGGGATAAAAAGCAGAAAGTGACGATCCTCTTGCAAAATCAGACGGTCATTCCCAATGGCTTTGTTACCGTAGGGCCATTTCGATCAGAATTCTACCTCACGCCTCCTCAATTCAACTGTACAACGGATTGGTTAGATATACTTGCCATTCATGAGTATCGACATGTCCAGCAATTTGGTAACGGCAATCGAGGGATTACAAACTTTTTTAAATCGATCCTAGGGTCCTGGACTTGGGGAGGATTTACCTCCACGGCACTTCCTCGGTGGTTTTTTGAAGGGGACGCGGTGGGAACCGAAACGGCTTTAACATCCTCAGGACGGGGCAGGCTACCCGCATTTGATATGGAATACCGATCACTTCGATTGAATGATCTCGACTATACCTACGAAAAAGCCTCCGCCGGGTCGCTCAAGGATTTTGTGCCAGACTGGTATGGCTTGGGGTATTACTTAGTTACGCACGCACGCAAACATTATGGAAAAGACATCTGGAACAAAGTAGTCAAAGATGCTACTTCCTATAAAGGCCTATTTTATCCCTTGAGTTCAAGCCTGAAACGTCACACTGGACTGGGCACCAAAGACCTTTATCGACAGACTTTTGCTGAAATGGATAGCCTCTGGAAGGGACAGGCTGATATGGATTTTGAATTTGCAGAGGCTACACAATGGAACACACAAAAGAAACGGACCATCACGGATTATACTAATCCGCAGTTTTGGAACAATAGTTCTTTGGTGGTGGAAAAGCGAGCATATGACGAAAACCCAACCTATTATCAGTTGGATTATGAAGGGAGTGAAGCCCGAATCACACAATCTGGCCGTATCGTAGGAGCTCCAAATTCAACCTTATCGATTGGAGGAGGAAAACTGTGTTGGTCCGAGTACGACTTTGATATTCGCTGGGACAATCGGACCTTCTCTGTAATTCGGGTATTTGATAGGGATAATTACACCAAAGCTCAACTGACCAATAAGTCGAAGTACTTTTCTCCGGCACTGAATGAAACGGGGCAAAATATTGTGGCAGTGGCAACTGACGAAGCTCAAAATTATAGCTTACATATTTTAGGCGCTGCTAGTGGAGTAGTAAAAAGGGAAATACCCAATCCCGATAACTGGTTTTATATGTATCCGAGATGGGTTAATGACGATCAGATCGTGGTAGTGGGGCAGAAAGGAGAAATTAATGAGTTGCAGCTCATTGATGTCAACACGGGTCAAAAGACAACGATCATTCCACCAACTATTCATCAGATTACGCACCCATTCAGCCGTGGGGAATACATTTATTTTTCGGCAGCCTACAGCGGCATCAACAATATTTATGCAGTAAAGCCAGGAGAAAGTACTTTCTATCGAATTACCAATGATATGCTGGGAGCTTTCCAACCGGCTGTATCACCGGACGGTACTACCTTGGCCTATAGCTCCTTTAGCCCAGAAGGCTATAATATCATGAAGATGGAGTTAGATCGTAGCAAATGGCAGGCACTATCGACTCCTCCGGAGTTTGGCATTACCTACTATGAAACTTTGGTCGAACAAGAAGGGGGGAGCATTGTCAAAGATGTTCCCAACGAAGTCTTTGAGGTTAAGAAATTCAATAAATTCTCAGGGATCATTAACCCACACAGTATTCTGCCAATTGTAGAGCATCCCTTGTATGGAGCTAGTGTTTTGTCTGATAATAAGTTTAGTACCCTATCAGCAGAAGGTAATGTATACTATAACGTAAATGAAGATGAATGGTCTTTTTTGGCTGGCTTGAGATATGCAGAATTCTTTCCGATTATCAGTGCTAACTATGCTCGAGTGAATCGTTCTTCCTTCTTTACAAACCTTTCCGAATTAAATGATACCACCATTGTTCAGGCTGATTACTTGGAAGAATGGACGGAGGATAGAGTATCTGCAGGTCTGGCCATTCCTATGACTTTTACCAAAGGAAACGCTTTTCATCGTCTAGACTTGATCGGCAGTTATCACGGCATTTCGGTGAATCCGCAAGGGAACTTTGACACACCTGCGAACGTGAGGAGAGATTCTATTGTGGTGGGAACGCGTGGTCTAAATCAGCTGTCGCAGTATTTTCGCGATCCCTTAGAATCCACCAACTTCAATGCTTTAGACCTGAGGGTGCTCTGGCGTAGCTTGGACCGTCGTGCCATACAGCATATTAATCCGCGTTTTGGATTGGTGGTGGACGGAAGATATCGGACAACCCTAGGGACAGATCGATTTGATGCAAATGTGTTTCAATTGCGAGGAGATCTCTATCTCCCTGGTTTTGCTAGAACACATAGCTTCTTTATCAATACCATGATGCAATCTCGAGATTATCTGGATAATTATCGATTCTCAGATTTCTTTGTCTACCCAAGAGGGTACAATAGCATCCTAGCAGATAACTTCTATAAGATTGGCTTCAACTATACCATGCCAATTTGGTACCCCGATGTGGGAATTGGCTCACTGGCATTCGTAAAACGAGTAAAGACGAACTTCTTCTTCGATTTTGGGCGAGCCCAGCTAACGGACCCATTTGATGTCACTCGTAATGTTCGATCGATGGGGGTTGACTTAGGTTTTGATGTTCGGGTGATTCGCTTGCTTGATGTAGATTTTGGCTTTCGATACAGCTATTTGTTGGATCAAAATCTTGCACCTGGCGGTCAACAACATCAGTTTGACTTCTTTCTGTTAAGTATAGGAGGATAAGGGGACTTGGACCGATTCCAGGTCTTTTTCCGTCAGAATACCGACCATCTTTCCTCGATATACTATTGGCAAGCAACTTAATTGGTTTTCTTGCAAGACCTTTCCGGCTTCCTCTAGACTATCCTTGGCGTCAGCTGTGATTACGTCGGTAATCATGATGTCTCGTGCCAAACTTTGCTGGTCGTTCAATTGTGGTGCCCTCCTGCTGATTAGGCCATCCGTGATCATGCCGATGAGGTTTCCTTGTTTATCCTCAACAGGAACATGATGAATGTTCTTCCATTGCATCATCTGATCAACAAATTGTATGCTGGCTTCTTCATGCACCATGAAAATGTCAGTACTCATGAGATCCTCTACTAATGTCGAAGCTTGCAAGTTGATGGACTGAAGCTTGTGTGATTCCTGTTTACCAATTTCTTCCCATTCACCAACAGGAGTATTTTTAAGTTGGTATTGGATCATCTGCTGCGTAACTGCCTTTAGGGCAATGGATCTACTGCTATCGGAGGTCAGGTTTCGGAAAGCCTTTACTTGCCAGCTAGATCCAGTTTGTTGTTTGCTAACACGCTGGGCGATGATGCCAAGATAATGTTCAATATCCTTCGAATCAACCCCGGCTTTTTCCAGGCCAGTCTTAGCCAAAGGAATCAGCTTCTCCAAGATTAACGCTTCCGCAGACTCCGGGCCGTCAAACCAATCTATGACACTATCTAGTCCCGTTCTTGAGGCGCGAATGAAATTGTCTTTAGCGACTCGGAAATCTGTATTCTGCCAGAAATTATAATGTTCGGCGGGTTGTCCTTCCATCAAACCTACCCAAAAGGCAAAGTTGGCAATTTCATCAGCCACGGTCGGACCAGCAGGTAGATATCGGCATTCAATTCTCAGGTGTGGATTCTTGCCCTGAGGTCCGTAGCAGAGTCGGTTCCAGGTATAGGTGGTCCCATTATGCAGGCGGATAGCTCTTAAATTCGGGGTTTTTCCTTCATCTAACATTTGCATGGGATCCTGGAAATCATCCGATGTCAGCAAGAGAGGGAAGCGCATCAGTTCGTTCTTCCAGAGCTCGGCTGGCGAATGCTGGAGCCAGTCATGTCCGAAATAGACTCGAGGTAGTTTTTTACGCAAATGATTCTTTGAGCTGCGGGTATCCAAGCTCTGCTTGAAGAGCGCGATACGGGTTTCGGCCCATAGTTCCCGTCCAAAAAGTAGAGGGGAATTGGTGCAAGCGGCAAGGACTGGCCCAGCGATCATTTGCGACCAATTGTATTTCCGAATGAAATCCTGAGGGGCGATCTGTAAATGCAATTGGAAGCTGGTGTTGCAAGCTTCAAATAATACAGACTCCAAAGACATGATCAATTCATCCACCCCTTGCAAATAGATCTCAAAATGGTCTCCTCGAATGTCGGCTAACATCTTACTAAGGACTTGGTATCGCTGAATAGGCGTCATATAGGAGAAGGCCAAGTGGCGGTATTGTAAAGTTGGTAAGATACCGCAGAGCAGTAGTTGGAGGTTTCGGGCTTTGGCAGCTGATACTCCTGCTCCCAAAAGGTCTAATAGGTTTTGCTCTGCCACACTAAAACACTTCCCTTTCAAATCTAAGGGATCACCGTTGATCTCTAGATTAAATAGAGCTAGTTCATTGGTATATTCTTTCAATTGGAGATCATCTAGGATATCCAAGGCTGCTTTCGATGGTTCTAGTTTTTGATCGACTACACACAATTCTTGCTCTAGACCAATCTTCGGAGCTCCGCTTTCAAAACGTTCCTGCTCCAGCATAGATTCAAAGGCTTTGATATCCTTGATGGCATGTGCATACATCTTGGCTCTATCTCGATTGTCGCGGATCGGCCGAATGTTGAAGTCTCCCATAGATCATTGATTTTGGAAACAGTAATGTAATAGGTCTAGTGCACTTACGATCCCGACCAGCTTTCCTTTTTCTAAAATTGGAATGGCTCGGAAGGTGTTTTCTTTCAGTAGTTGATAAGCTTGAGCTATCGTATCGGTTGGACGCAGAGATTGGACATCCTTTGTCATTAAATCTGAAATCCTCAGCGACCGGAGCAGTGCCTGATTATAGCTCTCCGCATCCGGATTCCGAAACAAGGAAGCGCCATATCGAATCCGATCATAGTCAGTTTGACTGACAATACCGACTAGGCGATTTTCTTCATCGGTGACCGGAAGGTGATGAATCTTGTGTTGGCGAAAGATATTCCCCAATTGATCTGCACAATCCTCTTCGGATAGCGTCTGCAGTTGTATAGACATGATATGTGCCAGCGGCATAGAAAAATTCATAAGGTCTTCGTTTCTAGCTATAAAGTTAGGGCTAGCTAGAAGGTTGGCTACTGATATATATCATTGCCTAGGTTGAGGAATATCAATTAAGAACCTTAGAAATGGTGATCAAATTTCACCTGTGGGCAAAGCGCGATGGTGCCGATTAAAGTGACGGGATTACTCGCGGTAGATGGTTAAGCCGGTGACCGCTTTGTTATACTGTGGAAATATTAGACTGACCAAATAGCCAATGATTAAACAAGATAAGAACCCGCTAGCGGTATACAGGAGGAAGTGTATGGGCTGATATATGGTAATGAAATATTGGACCACCCCACTCATTAATAAACCAACGAAGGCTCCTATTCCGTTTGCCCTTTGGCTAATGATTCCCAATAGAAATACACCACCTAAACCGCCCGTAATCAAGCCGATGATCTTAAGGAATTCATCCCAGATAGATTTTACATTCAGTGTCGCAAATAGAAGGGCGAAAGTAATGCCAGCCAGCCCGATGATTAAAGTAGCCCAACGCCCTACCGATAAGCCACTGCCTCGCCATCCAAAGATGGAATGGAAATCTATGGTATAGGCGGTGGCAGCAGAGTTCATGCTACTGCTAAGACTGGACATGGCTGCTGCAAATATGCCCGCAATCAGCAATCCTGATACGCCATCGGGTAGCTGAGAGATAATATACCAAGGAAAAATGGCATCGTTGGAAGCCATGGCGGGTAAAAGGGTGTCAGGTTGTGCTTTGTAAAAGGCAAACAGAGCGGTGCCTACAAAGAAAAAGATCCAGCCGATGGACAAGCTGACCCAAGTGTAAGTCCAAATACTGTTGCGGGCTGCTTTGATATCTCGTGTGCTTAGGTATCGCTGCACCATGCTTTGGTCCGTGCTGTAGGTAATCAGGTTGGAGAAAAAACCACTGATGACTACTACCCAAAAGGTGGGTTGTTTCCAGTCCAAAGCCATATTTAAGATCTCAAACTTTTGATAGTCGGCTCCCGTATGAATAATTCCTTTCATTCCTCCTTCGACATCGAAACTAATGAGCGTAAGGCACAAAATAATACCGCCCACCAAGACAATAACCTGAAGTACATCTGTCCAAACGACGGCCTCTATTCCGCCCATCAAGGTGTAGATCAAACTCACCCCACCCATTAAGAGAATACAGAGAATGACATCCCAGCCCGTGGCTATATTCAAGGCGATGGCGGGGAGATAGAGGACCACCCCGATACGCCCAAGTTGAAAGATAATGAAGGTTAAGCTGCCTAAAAGTCTAGTGGCTAGATTAAATCGCTGTTGCAGATATTCATAGGCACTCGTTAAGTCTAATTTTTTATAGAAAGGAATGAACAAACCACTGACAATAATAGGAATCAAAATGAGCGGTAGTTTGGTCATAAAGTAGGCCCAATCCGTCATGTAGGTTTTTGCGGGCACCGCCATGAAGCTAATAGCACTTAGCGAAGTTCCGTAAATGCTCAATCCAGCTGCCCACCAGGGAATTCGATTGCCTCCTTTGAAATAATCTTCTTGTGTACGTTGCCGTTTCGAAAAGTAGAACCCCACCCAGACCAGGACGCCAAAATATAAGATGATGATTAGAGTATTGAGTACGCTAAAGGATGGGCGACTTACCGCTAGGTTTAAATCTTGTACTTCATATACGGATGGTGTTTTCATTCCCAACACCTTCAAGCCTTGCTGGGAATCCACTATGGCCGTTTTCCCATTCATGGTATGGGCAAGCCCTGCCTCACGCCAGCTCTCTGTAATGGTGTGGAAGAGAAATATTGGGCTAGTGCCGCCTTGGACGCCTGTGCCCCAATAAAGGATATCTGCACTCCCTAAGGGCACGCCTTGTACTTCCTGATTGGCCCATTCTCGCACTGCTGGAATGGCGACGGGGAGGGGCTCCCATTGATCTAATTGAAGATCATACTTGAGTACTCGAGTATCCCCTGTTCCATCTTCTGTTAGTACAAATAGCGCATTTCGCAATCCATCATGCTGGCTGGCAATATTGATAATATTTCCCGCTCCTGCAGGAGTATTGTTCAAGGCCCCCCATCCACTATCCATCTGATCAAGATCCAGGGTGTAAAAACCCATGCGGGAGCCAGGAATTTCCGCATCTCGTGTCCAGAGATAGACCTTGTTCTGGTTGGCCCACGCTCCTGCGAACGAATCATCAGTTGGAACAGTAGGCCCCCAGACTAGATTCGAATCGCCTTCTTCCCAGGAAGAGGGAATAAGACCGATCCTGACCTTTGAAGCATCGGGGGAGTTGATAAGACATACAAGCCCATTCGGAACCACTAGAATTTCTTGTATCTCAACAAAGGAAAAGGGAAGTGCCCATGAATAGACCGGGCTGGCTGCTTGAGTGGTACTAGCAAAAATGCTTAGATTGCAGCTCGGTTGGATAGCAACATCTTGGATAGTGTCCGTTGTCTTTGGGCTGTGGAAGACGGCCAAGTGATTGCCGAGGTAGGCGTATCTGATGTTATTGCTATCAGCTTGCTGCGGTTGGGGAAGCTCAAAGTTGGCCTTTACTTCCCATTGTATAGAAAGCCGCAGATCTTGACTATGTACAACAGAACATAGCAAGGCCAGTAAAAAAGCTAACAAGTAGCTTTTTTGCAAAAAAAACACCTGAAAAGGATGATGGCTAAGATAACTACCGCTTATCTGCATGTCATTGTTTCCTCCAAATATCGAGAGTTTCCTTGTTGGATTGGGTAAAGATAATCCAAAACGAAAGCCCTCCTACAATTAAAGATGTGAAGATGAAAATAGGAACCATTATCCTATGCAGATATAGCTCCTCTCGCCTCCCTGGCAAGATTCTCATAGATATCCAGGGGAATACGACATTAGCGTACCTGCATGAGAAATTTGCCCGACAGATCGATCGGGAGACACTTTTAGTTGCCACTTCTACAGACCCTTCGGATGACATCATCGAAGACTACTGTCAACGCCATGGGTTTAACTGTTTTCGAGGGAGTTTGGATAATGTTTCTGAGCGTTTTCTAGCTGCTGCGCAATCCTTGAATTGTGATTATGCCATCCGGATAAATGGGGATGCCTTGTTCTTGGACTTACCTACTTATTTGGATATGATCGAGATTTGCAAAGCAGGAGACTATGATTTCATTTCAAATGTTAAGGGACGAAGTTTCCCCTTCGGAATGAGTGTAGAGATTGTGAATATGAAATTCTACGAAGCCTTGCAAGCCAAGATTCAAGCCAATCCCCGCTATGTAGAGCATGTGACCCTCTACCTCTATGATCATCCTGAGGAGGGGCGCCAATACCATCATACTAATACCCTTTATCCGATGCTAAGTGGCTTGCAGATTGCCTTGGACACAACTGATGATCTGGTCTTGGCCCGACAAGTCATGGAAAAACTGGGAGAGAATTACTATAGCTGTGATTTGAAACGCTTTCAGGAAGTCATTGAAACCATTCGAAAGGAATACGAGTTGGAAGGAAAGACATGGAAGTACCATAAGAACATTCATTAAGATAGTCGAGATGGCAGGAGAGACAAACATAGATACATTGATTCGAGAGATGGAACCCAAGCTGCATCCAGGGGCCTATGTTTTCTGCAGTCTACCATCAAATGAGCTTCCTAAGGGTGTACAAATCCTAGCCAGCTTTCGAGAGGAGGAGGGGATGACACTGGTAGTAGAGCAGTCAGAGGCAGATCAAAAGGGATGGGATTACGAAGGGACAATGGGATGGATCACCCTGAGCGTTCATTCTGCCTTGGAGGCGGTTGGACTAACAGCAGCCTTTTCTAATGCGCTGGCCCAGGAAGGGATAAGTTGTAATGTGGTTGCCGCTTTTTATCATGATCATTTATTTGTACCGCTTAGTCAGGCTGAAGATGCGCTGAATGCGCTACAACGCCTGTCAGCCAACCACTGAGTTGAATCAAAATACCGATAACCCATAACCAAATGACCTACGAAATCATTAAAGACGCGCAGCTCCTACGAGACTTTATTGATTGGCTGCCAAATCTCCAAGAAGGAGAGAAATTCTATTGTTGCTTGTTTGCCCGAAAGAAGTATCTCCCTTCTATGAGATCCAGTGATAAATCTCAGCTACGTCGTTTCCTTTCTGACAAGAAGCGATTGTTCAATAAGATCGAACAGTTGGAAGTTAAGATGGGCGCCTACAAAATAAAAGGAGAACCTGCACCGCCTGAATCTCTGGTGCTCTACATCAATCCCAACCCGAGAAGCTTAGAAAAGGCTTCATTCGATAGCATTATCCAACTGACGGAATTACTCAAGCGGAAGAATAAGAATTTTAACCCGCAGCAAGAGGTAATGAGTACGATCCAAAAGTCGGTTGGACACAAAGTTTATCTGGATTTTGATATCGACGACAAGGATTTCGATCTCAATCAACTAGATGGTGTGATCAATCGGTCGTGTCTACGCATTGTTCAGACTAGAGGCGGATACCATGTGCTGGTGAAACTCGATGAGATCGATCCTTCATTCAAAAAGACCTTCTATCAAAACATGATGGCTTTGGGGGTAGATCAAAGCGGTGATCAATTGCTGCCAGTTCCTGGTTGTACGCAAGGCGGATTCATGCCTCGATTTATGGACTTTTAGTCGCAAGCGTTTTTTAGATAATTTTTTTGAGAAAAATCTACATAATCCTATCGTTTCTTTTTTGCCGTACGTCAAAGTCATAAAAACGTATTTCCAATGCATTATTTATTAACGACTTTGATGATTATGACTACAATTTCCTCAATGGCTCAAGATGGCAAGGCCAGTACTATTAAGAAGACTTTTAGCCGACAAACAAAGGTCAGCATTTTGATAGAGGCGGATGCGGCAATCGTCTGGGCATTATTGACCAATGCCGAGGACTTCCCGCGCTGGAACTCTACGATTACTTCACTGGAAGGAAATATCCGCTTGGGAGAAAAGATTAGACTAAAATCTACCTTAGATGAGAAGCGTACCTTTAAGATCAAGGTGAAAGAATTTGTGCCAGAAAAGCGAATGGTTTGGGGAGATGGGAAAGGTAAACGCGTTTTTCTCTTAGACTCAGCAGAAGGAGGTAAACTTCGCTTTACGATGGATGAGAAAATGGGCGGCATGATGTTTCCATTGTACGCCAAGTATATTCCTCCTTTCGATGAAGCCTTTGAGGACTTTGCTGCAGATTTGAAACAGGAAGCGGAGACAATACAAGGAGCTTCCAATTAAGGATAAATACTGAATACAGCCTTTTTGAGGAGCACATGGTAAGCTATGTGCTCCTCATTTTTGGGACTTCCTGTACGTTCGGCCCTACACTTTGGAACGATTTAGTACTGAGAAGAGGAGAAATTGTAAGTGATCCTTCTTTTCAATGTTTCAAAATGTAACACCTCATGATCAGATTTCTGATGCTCTTTGCTTTCACAACGGGTTTTCTCCAACCATTACTAGCAAAGAAGAAAGACCTTTTTGTAGAATTAAATGACGGACGACAGCTGAGCTACGCCATTTACGGAGATTCAATGGGTACACCGATGTTCTATTTTCACGGTGGACAAGAGAGCCGGCTTTCTGCTTCCTTCATGCACGAAACTGCAGCACAGCTCGGGATCAAGATCATCGCCCCAGATCGCCCGGGTATTGGTAAATCCAGCCCACACCCCAATCGCTCTCTAGTAGATTGGGCAGATGATGTAAGTCAGTTGGCCGATGCACTTCATGTTCAGCAGTTTTCTGTATTTGGCTTATCTGGTGGTGCACCGCACGTCTTGGCCTGTGCCCAACAGATTCCCGATCGTTTATTACGAGTCGGAATTGTAGCTGGGGCTGCGCCGTATGATTATAAGGGTACAAAAAAGGGGATGTGGTTCCCTGTTAAGCTAGTCCACTGGTTTGCGAGCTGGGAAAAGGATAAACAGTTGAGGAAGTTTATCCAGAAAGATTATGAGACGCTACGGGATAAACCCGAAAAGCGTGTGCGCCAATTACAGAAATACTTACCTAAACCAGACCGCAACCTGCTCAAGGCACAACCAGAGCAGGCCTGGAGTTTTATTGAGGGTAGCTTAGAAAGCTATCGACAGGGGTTAGATGGAGTGGTGCAAGAGTGGAAGTTGTATGTGTCAGACTGGGGCATAGAGCTCGCAGAGATCGAGAAGCCTATTGAACTTTGGTATGGAGATAAAGATAAGATGAGCCCACCTTACCGAGGCTACTACTATCAGGCCAAACTACCCGACGCGCAGCTACACCTACTAGCGAATGAAGGACACTTTTCCTTGATTCGAAATCATTTAGAAAACATCTTACAAAAGATGAAAGCCTAGGACTTAAGGCGCACTTGCAGCTAAAACTTTTTTCTAGCTTTGGGCATCTACTGTGTAAAAGCCTTTCTAAAGTATGAAAAAGACAATTCTCTCTCTGTGCATGGCTGGGCTTTGGACGCTTGCCTGCGCCCAAAAAGTCAGCGTATCCAATAGCGAACCCACCTGGGGTACCAACATTACCGTTTATTACCAACCGGACAGTACTAGCCAATTCAAATTGGGGGATGAGGTATACCTGCGTTGGACAGCGATAAAGGAGGATAATGATCAGCGAAACGATTTAGTGAAGATGAAGGAAGTGGCCGGTCAATTTGCAGCAGAATTAGAAGTAAAAGAAGGATTTGCTGCCTATGCTATGCAATTCCAGTCAGGCAACACCTTTGATCGTGCCGCCAATTTGGCTGTTCAAACCCGTGATGCCAAAGGACAGTTGTACCGGAATGCCTACCTGCTGCAATTGATGCAGAATCCTGATTCGTATGAGAAGGAACTAGAAAATTATCCGGATAATTTTACCGTATACCAAACGCGTTGGCAACTGTTAGGTTATACGGCTAAAGACTCTGCCGCGCAGATCATCCAACGAGAACTAGCCGAATTGGATGGGCAAGAAATTCAAAATGCCGCTTATTATTTTGCTAAAGCAGCAGCCAATTCTCAGCTGGGGAATTGGAAAGAAGCCCGACAAGCTATTGCGGATTTGATGGAGAAATTTCCACAATCTGCCCTGATAGAGGATGCCTATTCTTGGTTTCAATATCAGTGCTTTTCGCAATCAGCTCCGGATACCATTCTGCTACCGCAAGTCCGAGCTTTTATCCAAGAACATCCGAAAAGCTCCATCGCTAAAGCTCAGATGAGAATGTTTTATGAGGACAAGGAAGTAATTAATAAAGAAGCTTTAGGTGCGGCCGCAAGTTATTGGGTTAAGCAGGACCCCAGTGACCCCTTGCTCTACTATCATTTAGCAAGAGCTAGTGGAGAAAAAGAAGAAATCAATGAGCTATTGGCCACCGCAAGTAGCAAGCTCGTCGATCCTTTTTTGATGATGAAATTCTATCATTCTTGGTCAGTAGATATTCCCTATTACTTGATGCAGATGATGAGTGTTTACAAGAACAATGATAACCCCAAAGCTGCCTGGGAAATCATCCAGGTAATTGAGGAGAATACCACAAGATTAGGAGCCGATCACTTTAAGCAAAAAGGAGCGCTTTTGACTTCCCTAGAGCAGCCCGAGGCAGCTATTGAAGCTTACCTAACTGCCTCGGATCAAGGAGATCAAGAGGCCAAAGCGCAAGCTAAAGCACTTTTTAAAAAGCATTTAAAAGAAGGAGAAACGGATTTTGAGACCTATGCTGATGCCTTATTACGCCGACTATTCTATGAAGAAAAGGTAGAAGCAGCTGCCCCCTTTAGCGTAACTGATCTTAATGGGAATACCTATTCCCTGGAAGAGCTAAAGGGGAAAGTAGTTGTCCTCAACTTCTGGTTCATTGGCTGTGCACCTTGCCGGATTGAGATCCCTGGGCTTAATGATATGCTGAAGCACTATGATAAAGAAGAAGTCATCTTCATCGCCTTCGCACTGGACGGTAAAGAAGAACTCAAGAAATTCTTGGCAGAATTCCCATTTGATTATCAGATTATCCCAGAGGCTTTTGCGCAAGCTGATGCTTATAAAGTACAGGGTTATCCCACGCACGTGATCTTGGATAAGCGAGGCAATGTTCGTAGTACTTTGACTGGCGGATCAGCGGATCGACATAAGCAGATTCAGCCACTGATTGATCGCTTATTGAGGTATTAATCCCAAAGGGATTGAGCCTTGTTAGATGGCGGTGGAAGAATACCGTAATCCACATACCAGCTCGTTCCCGCCTTACGGTCTTGTCCGTAATTGACCAGGGTATCCTGTATGAAGTTCGTCATGAGGCTAGTGGAATAGCCATTTGTACCAGCCATTCTTACCCATTGGTTTTCTTCGCGAAAACGCATTTTAAGATCAGGACTATTGAGGTCCGGAGCCTGACCAATAATCTGTACGCTTTGGGCAAATACTTCCGTGCCATTGGCAATCGTCATGAAGATGGCATCTGCTACATGCTCGACGGACTTGGTCGTGTCACTAGCTCTTCTAATGCCCCAACCCATGCGGATGGGGTAGCCATTGCGGACGGCTTCCAGTAGTTCTGCCTTATCGCCAGCTAGAGTTTCTCCGTTAGGTCCATTGCGATAGACCAACTGCCAACCCAATTGGGCAGAGGAAGGTTGCTTACAGCTAGAGAGTAAGGCTGTAGAAATTACAAGTATAATAATGAGATAGCTAAGGAGTTTGGAAGGAGTCATGTGTTTGCTTTTTCAATCGGATGAAGAGTGAAGATGTTTGGCTACCCTGCTAGCAGTAGCCAAACATCTTTATGAAGTTAAGTACTCGGCCAGTATTAAACAAACTCATCCCAAAGGGATAGGGTTGCCTGATAATGTCCGACTACTTTGAATACACTCATTAACCTATGAATCAAGCCCTGACTTGTTTCAGAGTGCCCAATGCTTTTCTGGGTCTCTGCCTAACTCTATTGTGCCTACCCTTAATCGGATTTTCACAAGGCACTCGATTACTCCGACAACCTACCATTAGTCAAAATAAGATTGCCTTCACCTATGCTAGTGATATCTGGATTAGTGACATAACTGGTGGCACAGCTACTAGACTAACCAGTACACCTGCAGTGGAATCCAATCCATCTTTTTCTCCTGATGGAAAATGGATCGCCTTTAGTTCCAATCGCGCTGGAGGCACTTCAGTATACGTTGTCTCTGCGGAAGGTGGAATGCCCAAGCGCCTGAGTTACTACCCTGCCGCCGCCGCAGTTCGTGGATGGACTCCTGATGGTAAGCACATCATTTATGCCAGTCGCAGAGAAAGCGCTCCGGGAAATTTCAATCGCTTGTGGAAAGTGAGTCCGGAAGGTGGCCCCTCAGAGATGCTGCCAGTGCCTTGGGCCAATGATGGAAGCTACAAGGCCGATGGAAACCATATTGCCATCGATCGAATGCGACGTTGGGATGTGGAGTGGCGGGCCTATCGAGGCGGGCAAAACACACCTTTAATCATTTTAAATTTAAATGACCTTTCTGAGGAAAAGATACCCAATGAGCAGCGCACCACGGACATACAACCGGTGTGGATGGGTGATATGATCTATTTCTTAAGCGATAGAGATTGGGTAAGTAATGTTTGGTCATATGATACGAAATCTAAGGAATTAAAGCAGGTCACGCGTTTTAAAGGCTCAGATATCAAATCCCTAACCGGCAAGGATGGGCTGCTGGCTTTTGAGCGTGATGGTTATCTACATACCTTACGTCCTGGACAAGGAAGAAGCAAGCAACTTAGTATCACAGTTGTAGGTGATTACCCTTGGGCTGCTACACGTTGGGAGGATGTTACCGGGCGGATCCGCTCTGTGTCCCTGTCTCCCACTGGAAAAAGAGCTCTGGTTGAAGCTCGAGGTGAGATCTTTACCATTCCAGCCAAAGACGGTGCTGCTCGAAACCTAACCAAAAGCTCTGGGGCAGCAGATCGCTCGCCCATCTGGTCACCCAAAGGAGATCAGGTAGCCTGGTTTTCGGATAAAAGTGGAAAATATACCCTACTTCTAGCTTCACAAGATGGCATGGGAGACGCCAAGTCGATTGATTTGGGAGAATCTAAGATGGTATGGAATCCAAGCTGGTCACCGGACGGTAAATACATCAGTTTTGTGGACGATGATGTGAGAATTCGTGTCTTGGAGGTCGAGAATGGAAATCTCCAAACCATTGATGTAGGAGGGATTAATATTGAACGTGGTTCTGTGAGTCCGCAATGGTCCCCTGACTCAAAGTGGCTCACTTATGCCAAGACTGCCAGCAACAACTTTCGCAGGGTTATGGTATGGTCTGTAGAATCCAGTGAAACCAAGGTGATGACTGATCCCATGGCTGACGCCTTTGCACCAAGTTGGGACCGTGGCGGTAAACATCTTTATTTTCTGGCCAGTACGGATGTAGCACTTGGCTCAGGTTGGGCTAATACCAGTGCCATGGGGGCTTCCCCAGAATACGGAGCTTATGTGATTGTACTGCGAGAAGGTGATGATAGTCCATTTGCACCCAAAAGCGATGAGGAGCCAGTAAAGAAAGAAAAGGAAGGAGACAAAAAGGAGAAACCCACTGAGGACAAGAAAGCGGAGCCTAAGAAACCTACCCCTAAGAAGAAACCAGGCGCGGCGGTGGATACCGTCAAGATAGATTGGAACAATCTGGCCAGAAGAACCTTAGCATTGCCTATACCCGTCAACAACTATCGGTTTACGATGATGGGGCCAAAGGGTTCTGTTTTCATTGGAGAGCGAGTGGAAAATACACCCGGAATTACCTTGAAGAAATTTGATCTAAAGAGTGCTAAGCTTAACACCTTTGTGGGAGGGGTAAGAAACCTAGCTACGAGTGCAGATGGTAAGAAAATGATCGTTCGCACGCTTAGAGGACTAAAGATTGTCGATACAGCTAAGCCTCCTGGTAAAGGCGGGACCACTATTCGCCCAAGACTTCGCATGAAATTAGATCGTATGGCTGAATGGGCGCAAATTTTTAATGAGGCATGGCGTTATGAAAGAGATTTCTTTTATGATCCCAATATGCATGGTAGGGATTGGAACAAGGTTAAAGAACGATATGCACCACTTATTCCTTTCGTAAGGCATAGAGATGATCTACGGTATATTCTGGATCAGGTGAATGGGGAACTCTCCGTTGGCCATAGCTTTGTGTTCGGTGGTGATTTACCTGCAGTAGATACCTCAAGAGTCGGCTTGCTAGGAGCAGATTTGGTAGCCGAGAATGGAAGATGGCGCATTAAGCGTATCTATACGACGGAGAGTTGGAACCCAAGACTAAAAGCGCCGCTGGATCGTCCTAAGATGAAGGTGGAAGAAGGCCACTATCTAGTAGGCATCGAAGGCGCTCCTTTGACGGCAAATGACAACCCCTATGAATTCTTGGACGGAATGGCGGGCCGGCAAATCATTCTGCATATCAACTCCTCTCCTTCTATGGAGGGTGCTTGGAAAGAAACGGTGGAGCCCATTCGCAGCGAAAATGCCTTGAGGCAAAGAGCCTGGGTGGAAGACAATCGACGTAAGGTTGAAGAATTATCGGGCGGAAGACTAGCCTACGTTTGGGTCCCTAATACCTCCTTCCCTGGATATGTTTCCTTCAATCGATACTTCTTTGCGCAGCAAGACAAAGAGGGAGCCGTAATCGATGAGCGATATAATGGCGGGGGATTGTTGGATGACTATATGGTGGATTTAATGACTCGTAAATTGCGAGCAGCGATTACCAATGAAGTTCCCAATGGAGCGCCCATGCGCCTGCCTGCTGGCATCCTCGGCCCCAAAGTCCTACTGATTAACGAACTAGCTGGTTCAGGAGGTGACTTTTTCCCTTGGGTTTTCCGCCAACAGAATGCAGGTCCCCTGATCGGAGCTCGTACTTGGGGGGGATTGGTTAAATCTTCCGTCCATTATTCCATGGTAGATGGTAGTGCCTTAACCGCACCCGATAATGCGGTTTTTGACCCTATCAACAATAAATGGGTAGCAGAAAATGAAGGCGTTTGGCCTGACATTGAAGTCTACCAGGATGCAAAATCATGGTCAGAAGGAAGGGATGTACAATTGGAGAAGGCAGTCGAAGAGGCCTTGAGCAGGTTGCCCAAGTCGCCAAGTGACAAAATCACTCCTCCCTCCTATCCAAAACCTGCTAAAAAGAAATAAATATTTACTTTCGCATTGAAGTGGCGAGGTTTTTGTGGCATGAAGCGTATGATCCAATACTGGGAATTGGATCATACGCTAACATCCTAGAAAATGTCGGGAAAATCGTAGTTCAAGGGGTCTTTTCGGCCCCCATGCTGGAGAAAACTCGGCGCTTCGGATGAAATAATAGCGAGCTTTGAACTCAGAGAAGTTAAGAATCTACCACAGCTGACTTCTCCTCCAATTGGCGACGATGAAGGAAAAATGGCTTATCCCCCTAATGGCTATTTTTACCCGCAAAGTATATCTACTCCTGCTTTGTTTTGTGGGTGTGCATAGTTATGTAGGTGGGCAAGTAATCACTGTTAAAGGCAAGGACACTGGGCTCCCCTTGGTCCAGGCTACGATCAGTAGCCAGGCTAAGAACGCATTCACGGTGACAGACCTTAACGGCCAGGCCAATCTTACCGATTTCCACTCCGCTGAAGACATTACCATACGCACTATAGGATACGAGGAACTTAGGTTGAGTTTTGAACAATTGGCTGAACAGCAGTTCCAAGTCCTCTTGAATCCGGATAATTATCTATTGGATCAAATTGTTGTATCTGCAACCCGTTGGCGTAATACCGAGCGTAATATACCTGCTAAAGTGAGCTTGATTACCGCCAAGGAGATAGTGATGCAAAATCCCCAGACCACTGCAGACCTTTTGGGTAGCTCCGGGGAAGTGTTTATCCAGAAAAGTCAGTTGGGAGGTGGGTCTCCAATGATTCGAGGGTTTTCCACCAATCGATTGTTGTACTCAGTGGATGGGATACGCATGAATACGGCCATTTTCCGGAGTGGCAACCTACAAAATGTAATCTCCTTGGATCCCTTCGCGATCGAGCGTAGCGAAATATATTTTGGCCCTGGTTCTGTTATTTATGGTAGCGATGCCATTGGAGGAGTGATGAGTTTCCAGACCTTGGAAGCCAAGCTCGGCGATGCAGATGGACCTAGCGTAGAAGGCAATGGACTTAGTCGTTTTTCTTCGGCAAACCAAGAACAAACTTTTCATTTCGATGTGAACATAGGTTGGGAAAAATGGGCTTTTGTAGCTAGCTTTTCTCACTTTGATTTCGATCACCTGCGCATGGGTACTATAGGCCCTGAATCCTACCTCCGTCCCTTTTATGTCCAACGCCAAGATACCAGTGATGTAGTCATCATAAATGACGATCCCCTGGTACAACGTCCCACCGCGTACAGCCAGATAAACATGATGCAAAAACTTAGGTTTAAGCCTAGCGATGCCTGGGATTTAACCTATGCTTTTCATTACTCCACTACTTCTGACTATGCACGTTATGACCGTCATATTAGGCTACGCGACGGACGTCCTAGAAGTGCGGAATGGCGATATGGACCACAACTTTGGATGATGAATAACCTCACTATCCAACACGAAAAAAATAATGGAGGGATCTACGACAATTTGAGTTTGCGATTCGCTCATCAAAAATTTGAGGAGAGTAGAATCAATCGCGATTTTGGTGCAGAAACCAGATTTAGCAGAGAAGAAGAAGTACAAGCTTGGTCCGCTAATCTAGACTTTTTAAAGCGCTTTGGAACAGGTGGTCAACTGCTTTACGGACTGGAAGCCGTTTATAATGATGTTCGTTCTTTTGGGACGGACCAAAACATTCGAACTTTAGATAAGAAAAGTGGGGCTGCTCGTTATCCCAATTCCAATTGGGGTTCCTATGCAGCCTATTTTACGATCCAACAGCGTTTTTCAGCCAAATGGCTTCTTGAAGCAGGTGTTCGGTACAATCAATACCAGATTAATGCTGATTTTGATACCCGATTTTTCGATCTACCTTTTTCTGAAGTTCAATTAACCAATGATGCTGTTTCAGGGAGCATCGGTTTGGTGATTAATCCGACCCCTACCTGGACGATCAGTACCAATTTAGCTACTGGTTTTCGGGCTCCCAATATTGATGACATAGGAAAAGTTTTCAAGTACAAGCATTACAGAATGCCGCCCAGGCGATTGTTGCAGGCTTACAGATTGGACTCGAATGGAAGTTGCCAGGTGGTTTTGGTTTGAGTACGCAGTTGAACATACAAGAAGGGGAAGAGGAATTGGATGATGGCAGCACTTCTCCTTCACGTCACGCACCCCCCACTTTCGGAATATCTCATCTAACGTACAAAGTAGATCAACTAGAGCTCGACTTATCGTGGGTTTTTAATGCTGAAAAATCCTACGATCAGATCCCCGTAGAAGAAAGAAGTAAGACGTACATGTATGCGGAAGATAAATTGGGGAGACCTTTCTCTCCAGCGTGGAATACCCTGAATTTTAGGGCGCTGCTGGCCTTTTCCGAGCAATTTAGTGCTAGTGCAGGGATCGAAAATTTATTTGATATTCGGTATCGACCCTACAGTTCCGGGCTGGTTGCACCAGGCCGAAACCTAGTCTTATCTTTTCGCGCCACTTTTTAACTTCCTACTTATTCCTTGGTTCTTGGAAAGTTGCTGAGCTACCTTGGAACTTCCTTAACAACTTCAGACCTTCCTTTTCTCCCAATACACTTAAAGCAGAAGCTAAGGCATCAGCTAAAGTGGCAGTAGGCGCAACAACGGTAACTTGCTTTTGATCGATTAGACCGTAGCCCGTTCTTGGGTCTATAATGTGCGAATATCGCTTACCCTTATGTTCCAAATATTGATAGGTGTCTCCGGAAGTGGCGACCGCACAATCACTGAGAATCTCAGGCGGTCCATCGGCTTGAGCCATCGCTACTCGCCAGCCCTTTCTTTCTGGAGGTGGAGCACCCAAGAGTAAATCTCCCCCCGCATCAATTAGAAATTGCGAGCAATCTTCATTCTGCAAGACCTCGGCCATCTTATCCGCGGCATATCCCTTCGCTATCCCGCCTAAATCCAATTGCATTCCTTCTTTGCGAAGCTTCACGACAGTATCTTTGCGATTTGCCCTGATCCACTTGAAATTCACCTTTTCTTTTGCCTTGGCAATGCTGATTTCTCCAGGAAAAGCCTTCCGCCGAAACGCTGTTCTCCATGCATGGCTTAATGGACCAATACTCACGTCAAAGGCACCACCTGATTTGCGTGAAATGTTTTGCGAAATCCGTAAGACCTGCCAAAGATCTTGACTGACAAGGATTTTGGACCGCTCTCCAGCCCTTTTACACAGCCGATTTAATTCACTGTTAGGTAAATAATCGCTTAAACGCTGATTGAGCTCGTCCAATCTAGCAAAAGCTAAGTCCGAAGCCTGATTCGCTTTGGCCGAGGATTCAGCATACAAAATGATCCGAAATTGCGTCCCCATTTGGTAATGGGTGAAGGTGAAGCGGGAAAGCGATTGTGCCAGGACGCTGCCTGGAATCAACAAAAGAATAAGGATAAATAGCCGATTACCTAAGAGCGAAACTCGGAATTCACCAGGCTTCGCTCTTAAGTGGAGAAGGTGGTAGTACATTTATTGATCTAAGGTGAGACTCCAGAATTCATCTATTTCCGCTTGTGTCATCTTCTTATAAGGACGAACCAATCGGAAACCGACAAAGGGTGAATCCGTATTCCACCAGAAACTCTTTGGTAACTGAGGATCTCTTCGCTTCCAATCCATATCGGATTTGATGCGGTTACTACATCTCAATTCACTAGCCTCATCATAAAAGGATCCTCCTTTAACGGTTCGTGGGTGCAAGCGAGTCGGTTCTAACCAAGGGTTGGCGACTCCTTCATCAGACTGCATCTTAGTGTAGTAGTCCTTGTTGTATTGATCAAGCGTCCATTCGCCAACATTACCCAACATATCATACAGGCCCAAGGCATTAGGCTTCTTCTGACCAATTTTATGATAAGTTTCATCACTATTGCCATCGTGCCAACCTAGATCATCAACCATAGCTGTTTCATCGGTAGCTGGGGTATCTGTTTTGCCCGCTTTGCAAGCATATTCCCATTCTGCTTCGGTAGGTAGTCGGTAAAAAACACCAGTCTTCTCAGTCAACCACTTACAGTAGGAAAGAGCTGCGTACTGAGTCATACTTCCAGCGGGAAAATCTTCTTTACCCATCCCAAAGGTGGGGTCCTCATAAGGAGGGCTAGGTCGGGTTACCGCATCAGCATCCCATTCCCCTCCTTCCGGAGCTTTGTCTAAGTTCTTTTCTCGAAAAATGTAGTATTCTTGAAAACTGAGTTCATGTACCCCCATCCAGAAGGAATCGATCTTCACTTTAAGCTGAGGCCCTTCATCATCTTCTCTAGCAGCATCATCTTCTGCGCTACCCATCGAAAAGGTACCGCCAGGAATTAAGGCCATTTTAAAGGACACATTTGTGCCCGGAATATCTTGAACGTAAGTGGTCGTATCTTGTGCCTGGAGTTGTAGCGCAGTGCATGCGCACAAAAGCACTACCCATAGAAATTTAGTAAACTTCATGATGTATAATAGATTTATGCCCAGAGTAGAGCTTTATTAATTGTTTGCTGCCGAGAATTTAAGATCAAACACGATCGTGATATCGTCTCCGGTTACGATCTGTCCGAACATGGCGGAGGGTGGTTCTATTTCGAAGGTGGACAACTTCATGGGGTACTTAGCAGTAAAGGCCATAGGCTCATCAGGTTTTGCCGCTAGCTCAAGGGATACATCTTTGGTGACGCCGGCCATTTGCAATGCACCTGCTACTGTTAATTTGCCATCAACAAGTTTTAGCGTCTGGCTTTCAGCAATGGAGAAAGTAATGGCCGGATGTTCGCTGGATTTCAATGCCCCCCTGATCTTTTTGTTCATGGCAGCTCCTCGCCCACCATCAATACTTTCTGCCTGGAAAGAAAGCTCGACCTTATCCACTGCGAGCTTTTTATCTTTAGCAGCATCGAAAGGTTTGGATAAAGCAAGAGTCCCGGCAAACTCGCCTACTTTTGCCGTCCAATCATGGAAAGTGGAAGTTCCTTCAATGGTAATGGAAGATTCAGCAGCTAGCGCAAAGGAGAGTTGTTGCGCTTGTAGGGTAAACCCTAAAAACAGCGTAATAATCAGCGCAGGGATGATCTTGTTTACAAGTTGGTTATTCACTAATGTCATTTAATCAAGTTTAAGATTTAATAAATGCACTTTTAAGTTAGATTACCATAAGTTTCTTAACGCACATCATTTATCTTATCATTGAGACCTCAAAGAAAACATTTTTTAATCAATAATCGCCAGGATTGATTCTAGAAGCCTCCATAATTTAACAATTTTAAGACTAGATTGGCGATCTTAAGAAATTCATAACCCTCTATCTATGGCACGTATAGACATCAATTGTGATATGGGGGAGAGCTACGGGAATTTTAAAATTGGCAATGACAGCGCCATTTTCCCCTACATCACCTCTTGCAATATTGCTTGCGGTTTCCATGGAGGAGACCCCTTGCACATAGAGAAAACCATTAAGGGAGCATTGGCCTATGGTGTACAAATCGGAGCGCACCCCTCCTACCCTGACCTGGCTGGCTTTGGCCGCCGCAATATGCAAGTGCCTGAAGAGGAACTACGTGCACTAGTAAAGTACCAGATTGCTGCCTTGAAGGGCATGGTAGAAAGCCTAGGTGGTCAATTGCGGTATGTCAAACCGCACGGGGCGCTTTATAACACTGCTGCTCATCAGACTGTAGAGGCAATGGCCATCATAAAGGCGATCCAAGAGGTAGACCAATCCTTGTACCTCATGGGATTGGCAGGTAGTCCACTAGAGCAATTGGCAATAGAAAAAGAAATTCCGTTCGTAGCTGAAGCCTTTGCAGATCGGAAATACATGGCTGACGGCCGACTGCGCTCCCGATCCAAAATTGGAGCAGTAATTGACTCCCCCGACGAGGCTGCGCAGCAAGTGGTGGACATTGTCTTGCGACAACAAGTAGAAACTTATGAAGGCGAGCCTTGGACTTTAAAGGCGCAAAGCATTTGTATCCACGGAGATAACCCCGCAGCGGTAGCTGTTCTGCAAGCCATTGACAGTCAGTTGGCAGAGAATGACATCACGAAAGTAGCCTTTAGCCATGCTTGAAATTAAGAGATACGGAGATCGAGGTATTCTCGTGAATTTTGAGCAGCGGATTGCAGCAGAAATTAATCAGCAGGTGATTCAATTGTCGGAACGCCTGATAGCTAAACATGGTGCAGGGCTTTTATACACCATTCCTGCCTATTGCTCATTGACCATCCAGTATGATCCTAGGCTCCTCAGTTTTGACCAGCTTTCAAAAAGCATTGAAGAACTTGTCCGTACGCCAATGGACAAAGTAGAAACTAATGTTCGAAGGCTCGAGATTCCAGTCTGCTACGATCCTGATTTTGGTTTGGATCTAGATAGCATTTGCCAGAGCAAGGGGTTAAGCGCGGAGCAGCTAATTAAAGAACATACCGGCCCCCACTATCGAGTATACATGTTGGGCTTTTTACCGGGTTTTGTGTATATGGGAAAACTGTCCGAAATCCTTACCTGCAAGCGTAGAAGTGACCCTCGCCTTCGCGTTCCGCAGCAATCCGTAGCGATTGCTGGAGAACAAACGGGGATCTATCCAAGTGAGGCACCGGGGGGGTGGAATATTATTGGCCGAACTCCACTGCCATTGATTGACCCGAAAAAGCCAGAGCCTTTTTTGTTTAGGGCCGGTGATCTAGTTCAATTTAAGGCTATAGATCGAGCACAATTCCAACGAATAGAGCAGGCAGTGACAGAAGGGGATTACGAAATACAAGTTACACACGGCTAATCATATGCAACTTCATTTTCTCAAGGCGGGTCTTTTCACCACTATTCAAGATCAGGGTCGGGTCGGTTTTCAGGCCTTTGGAGTGCCAACCTCTGGCGCCTTGGATCGAGCGGCTGCAGCATTAGCCAACCAACTTGTTGGAAATCCAGCAGATAGTCCGGTATTAGAGATTACCTTGATGGGACCAAAGATTCAGTTCGTAGGAGAAGGAGAGATCGCGATAACAGGAGCCAATTTAAGTGCCGCCTTAAATGGCGAGGCATGCGCCTCTAATCAATTACTTAGCATTACCGATGCTGATCAATTACAATTTGGTCGACCTGAGGCAGGGTGTCGAACCTATGTCGCGGTGAGGGGTAAATGGCAGGTGCCCCGCTGGCTCTCTAGTAGAAGCGCTATCACTCAAAATGGCAGTACGCTTACCCCACAAAGCATAATCAAAAAAGGGGATGTGATTCAGGTTGAAACCCCAACTGAAAGTCCCGCAACATTTGCATCCATCCAGTCTGGCTCCGCAGCCAAACCAACGGAGATCCGAGTACTCCCAGGTCCTGAATTTGAACGAT
>CAJXPD010000037.1 GCA_913057785.1 uncultured Lewinella sp. | reverse complement strand
AGGCAGTCTGATAGGTGGTCAGTATCACATCAAAACGCAATATGAGTCTTGGGTCCTTGTATCGTTTGGTTCCCGTGTGCTGATAGATGCTGAGGCTTGGAGCAAATTTGTTGAGTTCCTGCGCCCAGTTGAAGACTAGGGAAGCCGGCAAGATGACCAGGGCGTTGAGAGACTTGAGAAAGCCCATGTCAGGAGGTGGCTGAAAAAGATCCAATTGAGTAGAAGGGCTGGAACTGCTCGCCGCTTCTGGTAGCGCCTTGTTTTCTTTAGCGTGGAGTAAGACGGCAATGGTCTGCAAGGTTTTACCCAAACCCATATCATCCGCCAAACAGGCGCCCAGTTCATTGTGATATAGATTAACCAGCCATTGCACACCCGCCAATTGATACGGCCTCAGTTCGGCCTTTAATAGGGGAGAGGGGCGGAAATTGACATCCACCTTCTCTTCAATTTGTGGCGCTTGATCTTCGATTTCCTCTAGTAAGGTGAATTGGCTTTTGGTTAAGCGCACCTTACCTTCCTTAGTATTGGCAAACTTGGCCAGATCTCGGTACTTATTGAGCCATTCTTCTGGAATCAGAAAATAGGTTCCATCGGGCAGGGGATAAAATCGGTTTTCTTCTTTGATATAGGGGATCAACTTCTTAAATGGGATCCGAAACTCACCCGCCTGGACCTCTCCGTGAATATCAAACCAGTCGTTTTCTTGTGTCGATACCAAATCCAGATGAGGTGGCGCCAATTGGATTCTCTTTCCATCAATCTCTGGGAGGATGAGACGGAACCCGGCCTTTTCCAGTTTTTTCCTTTGTTTTCCTAGCCATTCAATCAGCGCGTAGGGGGCATCCCCAAGATCCTTGACAAAGAGGTAGTTGCTTTCATCCTGTACTTCGATACCAAATTTTGAAAGACGATCCATGTACGCTTTCTCCTCATCAAACTTCCGCTGAACCCGGATAATCTGTACCTCCGAACCAATCTTCAGGCTTGTCTTTTGAGTGGTCTTTTCCCGCCAGTGGAAGAAGGTGCCTGGGTAGCACATCCGCACGTTGATGACCCATTGATCGCTGAAAATATGCTTAACCACTTCCAATTCACAGCCCTCCAGGTCATTCAATTGCAGTACGGAAAAGCCTTCCGCTTCGATGTCCACTTTTGCCGCAACTTTTACTATGAACTTTTGGAAGTAGACATTGACAGAAGAGGCTGGAATGGTGACTTCATCCTTAAAGCGAAAGGGCTTCACCATGTTACCGTTAATATGCTGAATTCGATACAATTGGTAGTCTGCAAAGACCCAGGCGGGCTTGTTGGTTATCGGCAGGATATCTTTTTCCTTGATATTGATCAGTTGCTCTCCGTCCTTGAGTTTCAATTGGTAAAGGACTTCTTTATCTGTCTTGGTAAAGTGCAACTTTGGGACTAAAGGATTTTCGACATAATGTAAAACAAAGTCCTTGACCAATACCTTTCGTTCCACATTCCAACTGATCGGTAGCTCTTCCCGTGTTAATAGGGTCAACCATTCATCCAGCTTACGGTGGATAAAGGAAATGATGTTGGGTTTAATTTCTTTATTCTCCAATAGCTCCTCTAGCGTCCTAACCTTTCGCTTATTATTATTGAATTTCTTAGCGAGGTGTTGAGGAGAAAGAATCTCTTGTAAACTGAATAGCTTTTGACGGGTAGGAGTGAGTTCGATCTTATAGGACCCAATGGTATCAGGTATAGCCTTTTGCTGAAGGTGTGCTAGTAGGCCAGCTTTGTCTTTTTTTACTACATATGAATTAGGCAAGAACAAACCGTCTTCAAAGGGATACAGGTTGTAAACAATTTCAAATGGAGTATGTGTATTAGGGAAGGACGGTGTTGACATGGCTCTGCAAATTTGGGGTGGCAATGATACTAATAAATGAATAAATTTCACCGTTTGGGTTAGGTCTATTATTTTTGATCGCTAAATTCATGGAAACTACACTGAGTAAGAGAGCAAATCTAACTGATCATTTTATGGTGGCCCCTTTTTCCATACATCTACGTTACGTACTCGCCTTAATAGCTAAGGCTATTAGGCTACGCCGCGCCTGGATCTATGAAAAAATTGGCTCGACCAAAAAAGTCACCTAAATCTGCGCTCTTACTAACTAAGATGACCCTATGATCACCTACCTACCCAATATTGCAGATCATATTCTGTTCTTTCTCCTTGGTATTATCATGCCTTTTCGTTCCATCCAAGCGCAAAAGCAGATTAAGCAATTGGAATACAATACCCCGACCAAGATCCAGATGTATTGGATCAACGGCTTCGGCCTGTGGGCCATGGCAGTGATCGTGTTATTAGTCTGGTACTTTTCCGATCGAATGGTAATGGATATTGGATTAGGGTGGCCGCCTCCTGCGCTGGATCGTGTTTCCAGTATTTTAGTTACGGTATTTGTGATCCTCTATCTTTTGGACGTCGGTTCGGAATTAGCTACCAAGGCACTGCGCGAAAAAACCTTCCAACGCTGGATAAGTGATATGCCCTTTCTACCTGCCAAGGATGTGGAATGGTTGCACTTTAACTTCCTTAGCCTCAGTGCGGGAATCTGTGAGGAGATCGTATTTAGAGGCTTTTTCATCACCTACCTCTATTCTTTGCTGCAGTTTTTACCGCTTCATATAGCGCAAACGCTGGCTATCCTTTTCCCGGCGATCATTTTTGGTTTTGTCCATTACTATCAAGGGTGGAAGGCCATGTTGAAGATTAGCTTGATGGCCATATTGTTTGGATACGTGTTTGTTCTTACCGGCTCTTTATGGTTGTTAATCTTACTACATTTCTTGGTCGATCTACTGGGAGGTAGCTTCAGCTGGTGGTTGCATCAACGGTATGGGACGGTATTGACTGAGGAGGAGTAATTATTAAGCTGGCCTTGAAAGTTTCTGGAGGGCATTACTATAGAAATCCTATGGTAGCCAGAGCTTTACCTATTTCACATGTAGTTTTTCGATTAGTGCCTGAACTATTTCAGAGACAGTTGCTTTATCAGTTTCTATGACTTCCACTTCCGCCCGCTTTGCTTCTCTTCTCAGATAGTTTAACCAGCCGATCATATTAGAATGAAATAATTCAGGTTGACCTCTTTCAATTAAGCGATGCTTCATAGTTTCCTCGCTGCAGTCAAATAAAAGTATTTGGTAATCTTGATAGCTATTTTTTCTGAATCCTTCTATATAGAATTTTATTTCGGTCGATCCTTCGAATAAAATATGCGCATTATCATTTCTGGCACTGTGGACAAGTTTATCGATCCATTCTGTAGTGGCCTCCTGTTGCCATTTTTTTGAATCATCTAATTCATCCCAATTTGGCAGTTCCATGTCATCAAAATGGAAGACCTTAACCCTCCCGTCTCCTGATAGAATATTTGATAATTCTTTTAGTACCGTAGTCTTTCCAACTCCTGATGCTCCTGTAATTGCAATGATCATGCTGAGAATCTTTTGAGGTGATTCAAATCTAGCCATGAAAAAGCCCCTCAATCTTATCTGCTAAGGCTCTGGCATGTCCAGGTTCAGATTCGAAGGACCAGCCGGCAATGTGGGGACTTAGGACTACATTTCTGGCCTCTTTTAGATACTGAAAAGGATCGGGGAGTTTTAATGGATCCAGGTGCACGAAGGACATGTCCTCATATTCCAAGACATCCAGAGCCGCGCCTAGCACCTTTCCAGCTTTTAGTTCTTCCACAAGATCAGCGGTATTCAGCACCAGTCCTCTGGCCGTATTGACAATGAAGATAGGTTTCGCAAAAGCTTGGAGGAAAGCGCGGTCTACGAAGTAATGATTTTCAGGGAGGTAAGGGATATGCAAACTTACGACATCGGCTTCTGCTTGTAAACTTGGGAGGTCGACTGCCTGTGCATACTCATCGCCATAATCGGATTTAAACTTATCATAAGCGATAACTTTAACCCCAAAACCAGTCAAACGCTGGGCTAAAGCTGTACCCATATTACCATAGCCAATGATGCCTACGGTCTTCCCCTTCAATTCAACCCCTCTATTCCCTTCTCTAATCCACTGCCCATTTCGCACTTCATGATCTGCTCGAGCCAGATTGTTCATTAACATCAACAACAAGCCCATGGTATGCTCACCCACTGTATCTCGACTCCCTTCAGGAGAAGGCAATACGTGGATTCCTCTGCTGGCAGCATACTTCAAATCGATGTGTTCCAGGCCCACTCCAGAACGAGCTATGAATTCCAACTGAGTGGCTTGTGATAGAAAGGCTTCATCCATTTTGACCCGACTACGGATAACCAAACCAAAAGCATCGCCTACTATGGGAAGTAATTCTTCTCGGCTACGCTGTGAATGATCTTGGCAATCATACCCTAGAGCCATCAAGCGATCCCAAAGGACCGGAGCCGTTTGATCAATGAAAATGACTTTCTTCTTGTCCATGTTGATTTCTTTAAGCTTTTAGCGGGGCAAAGCTAGTGAATGAAGGAAAAATATCTTCTTGTCAGGCCCGTAATTTTCCTGCATTTATCTTATAAGCGTAATTTGTCATATTTCTCGAAATACTTGAATGGGAAAGCAATAAATCCAATTGCATTGCTGTTTATTCCCATGAGAGTGAAGTTCTATTGTATTTCATTTCAAACTTTACTCCATTTCCAACCACTAATCCTCAGTTCGCTTACCCCAGAAAGCCACCCAATACACATGAAGGAAAATGGTTTCACTTTTGTTGAAACCTTTGACTACCCAACCTAATCGCTCAACACACTTTTGCAGTAACCCTCAGTATGCACAAAGAACTATTTTCCATTTTCCCTATGTAACAACTCATGAAATGATGAACAGCCTAAAACCCTTACACCTTTTCATAGGGTGTCTCCTTTGCCTTTCTTCGTATGCCCAAAACAGTTTTGTACAGATCATGGACCAGGTGGAGACCTGGGATAATAGTGGTGTCGCGGATTGTCCAGATCAAGGCTTTGTCGTGGCCAATGACTTGGCTCGTCCCTTCACGGATGGGGCAAAGCACAGCTTCTTTATGGTTAAGTATGATTCTTGCGCGCAGGTAGAATGGTCGCGATTGTTCGAGAGCGATAATTTTGGATTGTTCCTGCAGGACATCGCGGTTGGACCCGATGGAGGAATCTATGCTACCGGTGCCACTGGATTACAAGACATCTTCTTGTTAAAGGTGGATATGACCGGTGAGATATTGTGGTTGAATGCCTACCATACCTCTGACTATGATCGATGCTATTCCATTGACATCCTGGAGGATCAGGTCCTGTTGTTTGGTAACTTTCTGGATAATATCGAAAGCCGAAATTATGTCTTAGTGACTGACTTGGATGGAGGCGTGCGCTGGGCCAGGCGTTACGCGGAACAGGATGGAGATGGTGGCGCCGCCTTTTCGACTGAGGGTGGTATTATTTGTCGAAATGGAAATAGCCTATATGAGTTGGATCCCAATGGGAATCCGCTTTGGGCCAATCAATATTCAGATTCCGAGATTAGTTCGCAACCTATTGCTATAGAAGGAGGATATGCAGTGAGCTTCACGGCCGTAGAAGCCCAACAGCAATTCGTAGCCATGATTGGGGCGGGCGGTGTGATACAATGGCAATCGGAGGCATTACCCGCAGCTTATGAATTTTCGGATCTTGCGGCTACCATGGACGGGGAAATTGCTTTTACCAATACCTATTCTGCTACCGAAGGAGAAGTGTCTACCTCTATGCCGATGATTACGCTCCTGTCCGACAAAGGTCAAGTGACTGCCCAGTACCAATTTGAATTGAGTGAATTTGGTCGATTTATAGATCCTTCATGTACCGTAAACGAGGAAAATGGGATCACCTTGAAGGGGAAGTATGAAAGTGAATTCTCCTACGATTATGTGCTCCGGATCACCCCGGATACAGCCTTAGGTTGTGTGGGAATTCCATTAGGAGAAACCTTTGAAACTCAAGCTCCATTAAAGCAAGCTCCGGTAAATGTGACGGCAGGATCTTTGGACTTCGAGCGGGTTGATACCTTCCACATTGCGTACCAAGATATCGAACTCAATCCCTGGCCGTATTGCGACAAGACTAGGGGAGAGGAGTTCATGACTTTAGATTCTCTAGTGGCTTGTGCAGACACCTTCTTATTCACCACGGAATTTGAGGAGGCTATCTATGAATGGAGTGATGGATCGAATGATCCCAATCGTGTATTACAAGCTCCCGGAAAATATAAAGTGGATGTAATCACCTGTAACAAGACCTATCATTACGAGATCAATCTCGATTTAGGGAAATGCCCTTGTCCGATGTTCGTTCCGAATGCCTTTTCTCCCAATGGAGATGGGATCAATGATGTTTTGGAATTACATGCCACCTGTCTTTTCCGCGATTTTGATTTGAAGATATTTAATCGATGGGGAGAGATGCTGTATCATGCCGCCGGGCCAGAGGTGAACTGGGATGGCAAGACCTTGAATGGACAACCCTTACCTAACGGGGTATATGTCTATGCCATTGATTATTCTTGGGAAATCTATCCGGGCTTTTTGCGTAAAGATCTAGCTACCGGGACCATTTCTATTATCCGATAAATAGAAAGCCCGAACTCCGCTGAAAGGAGCTCGGGCTTTCGACTTTTACCATATTGGCAAGGCTGTCTTAATCCACATTCGGCTGTGGTGTCAACCTCAAGTAAGGGCGGACTTCCGTATGTCCTTTAGGGAATTTTTCTGGTATTTCTTCATTGGTAATAGAAGGAAGAATTACTACCTCCTCGCCATGTTCCCAATCCGCTGGCGTAGCTACGCTGTGGTAAGCGGTTAGCTGTAAAGAATCAATTACTCTAAGGATTTCTTGGAAATTACGACCCGTAGCAGGTGGATAAGTTAACGTCAATTTCACCTTCTTGTCTGGGCCGATGACAAAAACGGTGCGTACCGTGGTCTTAGCCGTCATGTTGGGGTGAATCATGTCGTACAATTCTGCTACTTTTCGGTCTTCATCCGCAACGATAGGGAAGTTCATAGTAACACTCTGCGTGTCCTCGATGTCTTTGATCCATTCCTGATGGGAGTCCAAAGGATCAACACTAATGGCGATTACTTTTACATTCCTTTTCGCAAATTCTTCGTGTAAAGCTGCGGTACGACCCAATTCAGTAGTACATACCGGTGTGAAGTCAGCTGGATGCGAAAAGAAAAGGCCCCAACCATCACCAAGGTATTCATGAAAATCAATTTCTCCTTGGGTAGTTTGAGCTTTGAAATTGGGCGCTGTGTCCCCTAATCTAATGGCCATGTGGGTAATTTTATGGGTTCGAAAAATGAGAATGGGATGGAAGATAGTGTGCGCTGGTCATTAACTTAGAACTCCTCTGTGCCAGGTAAGGCAACGGGATTTGTGACCAGGCTGTCGTTCACTTTGTTCTTCTTGTTATTTATCAATACATCTTGCTCGAGGAATGGTTTAACCAGACCGCTAATCGATTCAAATTCTACTAGAAATCCATCATGTCCGTATGAGCTTGTGATAACCTCCAGCTGTGCATTGGGAATATGTTTGGCTAATTGAATCTGTTCTTCAATAGGGAAGAGAATGTCTGTGGTAATGCCAATGATTAGAGCCTTGGCCGAGATTTTTTGCAAAGCGGCCTCAATGCTTTCGCGGCCGCGACCCACGTTGTGTGAATCCATAGACTTACTTAGGCTCAAATAAGAAAAGACATTAAATCTTTTGTACAACTTCAACCCTTGGTAACGCTGATAAGAGCTAGCTCTAAAATCCTCAAATTTATCTTCCGTTTCTTCTTTTTGCGTTAGTTGGTAGGTTTTGTAATGACGATAGGAAAGCATCGCGATGGCACGCGCAGCCTCAAGCCCCTTTTGCCCGCTTTTCGGGTCATTTTTATCAAGACTCGAATCCGCCAGGATAGCCATTCTCTGACTTTCGTTGAAAGCGACTCCCCAAGGAGAATGTTTGGCATTAGAGGCAAGTATGCAGACTTTGTCAAAAAGTACTGGCTCCGTGATGGCCCACTCTACAGCTTGCTGACCACCCATTGATCCACCTACAATTAGTTTGACTTTGTCAATGCCCAATTGCGCTCGCAAATACTGATGAGCTTTCACCATATCTCTAATGGTGATGGTGGGGAAATCTAAGCCGTAAAGCTCATTGGTGTCTGGATTGGTATGGGCAGGGCCGGTACTCCCATAGCAGGAGCCAAGCATATTTGAACAGACTATAAAGTATCGGTTAGGATCAAATGTTTTGTCTATACCCAGTAGACCTTCCCACCAGTCCGCGGCATCCGAATTAGCCGTAAGGGCATGGCAGATCCAGATGACATTGTCCTTCTCCGCATTGAGTTGACCATAGGTGTGATAAGCAATGGTTAATTCGGGAATGGACTTGCCGGATTCAAGTTCAAAGGCTCCGGGATACTTTAATTTTTGTAGCTCCATAAAGTGTTTGAATATAAAAGGGAGGGCAAAAAGAAACTTAGATCAGGAGGAAATGAGCCTACCCGCCTAGGCTTCTTTCTGCCTTTGAGCTGGAAGAGAAATTACTTCTTAAAGAAGTTCCAGTTCATAAAATGACTAGTTCAAGACTGGGTTTTCAACTTCAATTTTGGCTAATGCCTGCTCGAAGTCAGCCTTGATATCATCAATATGTTCGATACCTACGGATACTCGCAAAGAAGTAGGTAGTACCCCTGCTGCCAATTGCTCTTGGTCGCTTAGCTGCTGGTGAGTGGTAGCCGAAGGTTGAATGATCAGTGTTTTTGCGTCCCCAACATTGGCCAAATGACTTACTAGTTGGAGTGAATCTACAATCTGAGTAGCATTTTCTTTTGGACCATGAACGGTAAAGGAAAGAACACCTCCGAAGCCATTGGTTAGATACTTCTTAGCATGTGCATGCTGTGGATGGCCTTCCAGGCCGGCATAAGTTACGGAAGCTACTTTTGGATGCGCCTCCAACCATTTTGCTAAATCTAGAGCGTTGTCCACCGTTCTTTGCACACGTAAACTCAAGGTTTCCAAGCCCTGTAGTAACAAGAAGGCATTGAATGGAGAAAGAGCTGGACCAAAGTCACGTAGTCCTTCAACACGAGCTCTAATGGCAAAAGCTACATTACCAAAAGGTCCTTCCGAACCAAAGATATCCCAGAAGACCATGCCGTGGTATCCTTCAGAAGGCTCCGTGAATTGAGGGTATTTTCCATTACCCCAGTTGTAAGTACCGCCATCTACGATGATACCACCAATGGAAGTACCATGTCCACCTACCCACTTGGTAGCAGACTGTACCACAACGCTAGCACCCCATTTCAAAGGTTGGCAAAGGAAACCACCGGCTCCGAAAGTATTGTCTACGATCACCGGAATATCATGCGCCTTGGCCACCCCGATGATTCCTTCAAAATCAGGAACGGAAAAACTTGGATTACCAATGGTCTCAAAGTAGATTGCCTTGGTATTTTCATCAATCAGTTTTTCGTAATCAGCAGGAGATTCTCCTTCTGTGAAGCGTACTTGAACACCTAGTCTCTTGAAGGCTACTTTAAACTGGTTATAGGTACCTCCATAAAGATTAGAAGAGGATACAAAGTTATCACCAGCTTGAAGAATATTGTTCAAAGCCAGGAATTGCGCGGCTTGTCCAGAAGCAGTGGCAACAGCCATTACGCCACCTTCCAAAGCAGCAATTCGCTTTTCAAATACATCGGTTGTCGGATTCATGATCCGCGTGTAAATATTGCCAAACTCTTTGAGGGCAAAAAGATTAGCCCCGTGCTCAGAGTCCTTGAAGGTATAGGAGGTAGTTTGGTAAATGGGGACTGCTCTAGATCGAGTTGTTCCTTCGACCTCTTCCTGTCCTGCATGTAGTTGAAGGGTTTCAAATCGTAAATTGGACATGGTTTCAATATTTTAAAGTCAGTTAATGATATAAGATTCCTGATCAACGTGCTAAAGACAAACTAGTAATACAGGATACTAGACTATGCTAGAACCTACTCATCTACTAGATGCCAGTAGTTAGATTAGCAGCTACAACAACAGCAACAACAGCGCTGTTGGCGCATAGGATTACGGTACAGATGGGCTTCTGAGAGCCGGTTTCGGTGGTCAGGGAAAATGAGAGAAAAAGGTAGTGAATTCATCATTTAGATTTTATAGTTCCAAGCTGTACTCGATCTGAGTAAGTTGGCGGGATTTAGCACCTTTTACCGAAGTGGTAGGTTGCTAGGGTTTCGAAGAGCCCGTTCTCTCCACCCGTTCTTTATAAAACCATTCTCGTCAAAGAAGTGATTTGTGAGGACAAAAGTATCAGCTATTCCACGAAAAATCAAATTTTTTTCTTTGGGTCGACGAAAATTTTGTAAAAAAGATAAAAAGCATCAATTTCGCGCCGATTATTTGATAATTCCATATTCGACGGAATTGTAGCCTTCTCTTACCCTTTTAACCATATGAAAATTAGCTGGGGCAAAGTAGCTGCTGAGACAGATTAGGGCTACTTTAAATTCCTTGTGCAACTAAGTCCTACCAAATAATGTTGTCCCAGGCAAATGATTTCTTTTCCACCACTAAATCTATCCTAATGAAGATTGAATTGACAAGATTAGACGATGCTTACCACATGTTGGCGACCAATGAAGATGGTAATACGGTTGAAACCGACGGTTCTCCTAAAGTGGGTGGTAGCAACCAGGCTATGCGACCTATGCAAATGTTACTCAGTAGTTTAGGGGCTTGTAGCTCCATTGATGTGATTCACCTATTGACCAAGCAGAGACAGCAGATTGATGATATCAAAATTACCTTAGAGGGAAATAGAGCCGAAGGGGAAGTACCCTCTCTGTTCACCGACATCAATGTGCATTACCGTTTGTATGGAGACCTTGACGAAAAGAAAGTAGAAAGAGCAGTAACCATTTCCGGAGAAAAACTTTGTTCCGTCGCTAAGATTATCGAAAAAACGGCCAAAATCTCTTGGTCTTGGGAGATAATAAAGTGAAACGGTTGAGTAGGTAAATCTCTACACCTCCAATCAATCCGATAGTTATGTCTAGCAAACAAAAACATTTTGAAACCGATGCCATTCGGTTACAGCGAGAAAGAACTCAGTACAGGGAGCATAGCGTTCCCCTCTTTTTGACTTCCAGCTTTACCTTTCCCAATGCGGAAGAAATGCGGGACACTTTTGCTGGAGAAACGGATGGAATTATCTATTCGCGATATAGCAACCCCAATACGGATGAACTCATCGCCAAGGTTTGTGCGATGGAAGGGGCAGAGGCTGGATTCGCCACCGCATCGGGGATGGCTGCAGTTTTTGCCAGCATGGCTGCCTTTCTAAAAACTGGGGACCACGTATTGGCCTCTCGAGCTTTATTCGGTTCAACTCACCAAGTCTTGACTAAGATTTTCCCCAAATGGGGCATTAGCTCAACCTATGTTGAACCCGCAGATATTGACAATTGGCACAAGGCCATTCAGCCTAATACTCGGATGTTGGTCTTGGAGAGCCCTTCCAATCCGGGTTTGACCCTGGTAGATTTAGAGAAGGCAGGACAGATTGCAAAAGAACATAATTTGATCCTGAATGTCGATAATTGTTTTGCTACTCCCTATCTGCAGCAGCCGATTAAATATGGAGCCGATCTATCAGTACACTCTGGAACGAAGTGGATGGATGGTCAGGGGCGAATGCTCGGCGGAATCATTGTAGGAAAACAAGAATTGATCGACGAAATTCAAGGCTTCTGCCGCCATACTGGGCCAGCTATGTCGCCCTTCAACGCCTGGGTACTTTCTAAAAGCCTGGAAACCTTAAGCGTGCGCATGGAGCGACATTGTAAGAATGCTTTGGCTTTGGCAGAACGACTTAGTGAGCATCCCAAGGTGGCGGCCGTTCGCTATCCTTTCTTGGATAGTCATCCGCAAGTAGCTTTGGCGAAGAAGCAAATGAGGTTAGGTGGCGGATTGGTTTCCTTTGAGATTAAAGGTGGGATCACCGAAAGCATGCAATTCTTGAATCAAATCCAGCTTTGCTCTTTGTCTTCTAATTTAGGAGATACCAGAACCATTTTGACGCACCCTACAACTACCACCCACTCTAAATTGACGGAAGAGGAACGATTGGCGGTTGGGATTACTCCTGGGTTAATTAGAATTTCCGTGGGCTTGGAACATATTGACGACATTAGTGCCGATATTTTAGCAGCGCTTTCGTCAATCTAGACAATAAGGCGGGTTTTCATTTCGTATTGGTTTGTAGACCATCTCTAAACAAGTGATCAATCCACTTTGAGGATGGTTTTTATGGAAACGTGTGTTAATTAATCATCATCTTCCACTATGCTACCGATCTGTCTGTAAGGAAGGGCAGAAGGTCGCAAGACGCAGATGGATTGGAGAACGACCTGAGCTTTGATACTGGGAGAAGTCAGATCAAATTGCTAACTTCATCTAGTAACAAATCTTCATGCGTTCAAGCATATTGTGAGAGAACTACAAATCAATACCTCATGAGAACTTCGGTAATCGTACTCGTGTGTCTATTCACAGCCACTTCTATTTTTGCTCAATTCACCTACTCTGGAGTCCTTCATCAAACTGAAGCGGAGTTGTCTTTCTATGAAGCCCAGTCCTGGGATTCCCTTTTAGTCACAGAAAAAAGAATGACGGCCATGGGCTACCGGCTGATGGAGTTAGAGACCGCCAAAGATGGTGCGGATCGCTACTATTGGTCTATCTGGGTCAAAAGTGATTTAGGACATCATATGGAGCGCATAGATGGTTGGAAGAGTTTTATTGAACAGAAGCGCGCTAAAGTGAAAGAAGGATATGTTATGGGAGAGGTAGAAGGCATTGCTTTGACCGATAATGAGCAGCAGTTTTATGGGGTATGGTACAAAGGAGATACCCAGCATAAGGTATGGCGTTTGGATTCTAAGGAAGGCATTATGAAGAAGACTGCGGAAATGTCTCAGAATCATTTCTATTTAGTCGATTTGGATGTTTTTGAAACACCTTCCAATACTGTACAATATTTGGCACTATACCACTATGGTTCTGCTGGACAGCGGGCATATGTAGTGGTAGAAAAAGACCTCAAGCGTTTCAATACCGAAATTCTTCAGCGCACCAAGAGTGGTTATCGCATCATTGACTTTGAAAAGTATCGGGAGAATGATGTGACTTACTATCTAGCTGTATTCAGAAAGGGAGATTACGAAGCTGTTTTGCTAAGAGATATGGATAAGGACGGGTTTTACGGGCGCTTGGATATGTCTGAGCAGAATCGCTTTCAGCTGATGGATATTGAATTGGATAAGCGACCGAGTAAAGCGAAATTGACGGTTAAGAAGTAGTTGGAGATTTAGATTAATGGAGTCGCTGCACATTGTGTTTCAACCAGCGTTCTAGGGAAAGGTTGCTTAGGTTGTCGATTCGTTCCAGGAGCTTATCGGATTTTACCTTGAGTTCCTCGGGGGATACCTTGTCCACTTGCTTATGAATTCGAAGGACTTGCTTTAACACGCTGATGCAATTAAGTAAAGCCTGACGTTCTGCAGAGGTAAGTTCTGGGGAACGCATCCAGCGTAAGCGCCAATTATCTAGCTCCTCACCAAGTTGGGCATGTCGTTGCGTTTGGTAAAGCAATTGGAAGTGCAGTAGTGCGGCCTTGTTAGCCAATTCTGACAGTTTGAAGTTGTGCACAGTTAAGGCATCCGTAGCCTCTTCCAATTTTCCTTCGGCCTGATCCACCCTGGCCGTCTGGTAAATCAACTGATCTTTCCGATCTCCTGCCGGTAGCAGTGCATGATAGTCATCGATGAACTGCCGGACCCAACTCAATTTCTGTAGTTGTAATCCCAGCGTTACCAAATCCTGAAACTGCTGTGGTGGCAGCTGTTGTCCTTGCAGGAGTAAACCTTTCTCTAATTTAACCTTTTGAACGAGGAATAGATGATCCACGAATTCCCGAAAGCCAGCTCGCAACTGCAACCAGCAATATTGCTCTGCATGTTCGTAGAGCCATCTTTGTTCTGCTAGCGGGAAGATGGACAGGTGCTTTTCCAGCAGTTCCATAAATTCGTAGTAGAAGGAGGGCTCATCAGGTTCACCCCAAGCCTGGCAGAGTTTCCAGTGTATTGCTACTGCTGGAATCTTTACGTAGCTATTGCCCTCTTTCTCCAAGAGCGCATGAAGATATTTGCTCAAAATATTGCCATCTTCTACGCCCTGATGACTGAGCATATCACAAATAACTTTCAGTCTTTTAATCAGAAAGGAAATATCTAGATGCTGCAGCTGAGCAGCATAAGCTTCATGATCTCCCGTTCCATTGCGGGAGGCTGCAACTTCCTCTGCCAATTGAAAAGCTTGTTGGAAGTAGTTGCTGCTTCTAGCGCCCGCCAAATTCAAGTCTTCTACTGCTTGATCAAACTGAATTTGAAAGACATTTTCTAACTTTCTTTGCCGCAATTGACGGAGCAAGTAGATCTGATGTAGATCTCGGTGACCATTCCATTCTTCAAAAGCCAGAAAGGATCGAATCATCTGATACAAGCCAGATAGTTGCTTTCTAAAGTAGGCGTCGTTGTAAGCTTTGTCCGGGAAAATGGCCTTGTAGAAGGTGCGCTTCTTTAGCATGGGCCCAGAGAAGTGCGGATAGTGCGGGACTAACTTCTCTAACAACTCTAGTGCATTCTGATTCGTGTTGCAGTAGGTTGACTTGGCAAAGCGTCGAAGTCGCTCTAGCTCCGAGCGATTCAAGGCTCGCAATAGCTGTAGGGCTTTGCTATTAAGCATAGGTGCGAATATACTTGATCGACAAATATAAACGGTTGATTTAGAAAAAGAAAAGAAATTGGAGATACTAAAGACTTTTCACCATATTTTTAGCTAAGTAGTCATTGTAGCCCCTCATTTTTTTCCTAAATACTCGATTTAATGCATCTTCGAGCCTCTTTCCAAGCATAAGGTTTGTAAGATTAGCTGCTATGGAGTGATTTCATTTCTTCGATCTGTTGCAACTCTTGCCGCGTTTTTTCTCTCCGCTGCTCTTGTTGAAGAAATACGGGAGGAAAGACACGGGCGGCACAATCCGAGATGGGGCATCGTTCGCAAGTGGTGTGTACTTCTTTTTGCTTGATGGCGGTATCTCCCAAGAATTTGAAGAGCCGGCGAAGTTTATCATCAACCAGAAGGCCAATGGTGAAGCTATAGCTTTCATCGCTGTTGGTCATGCTGGGTTGTGCAATGGATAAACAGAAATAGGCATTGGGCGTATCCACGTACTTGGAGATTTGCACCCCTGCAATCGGACCCGCCGCAGCTTCTGCATTGGGTAGGGCCTTTAATTGGCGAATCAAATTAATACTAATCCACCGCCTACAATAATGCTCATCTAGCTGATTCGCATGTGGATCGTGCAATTGGGAAAGGTGCATTTCCTTGGTAACCAAGAATTTCTTGAGATCGGGTTGAGCAAAGAAGCGGATGAAGAAGATATCACGGATATCGAAATGTCTGGGGAGAAGATTGGCCAAGCGCTGTAGCACCATGCCTGGAGCGGCCCCAAATCGATTTAATAGATCGAGAAAGGCGTCGTTATCCCATTTTCGCCATTGCGCCATCCGCTCAATTTCCTCGATCATCACACTTTCTGGGAGGATCAGGGCTACGGCAAAGTAGGCAGCTTTGAAGTTGATCAAGAGTTTATCAAAACTATCTACCTCCAAGAGCGGAGTCTCTAAGGGGCGATCCTGCTGTTTAAGTACTTGAAAACCGATTTCTTTTGCCAAGAGAAACTTGGTGATGGGGTCGGCTAAATCCGCTTTCAGGAAAAGTTGCTTTTTGGCTGGACTATAGTAAGATAAGACCTGACTCAAATGCGGTTTGCTATCCAAGTATTCGGTATCTAACTCTACTGTGAAGCATTTGCGCAGCAGCTTTTTCAGTGTTTTCTGATCGAGTTGCTGATCAATCTTCAATTTATTGTCTTTTCGGAACTGATTGGCTGCTTCTTCTACTTCCTCAAAATAGTTGTCATGCAAATCCTGGTAGGAACGTAAGGCCACCTTGTAGAAATCTTCCCCCTGCATGTCAAAATTACGGGTGATCTTGAGTACGGTGCTAACAAAAGCATTGACCTTATCTGGAGCTACCGAAAGTAACTCTATGAGTTTAGAAACATCGATACCAAAATCATCTAGCGGGAAAATCTTGAGGAAATCGGAATGTAGAAGGTCGATAATCGGCTTTAGTTTCTTATTGGCTTCTAGGGAGACTAGATAGTTATAGTCGGCTTCTAGGGCTTTAGACAACACGAGGATCTTATCCGTCTTGGGGTATTTTTTTCCCTTTTCAATATTATGTAGATAGGAGATAGCCAAGCCCGTCAGATCAGATAACTGCTGATAGGACAAGCCTTTGTCTCGCCGCAGTTGCTGAATCTTTAAGCCAAAGATCAACTTTACTGTATCGATTTCTTTCAACATACCATTGTCACTTGATGTAACAAATATACATAGAAGTAGGGAAAAATTTCTGTTAGAGAAATTTTCTCTAATTGAGAAAATATATACATTTGCGTCAGATTTCACTAATCCTAAATCAACAATGATGGAAATCTTCGGTATCAAAAATGTAGAAGCCGAAATGGCTGACATCGGTTTGGACCAACTCGGTCAAGTTCATTGGAATCTGAGCCCAGAGGCTCTGGTTGAGGCAAGCCTTCGAAAGGGGCAGGGCGTCTTAGCCGATAATGGTGCATTGGCAATAGAAACGGGTGAGTTTACAGGCCGTTCTCCTAAGGACCGGTTTATTGTTAAAGACCAGATCACTTCCAGTACAGTCGACTGGGGAGAGATCAATCAGCCCTTTTCAGCCCTTAAATTTGCTGGACTTTTTGAACGAATGAACACCTTTATGGCAGGGAAAGAGGTGTTTGTCAGAGACGCCTTTGCTGGAGCAGATCCGGCTAGCAGGTTATCTCTTCGGGTAGTGACGGAGTTTCCCTGGAGTAATCAGTTTGCTTACAATATGTTTATCCGTCCATCGGCTAGTGAACTGGAGCATTTTACTCCAGATTGGACGGTGATCTGCATCCCTTCTTTTATGGCGGAGCCTGCTATTGATGGTACACGTCAACACAACTTTTCCATCATCAACTTCACTAAAAAGCAGATCCTGATCGGTGGCACGGGCTACACAGGTGAAATTAAGAAGGGCATTTTTTCTGTCCTAAACTACCTGTTGCCGGTGCAGTACAAGATCTTCCCCATGCATTGCTCGGCCAATGTTGGACAAGATGGAGACACTGCCATCTTCTTCGGCTTATCCGGGACAGGAAAGACCACCTTATCTGCGGACCCAGATCGGATGTTGATTGGAGACGACGAACATGGCTGGTCTGATGACGGAGTATTTAATTTTGAAGGAGGATGCTATGCGAAAGTGATTGATCTTAGCGAGGAAAAGGAACCTACCATCTACCAGGCGATCCACCACCGAGCGATACTTGAAAATATAAACTTCATTCCCAACTCTCAGCGACCTGATTACGGACGTGCAGATATAACCCAAAACACCAGAGTATCTTATCCGCTGTATCACATTCCTAACCGACTGGATTCTGGCAAAGGAGCTGCACCAAAGAACATTTTCTTCTTGAGCTGTGATGCTTTCGGTGTATTACCTCCGATCTCCAAGCTCACGCCTGCTCAGGCCATGTACTATTTCATTTCTGGATATACGGCTAAGGTTGCAGGGACGGAGGCTGGTGTAGATGAGCCCCAGGTGACGTTCTCTGCTTGTTTTGGTGCTCCATTTATGCCCTTGCATCCCACACAGTATGCGGAGATGTTAGGAGAAAAACTATCAGCTGGTGAGGTAAATGTCTGGCTAGTTAACACGGGTTGGACAGAAGGACCTTATGGGGTGGGGCATCGTATTTCTTTGAGTCATACTCGAGCTATGATCTCTGCTGCTTTGCAGGGGAATCTAGCAGAAGTCGAGTTTAGCAAAGAGCCCGTATTCGGATTGGCTATTCCTACCACTTGTCCAGGAGTGCCCTCCGCATTGCTAAATCCAAGAGATGTATGGGAAGATCAAGTTGCCTATGACGGTAAGGCTACTTTCCTAGTCAAGACTTTCCATCGCAATTTTGAGCAATATGCCAGCCAGGCAAGTGCCGAGATCAAGGCCGCGGCACCTAAATTATTAATGTACTCTTAGTGATTTAAACCGATAAGTAGATAAGTAAAAGGATGGCCTCAGTAAGGGGCTTCCTAAACTATAGATAGGGGAGTGATCGAGATAAGTATCGATCATTCCCTTCTTTTTTGTGCTTGCTTGAAAAAGTGAGTGCGCTGAAATTTTTTTTGAAGCCGATGTAACATTTTGAGCCTTTTGTTCTCTAAGGGGTAAAAAATTAAAACATACAGCTTTTATGAAAAGGACATTTAGCGTAGCCATTCTGATGCTCTTTTTGACCATCCAGGCTTCATCTCAAAAAACCATTCAAAAAAACTCCTTTCAGGTTACCGTAGCAGGTAAGGGGGCAGCCATTCTCTATTTTCCTGGCTTTTCCATTGGTGGATCCATTTTCCAAGAAACGATTGATCAACTCGATATCAAAGGTCAAAATCACGTCTTTACTTTTGCGGGTTTTGATGGGGTCAATCCGATAGAGATGCCTTGGTACTCCACCATTAAAATGGATCTTAAAACCTACATTCAAGAGCAAGAATTGGGCGAAATTACCATAGTTGGGCATAGTATGGGAGGAAACCTGGCTTTGGATCTAGCGATGGAGCTACCGGATCAGGTCAATAAACTGGTGATCATTGATGCGCTTCCGTGCATGCGAGAGGTTATGATGCCCGGTGTACCCGCAGAAGCTTTGCAATATGAAAGCCCTTTCAACAATCAAGTACTTAACATGAAGGAGGAAGGATTTAAAGGCTATGCCTATAATATGGCTTCTAACATGACCAAGGATTCTGTTGGGGTTACCAAGATTTTGGATTGGATACTTAAGGCGGATCGAAAAACCTATGTATACGGATATACGGATTTATTGAAGATTGATGCTAGACCCGGACTGGAGAAGATCAAAGCAGAGTGTCTTATTTTGGTGGCGCCTGAACCGTACGGAGAGGATATGGTACTGAAGAACATCAATAGCCAATATGAGCGCTTAGGAACAAAAACCGTCAAAGTAGCTCCTAAGTCTCGGCACTTCATCATGTACGACAATCTTCCTTGGATGATCAACGAAATTAACCTCCATTTGAATGGGACAGATTAAAGATACCTTCGAAGAGATCTATCAGGAATACTATCCAATGGTATTCCAGATCTGCTTCGGATACTTTAAAGGAGAGGAAGAGATTGCCAAGGATGCTAGCCAGGAGGTATTCATCATCATATGGAAGAATCTGAAGAAGTTTAAAGGAGAATCATCCATTAAAACCTGGATCTACAGAATTACGGTGAATACCTGTCTAGGTCAGATCAAGGCAGATAGTAGGAGGAAAGAAGCACTAAATCACGTTCATAGGGATCATCGAGATGCGAATCTTGATGATTCCGTTTCGAAGCTATACAAGGCAATCGGCCAATTGAATAAGACGGATAGACTCATCATAATGATGGTCTTGGAGAAAGAGAAGCAAAAGACGATAGCCGAAATACTTGGAATTGAAGAGACAAATCTCAGGGTGAAGATTCACCGGATTAAAATCAAATTGGGCAAAATCTTAGAAATGATGCGAGATGAAAGATGAATTTTCAGAATTAGAAAATGTTTGGAACGCTGGACAGAAGAAACTAGCGCAACAGCAACCCACTTTTCAAGATATGCAACAGAACCTTAAACAGCGGAAGTCTGCTTCTCGAAATTTTCAGTACGGAACCTTATCTATTCTCTTATTTACCCTGATTGGCTTTTGTGCCTTCTTCATTTATGTAGCACCGGTGAAGCAGACCATAAGTAGGGTAGGGGCGATTGCCATGCTTGGGGGGCTCACCATTCGAGTGATCCTCGAGATAATAAGCTTGCTTAAGCTTCAAAAGATCAGTACACTATCTAACTCTAAGGAGAACACCAATAACAGCATCAGTTTTCATGCTTTTCGAGTGAAAACCCAGCGCATTTATTCTCCGATCATCATAGGGGTGTTTACCATTGGATTCTATTTAATCACTCCAGAATTCTTAGACAACCTATCCCTCAACATGGTATTGTTTATTGATATTTCCTATTTATTCATTGCTGCCATTCTATTCTACGTGATCCGCATGGGGGTGCAAAAGGAACTACAAAACCTCCAGGAGTGGACGGACTTGCTTAGGGAATTGGAGGCTGACTGAATTAGCTAAGTTTATTTAACCCCAAAAAACCATTCTTGGCTAGGCATCCTTCATTGAGAGTTGGATACGCTTTCGCTTGAGATCCACATTCATTACCCGTACACTCACCTGTTGTTGCAGGCTGACTACATCTAGAGGATTCTTTACGAAGCGATTCGCCAATTGGGAGACGTGAACGAGGCCACTTTCTTTTATACCAATATCTACAAAGGCACCAAAGTTGGTGATGTTATTCACGATTCCAGGAACCACCATCCCTACCTGTAGGTCCTGAATGGACTGAATGTTGGCAAATTCAAAGGATTTGGCCGTACCCCTTGGATCAAGTCCGGGCTTGGCTAATTCAGCAAGGATATCTTTCAAAGTAGGTAAGCCAACCGCATCCGTGGTGTAGCGCTTGAGGTCAATCCTTTCGCGTAAAGAGGGTTTTTGGATCAAATCTTCCACTGTACAGCCTAAGTCCTTGGCCATTTGCTTTACAATTGAATAGCTTTCTGGGTGCACCCCAGTATTGTCCAATGGATTTTTAGCATCTCTAACTCGAAGGAATCCAGCGCATTGCTCAAAAGCTTTTTCTCCCATTCGAGCCACTTTTTTCAAGGTAGCACGAGAAGCAAAAGTGCCATGCTCAGAGCGATAATCTACAATATTCTGAGCGAGAGTAGGGCCGAGGCCGGATACATGAACGAGCAGGGATTTACTTGCGGTATTCAGGTTGATACCTACCGCATTCACACAACTCTCAACCACCCGATCCAAGCTTTCTTTTAATGAGCTTTGAGACACATCATGTTGATACTGGCCAACTCCAATTGATTTTGGATCAATCTTTACTAATTCCGCAAGGGGGTCCATCAATCTACGACCGATAGAAACGGCTCCTCTTACGGTCACGTCCTGATCCGGAAATTCCTCACGGGCTACGGCCGAGGCAGAGTAGATGGAAGCGCCCGCCTCATTCACCATAAATACTTCAATCCGCCTTCCAAAATCCGTTTTCCGGCAAAGCTGCATAGTCTCCCGACCCGCTGTACCATTACCAACAGCAATAGCATCTACTTGGAAGCGATCCGCTAGATCTACCAAGGTCTTTTTCGCCATAAACTCATCCGATTGAGGAGGGTGCGGGTAGATGGTGGTATTGTGTAGTAGATCTCCATTTTCGTCCAGGCATACTACTTTGCAACCCGTTCGGTAGCCGGGATCCAAGCCAAGTACGCGCTGTTGACCAAGGGGCGCTGCCAGGAGCAACTGCCGAAGGTTTTCCGCAAAAACCTCTATTGCTTGTTCGTCTGCTTTGTCTTTTGATAAATTGCGAAATTCTGTTTCTATAGAAGGGGAGAGCAAACGTTTGTAGCCATCCTGCAATGCCAACTTCACCTGCTCCGTTGCTTCTCCATAACCCTGCAAAACCATCTTTTCCAACTGATACATCACTTCCTCTTCATCTGGCCCGATACTAACACGGAGAAAGCCTTCTTCCTCACCCCGTCGAATGGCTAAGATTCTATGGGAGGGACATTTTTTCAAAGGTTCTGAAAATTCGAAATAATCCTGGTACTTGGCGCCTTCTTCCTTTTTGCCACGAGCCACCTTGGAGGTGATCAATGCTTCTCTACGAAAGATGGAACGAACGCGGTTTCTCACCTTTTCATCCTCATTGATACGTTCTGCGATGATGTCCCGGGCACCTTGAAGGGCATCTTCCACCGTGGGTACCTCATCAGTGATATAGGAGGAAGCTAGCTGCTCCACATTGTTGTTCCGTTGTAAGAAGATCTGATCGGCTAAAGGCTCAAGTCCCTTTTCCTTGGCTGCGGAGGCGCGCGTTTTTCTCTTTCGTTTGTATGGAAGGTAAATATCCTCTAAGACCGTCATATCATAGCAAGCTTCGATTCGTCGGCGCAACTCATCAGTCAGTTTGCCCTGTTCTTCAATACTATTTAGAACGGTGTCCTTACGCTTAGCCAGATCGTCCAATTTCTTTGCTTCCTGTTGGATGGCTGCAATTTGAACCTCATCTAGCGACCCAGTTACCTCCTTTCGATAGCGAGCAATAAAAGGAATGGTCGCTCCATTCGATAAGAGCCCCAGCACATTCTGGACACGGTGCTTAGCCAACTGAGTTCTTTCGGCGATTAGATTGAGATGAACGGTATCGGTCATAGAAGGAGTTTTTTTGGGTGCGCAAATCTAATGAAATTCGCCAGTTTTTCAAGTCCATATTAGTTTGGACCGCAAAATGCGTTACGCAAAAAAAAGAGCAGTACCTATTGAAAGATACTGCTCTTATTCAGTTTATTCAAGCCAGTATGTAAACTGACTCATTTATCCAATTATCCTTCTGTCAAAGGAACAGGGAATTTCGTGTGAATGATATCACCTGCGCGGTCGATTGGCAAGAAGTTGCTGTTCAAACGACCATAGCGGCGCATATCGAACATTCTGTGACCTTCACCCCAAAGGGAGTAGCTTCTTTGGTATAGGAGCTCATCGATCAAGGAATCCTTGTCAACTGTACCTGCATAGTCACCGATACCAGCTGCATTACGGATCACATTGATAGCATTTACAGCTTCAGTGAGATCTCCGTTCTGCATGCTAGCCTCTGCATAGATCAAGATCAATTCTTCGTTACGGATTAGATCGATGGAAGAAGTTGAAGTTGCAAACAATGCAGTCTCGTGTGTTCCATTCAAATCATCCTGGCTAGGGGTATTGATACGTGCACGGAATTTAGATAGACGAGCATCACCAGCTGTAGCATTGTTGATGAAGTCATTGTGGACTACCAATTGGTCACCACTTTGTCCAGCAGCTTTGAACAATGGGTTTTGGATGTCCCCAGAGCTGTTACTAAACACGTGCTTAGGACCCACGTCCAATGGACCGCCTAAGTCCATAAAAGTAGTATTGATCACCTTGGTTACCTCATCCCACTGCTCTGCATAAAGTGCAGTCTTCGCAGAGATCGCACGATTGTATTGTCCAAAGCTAGATGGTGTGTTGAAACCATCAAATCCACTAGACAAAGAGAAAGCAAAAGAAGCACCGCTTAATTGGCTAAAGCCAAGGTCTAGAAGCGCAAGGATATCATTGTATGCCTGCCCTTCAGCAACGAATGGTCCAATGTTTTCAGGATCTGCTACATCGATACGGATGCCATTGTCATCCAACATACTCAATACCTGCAGTAGCATGTGTGCTTTTACCGTATTGGCAAATCCACGGTATCCGTCCTTTTCAGCGGCAGTAACTTGATCAGTATTATCTACCGCTTCTAGTAGGATATTACAATTCTTAACTACTCTATAGCGGGTGTTATAAGGAGCTGTTAGATAGAAAGTGTTGTTATCCAACTGCGTTCCATTCTTACCCAATAGATCCTCAGTGTTACGAGGGTCAGCGTCAAACTTGTAGAATTCACGTGCGATAGATCCGGAAGAAGTACAGAAAGTACCGAAACCATTTCTCATCGCTGCTTCTGTACCAGTCACTAGGAGATTCAACTCCTGTAGAGAAGCGTTACTCAAAACGCTGTTCAAACTCGGGGCGTTAGGGTCTACCTGATCGTCAAAAGTACAAGAGGTAGTATATAATGCCAGCCCCAATAATAATATAAAGGCTTTTCTCATGATGGTCTTTTTTTTATTTACGCTTTTGATAACTCCTGCTGTCAATGATGACATCTCAAACTTACTATTCTCACGATCCATTTCTTTCGAAGTTTGTTGTCCAGGTTTATCAGTTAAGATCATTAATAGAAATAATTCGCTCTTAGAAATTGAAGTTGACGTGGAAATACAATTGTCTTGAACTTGGGAAAGGAGTTACCTCGATTCCTGTAGATAGACCTGTTCCACCTTTGGTAGAGGTTTCAGGGTCATAACTGCTATAGTCTGTCAAAGTGATCAAGTTACGACCAGAAACACCAAAGCGAATATTTTCAATGTAATCTGACTCAAACGGTAAAGTGTAGTAAAGGCCTACCTCACGTAAGCGGAAGTATGAAGCATCTTCTATAAATCCTTCCAAGTCTAATAGGTTCTCAGGAGTTACCCCACCGATATCGGTCAACAAGCGAGACAAGTTCAATACATCTCCACCTTGCTTCCAGTGTGTCAAGAAATTGAAGTCAACGCGCTTTCCAATTTTGAATTGGTTGTACCAACCCAATTGGAAATCCGGCTCTGTATCACCAGTAATAGTTGGATTACCGTTTGCATCTCTACCCCAAAGAGCAGTGATTGGTGTGCCTTCGTTGATGTAGAAACTACCCAAACCAAGACCGAATGCTACGCCAGGAGGAACGAAACTTGGGATATCCGCTGCGTCCGTACCATTACCAGGTGTACCTAGTAGTGTGATCTCAGAATTGTTGAACCAGAAGTTAACATTAGTTACCCAATCAAAGTTAGACGTTCTAACAGGGTTGATGGTTAATCCTAATTCCAAACCAGTGTTCTCTAGATCAAGGTCATTTCTGATTTCATTGGTGAATCCAGAAGAACTAGGCAAAGAACGGTTGTACAAAAGATCCTTTACATTACGGATGTAGTAGGTCAACTCGATACCCAACTTGTTGTCAAACAAAGAAAGGTCAGTTCCAAACTCTAATTCAGAAGAAGTTTCTGGGATCAGATCTGGGTTACCTTGTTGAGAACGAATAACGAAACCAGGTGCTCCGTTGATATTGTTAGGTGACAGTGAAGTAAACAAAGAACCGAAAGAGGCACTGTTACCTGTCTCACCATAAGCTACTCTCAGTTTGAACTGGCTAATGTCTGTAGAGTTCCAGAAGTCAAAGTTCGCGATGTTTGCTGCCAATGAGGCTCTAGGGAAGGCGTAGTATTTGTTTGGATCACCGTTCAAGCTTGACTTGTCAAAACGTACCCCTACAGTAGCAATCAATTTATCATCCCAGTTGATCTGCTCCTGTGCGATGAAACCGAATTCTTGCTCAGTTTCTAGACGCTGGCTGATCTCTTGCGTACCCCCTTGTGTCAAGTTGGTTTGTAGTGGAATCAACTGAGTCGTTTGGTTCAAAACGAAATCGCGATCAAAGCTCAAGTAAGAGATACCCGCTTGTGTGCTGAAGCTCAAACCTCCATCAGTGTAGTAGTCATAAGAACCGAACAACTGATAGTTGTAGTTGAAGATCGTGTTTTTACCTACACCAATGAAACCATTATCTAGTCCCACCTGTGCCTGGTGCGTTTCAGGAACATAAACATTGGTTTGATTGAACAAGAAGTCCAAACCACCATTCAAAGTGAAGCGCAATACCTGGTTGTCCTTCTGTAGGGCTTGCCAGTCCAATTTCACACCTTGGATGAAGCGATTATTGCTTTCCTCATTCTTTGCTTGATCTCTTACGAAGATTGGGTTACCCGCATAGTTAGGGTTATTTGGATATACTCCATTCTCATCTGGGAATAGATCTACGTAGTCACGAGTGAAGGCTAAGGTATAACCATAAGAAAGACCACCTTCGTTCTCGTTACCTGTAAAACTACGGCTAGCGTCACTGCGCACATAGTTAGAAGTAGTAGAGATCGTTAGCTTATCAGAAATCTTATGATCAATGTTCATCCGAGTGGTGAAACGATCATAACCGGTGTTTTTGATAATACCATCTTCAGTACGGTATGCACCACTGATGAAGTACTTCGTTTTATCATTACCACCAGAAACATTAAGGCGAGTATCAGAGATCAAACCCGTCTCACCATAAATCTCGTCTTCATAGTCGAACAACCTACCAGCTGCTCTGGCTGCTGCCCACTGTGCAGGAGCATCAGGATCATTTGGGTATACCTCAGCAACTTCTGCCTCAGAATCCAAAGATCTTCTACCTACTTTATTTTGGATGGTGTTGAATCCAATATCTTGGCTCAAGGTAACGCGCGTTTTACCTGCTACACCTTTTTTAGTAGTGATGATGATTACACCCGCATTTGCACGAGTACCATAAATGGCAGCAGCAGAAGCACCTTTCAATACTTCAATACTTTCAATATCAGCCGGGTTGATATCTGCAATTCGGTTAGAGGAACCTTCCTCCGTACCAGAGTTTGCACCAGAAGCAAAACGAGAACCACTAGGAATCTCAGCATTTGTGATATATACTCCGTCAAGGATGATCAGCGGCTGGTTGTTACCACTTAAAGAAGAAACACCCCGTAGTCTCACTGCGATACCTCCACCTGGAGCACCGTTACTCTGCACGATGTTTACACCGGTAAGTTTACCATAAAGCGCTCCATCCACAGAGGATTGCGTGGTTACACCCGTCAATTCGGTGCCAGAAACTTTGGATACGGCATTGGCCAGGTTAGAACGCTTGATAGTTGAGGCAAGACCTGTCACAACTACTTCAGCCAGGTTAGTAATATCTTCACTTAGGGTTACATTAAGCGTGGTGTTGGATGGGGAGACTTCAACAGTTTCAGTTTTGAAGCCGGTATAGGAGAATTCTAGGACGGCACTTGATCCAGGAACATCAATAGTATAGTTACCGTCAATGTCTGAAATCGTACCTCTCGTGGTACCCTTTACAAGGATGGAAACACCGATTAGGGTTTCTCCAGCCTCATCACTTACTGTCCCGCTTACTTGGAACTGTGCGTTGGCTTGCAGGGAAATAAATAAAAGCGCCACGAGCAACGTACTTGCTCGGTAGAAGAAATACTTCATGCTTTACAGGTTTTAATTAGCAAATGGTTAGGACCGCGTGATGCAATGCATCTTGCGACCTAGCAATCAAGTTTCATAATTCTTAGCTTTTGGGCTTACTGTTTGGAGCTTTTTGGGGATGAGAATTTTGTATCGTTTAGTAAAAGCCGCTGATATAACGTCTCAACAATTCATAAAGCGGCGCGCAAATGTAAAAGGATTTAAAATAAATTTCCTATTCAAACTTAGAACGAAATGTTTTGTTCAGCAGCCTCGAGACAATTTATTTTGGTTTTCAGACTAGAATACATGGTAAAAGTATAAAAATTAGCATTTGCAAACAAATGTTTGTTCGTATTGTAAAAGACAGGAATAAGCTGGTTCATCAAGGAGAGTGAAATGCATTTGGCTGAGTCAAGCTGTTAACAACTCATTAACCTATTTGCTATAAATAAAACTTTTATTTCCTTTGAAATTAAGCTATTTTTGTTGCAGATACTTAACTAAAAATTTATTTGTAATGAAGCAATTACTTTCTGTTCTTACGCTTCTGGTGATGGCTTTTTCATTTGTAGCTGCTCAGAAAACGGCACCTGCTCCTGCGGCGCCAGCCATTCAAGTGGAAGAAGCGACGGATGGCCCGGTTATGAAATTTGAGACTAAACAAGTCGATTACGGTAAAATCGTTCAGGATTCTGATCCTTATCGCTTCTTTAAGTTTACAAATGTAGGTAACGAACCAGCCGTGATTAAGCATGCCAAAGGAAGTTGCGGATGTACAGTACCTACTTATCCCAAAGAGCCAATCCTACCCGGCCAAACAGCTGAAATTAAGGTACGCTACGACACTAAGCGTATTGGGCCTTTCACAAAGAGAGTGACGCTTACTACTAATACCAATGAAGCTGAGATCGTGTTGACCATCAAAGGGTTAGTAGAGAAGAAGCCAGCTGAACCAGCCGGTCTTCCAACGCAAGACAACGGTTTGTTTAATAATAATAACAACAATAACTAAAACTCCTCTGCTTAGCAGTAGGAATTAGTTATCTAAACCCCTGGCCCAGCCAGGGGTTTTTTTATGCCTTATGGTCAAATTCTCTTTAATTTCCTTGTAATAGAGGCTTGACAGAGCACAGTTGACTGAAGCAGCAAAAATGCGTGAAAGGTGAAGCTAAAATTCAAGGTAGGAAAGCGGAAAGAATTGTCGTTACATCCTGAAAATTCGGCAGAAAAGAGGAGCTCAAAAAGAGGGGCATAAAAAAAACCCTTGCTTAGTTGTTAAGCAAGGGCCTCTAACCCAAACAAATAAACACAAAAACTACTTTTTAAGACTGGTACAATATTAAAGCCTTTTTTTGTATTTGGCAACATTTTGGGGTATTTTTTTTGATGTTTTTTTTGATGGTTTATTGTTAAATTATTAATAGTCAATGTTTTATATATCTAATTTATATTCCTGTAGTTTGTTTTTTTTGTATTGTGATCGTCACTGGGAGCCAGGAAAGAAAATCATATAATTGAAGTTGTAATTGTGACATAGTAAATTGGATTTTTTGGGCTCTTTTTTGTTAATTTTATTGATTAAAACCTTGTTTTTTTGTGACAATACGGTGCCCGTAAACATCGTAGAATCTGGCCTAGCATCAGTTCTAATTCCTGCATTTTTTTACCTTTAAGTATTCTTAGTCCTGTGCCATTCTCCACGGACAGCTTATACTATAATTGATAAGTTAAATAAGCTTCTCAGAAAACCAATAACCACTTAGCGGTTAGGATATTTACCACCTATACTTTGATCCGAGACGGACTTTCTGCTTTGAGGCAGGTCTGACTGTTTGAGCCAAGATGCTCGGAAAAGTCTCTTATTAGTTTCTTATAGTTACCTACTATGCGATTATTCAAATTTTTGGTTGTGGCAGCCATTAGTGCCAGTTTACTTTTTCTGTGCCATTCGCATCAGCCCTTTTCACTGCCTTTCCCACCATTAGGAAAACTCTTTAGTCCTTTCGATGGTTTTTGGCAAAATGCTGAAAAAACGAACGGGGGAGAGATTACTCTTGATCTAGAAGGTGTCAAAGATCCGGTCCGTATCGTTTTCGATGAGCGAATGGTCCCTCACATCTTTGCTCAGAATGATGAAGACCTGTTTTTTGCTCAAGGATACGTTACGGCTATGCATCGGCTCTGGCAGATGGATATATCGGTAAGGGCTACTAGCGGTCATCTGGCTGCCATTATGGGGCCTAGCGTCCTAGAGCGCGATAAGCTACAACGGAAAAAAGGCTTGTTGATGGCAGCAGAGAATGCCTCAGAAGCTTTCGCCACCTCTGCTTTGGATGATAAAATTGGCGATGCCTATACAGCTGGAGTCAATGCCTACATTGAACAGCTGTCACCAGCCGATTATCCGATTGAATTCAAATTGCTCAACTATGAGCCCGAACCTTGGACCTCCCTAAAGTCAGCCATTTTCTTCAAGAGTATGGCAGAGAGTCTATGTGCTCGACACCGGGATCTAGCCAGTAGCAATGCCTTGGAGCAGTGGGGTAGAGAGACCTTTGATTTTCTTTTTCCAGAATATAATCCGAAGCAATCACCCATTATCCCTGCAGATGTTGAATGGGATTTTGGTCCAGCTGCTATGAGTGAATCGGAAGAAGGTGGACCCGCTATTGGAGCACTCTATAAGCATAAGACCTTTCCTTTACCTTCAGAATTCCTAGGGAGTAATAACTGGGCGGTAGCAGGTGCTAAGACGGCGGGAGGAGTCCCCATTCTGTGCAATGATCCACACTTACAGTTGACGCTACCATCGATCTGGTTTGAGATCCAATTGCATACGCCAGAGCTCAATTCCTATGGCGTTTCCTTGCCTGGTACCCCTGGTGTGATCATCGGCTTCAATGAGCATATTGCTTGGGGACAGACGAATGTAGGACATGATGTATTAGATTGGTACGAAATTGATTGGGTAGATGAGAAAAAGGAGGCCTATTGGATGGATGGTAAAGAAAAAGCTGTCGTACTGAGACAAGACACAATCGAGATTCGAGGACAAAAAGAGCCACATATTGAAATCACAAGACTGACCGAATGGGGCCCCGTAGTTTACGAGGCTGATGGAGAAGCCTACCAAGATCTAGCCATGCGTTGGATCGCTCATGATAAACCTGGTAAGAAGGACTTTTATGAAGTGGGTACTTTTTACTATTTAATGAAAGGGAAAAATAAAGCGGACTACTTCAAAGCACTGACTGGGTATGATAGCCCTGCGCAAAACTTTGTATTTGCCTCTCAAGAAGGGGACATCGCTCTGCAGGTCAACGGAAAACTGCCGATCAAGAAAGCAGAGCAAGGCCGATTTGTTCAGGCTGGTAACCGTTCTGACAATGCATGGTCAGGCTTTATCCCAAGGGAAGAAGTACCCAAAGTATTGAACCCCACTCGTGGCTTTGTCTCATCTGCCAATCAACATTCGACCAGCCCGGACTACCCCTATTACTATCTAGGTGGTTTTGATGACTATAGAGGAAGGTTTATCAATGAGCAGTTGGGGCAAATGGAGAATGTTGAGGTTCAGGATATGATGGCTTTGCAGTTAAATAATCACTCGCTGAAAGCCAGAGAGGCTTTGCCATTATTGCTTGGTGCTATGGATAGTATAAGTGTTTCCGGAAAAAGCAGTGAAATACTGGATCTCCTACGTGCTTGGGATTTTGCCTACGAAGCCAATAGTCAAGCACCAGTTCTATTTGATAAGTGGTTTAGCGAATGTTTTGTGCTAGCCTTTGATGAATGGAAAGAGCCGAGTGAAAAAATGGATATCCTGTACCCAGAGGCCTGGCGTTTCATTAGCCTGCTGGAGGAAAACCCGGATCACCCCATTTTTGATCTTCAGGAAACAGAGGGGGTAGAGCAGGCCTCTGCCGTTATTCAGCAAGCTTTTGCAAAGATGGCTGAAGCTTATCAAGACCAACTTGAGGATCCCAAGTTTGATTGGGGCAATCACAAAGGCACCAAGATCGGACACCTGGGCCGAATTCAGGCCTTCGATTCGGATTTGGTCTACACGGGCGGGACAGGTGATGCACCTAATGCCATTAAGCCACGTCATGGGCCTTCATGGCGGATGATCGTAACCCTTGGTGAGGAAGTGGAAGCCTTCGGTGTTTTTCCTGGTGGACAATCCGGAAATCCAGGCAGTGCTTTCTATGACAATACGATTGAAACTTGGGCTAAAGGGGAGTATTATCCCTTGTATCTCATGAAAGACCCGAATGATGATAGAGTCAAACCATTAATCACCTATACTATTCAATAATGCGGAATCTAGCACTTGTAGTTTTAATGATCGCTCTTGGAGCACTTCTGCACCAATTTCTACCCTGGTGGGCTATTTGGTGTGCGGGTCTGGTAGTAGGCCTAATTTTGCCAACGGAGGGGGCTGTCAAAGCTTTTGCTGTGGGGATATTAGGTGGAGCAATACTTTGGGGAGGATATGCTTTTTGGTTGAATCTGCAGAATGGAGGCGTGATGGCCAGTCGAATCGGAGCGTTATTTGGAGGCCAGTCGGCAACGACCTTGCTACTTCTGACAGCTCTCTTCGGAGGACTTTTCGGAGGCTTGGGGACACTTTGCGCTTACTTTGGTAAGATGCTTTTTCACCGAAATTTAGCAGCTGATAGTCTAAAATAATGTGGGCTTTGCGGATTTTTTGCGATAATAGCTTTATATTTCTTGTTAGCAAGAATATGCTTTTTTCTTGGGTTTTGAAGGGGAATGAATAGTAGAGTCATTTCACTGATTTTACCATAATCTCCTTAAAGAGAATGCTTATTATCTATGGATTATCAATACGAAAAAGCAAGAAGGGTCGTATCTGAAAAGAAAAAGTTCTATAAAGGTCTATCCTCCTATTTGGTGATGTGTGTTTTCTTTGTGGTCTTGAACATGGTGACCTTTTCGGGTAGCTGGTGGTTTATGTGGCCTATGATGGGGTGGGGAATTGCTATCTTGATCAAGTATTTCCAGCTCTTTGGATTACCTGGGTCCGAAAATTTAGGTTCAGCGGACTGGGAGGAAAGAGAGATGCAGAAAGAATTGGCCAGAATGCGTCGTGTTGAAGATTCGGTTCAACATTCCTCAGATGAGGAGCAACTTGAATTGCGAGAAATCCGTCCTCAGCGAAAGGGGTGGAGAGATGACGAGTTGGTATAAAAAAAGGTGTTTCGAATAGACGAAACACCTGCATAACTATAAACAAACAAAAAACATTAGCGATTCTGGAACTGTTGTTTAAACATAGGAATCGATAAAGTGTTTAAAAAAAGGATTTTTTTTTGCTGGTGGCTTGAAAAAAGCCTCAGAAATACTCCTCAACAAAGAGGGGTGATGCTTTCTTAACTAAATTCATCCTACAGCTTTTATATGGGCATGAACAGAAATGAAAAGCTTCTCTGGATAGGTATTTTGGTCATTGTACTTTCTTTTGTATTCCTTCGGTTCTTTCCATTCCTAAGGTTGATCCTAATAGCGGGTTTATTGGTAGGAGCGGCAGTGCTGACGATACTTGGTACCATTTCATATATCAAGAAGCGAAAGAAGGAACAAGCCTACAGGCGTTCCACGGAAGGACAAGTTCGTAGCAGAATAGATTATTGTCTCCAGCAGATTGAGAAGAACAAAGCAGAGTTGGAGCAGATTAAGCAGGATATCCGAGAGTTGGAAAGAGATCTAGACTCGGGCATTGAAATAGCTCCAGAACATAAGCACGAAGGAGAGACCTTGATTGAAGCCTTCCGTTCCGAGTTGAAGCTTCGCGAAACCAAACTTGGATTCTTCCGAGCTTGTGTGCAAAAGCTGGAAGTTTTGATACATAACCATAGTATAGCTCGCCAGATTGTCAATAAGAAGAAGGCCTTGGAACAATTGAAAGAGAATCATTACGAGGAGCTAGCCGCAATGGAAGAGTTACGTACCCAAGTAGAGATGGATACACACTACTTGAATACCATTAGAGATCTATCCACTCAAATGTTTCTCAGCCAAACTGTAGATGATGCCCTACTGCTCAAGCTCGAGTTGGAAAAAATGACACGAGAAATGCGAGATATCTAGCGCCTCAGCATTTTTCTCTAGGACAACATACAGGTTCTGCAAGCCTATCCATCCTTTAGACCCACGGTTTAGTTACTAACACCAGCTGAAGAAGGAGAAGGGATTAGTTGTATTCCATCTTCGATCAAATGCTTTACTACTGGTCGCCTTTGACCAAGAGCAGTCAAATAGGTTGAGATAGCTTTTTTCAATTCATCATCACTCGCCAACTCTAGGATTTCTAGAGCAAGCAACCAATCCTGCGGGTATTTTTCCCGGATAACTTGAAAGGTATCCCGTAACACCTTCTCCTCCATACCTGCTTCCCGTTCTCTTTCCGTCCTAATCCGACCGTAATAGCCCTCTAGTTCAAGACGATCTGCACTCTTGGCGGACTTGATACTTTCCGTGCTTGATTTATGGTATAAATTAGGAAAGGAATTATAGTCGGCTGCCCCTGCAAATGCTGATACTACCTCCTTTCCTACGGCCATGTCAAAGGCTCCTTGTTCCGGGGTGAATAGCACTTCATCTCCGTAAGTTACTGTACAGTCCACCAGTTGAATCAAGACCAACTTTCCCTGAATGGAGCGTATCCCGGTCACGTTTAATCCTTCCACATGAATACCACTTTCATATTCAAAAGACAATCGCTTTCCATCATAGAAGTTGTAGGCTTTCAGGTCAATCGGTCCCATGTTTTCAATGGCCAAATTAATGCCCTTGAGCTTTCCAATCGGAGAGCAAAAGCCATTGGGGTGTTGGGCAGTGCCGTGGCCGATCAATTCTTTTTCGCGATAGGCGAGGGCGGTCGGACCTTCCGTTTGAAAGTAGACGACTTCGTTTTCTTCATTCTGGATCATCCGATTGAACTTTCCAGATATTTGCAATCCTGTACTCAATTCAATAGTCCCCACCATACCCGATTCGATTAACTTGGCCAAGCCCCGATGACCGCCCTGTCGAACACTTAAGGTGTTGGCAAATTCTTCCAAGACTTCCATCAAATAAGCAAAATCCGGCGTCACATAAAGCTGCGGCTGCGGCTGCGTAATATCAAATCCTTGACTTGCTGTCTCCATAGAGTAGGGGATCTTCTTCACCTCATCCGTCATGCACCAAGTGCTTTCCCCGATAGAAGACAAGAGACCAGCTCCATAAATCTTTGGTGATGCTGGAGACCCAATTAAGCCATATTCCACGGTCCACCATTGGAGGTTTCTGATTTTGGCCATTTCCGAAAAATCTACGGATTGACCTTGGAGATCTTCTACAGCCGCATTGGCTGCTTCTATTTCTTCTACTGGCGTATTGGCTGCCTCCTTTAAGATGGATAGCTTTCTTACCGCTTCATACAATTCAATATCATACGCAGAGAGAATGGCTTTTGCCCCGATTTCTCCCAGCCTTCGCAAGTATTCGGCATAATCTGGATTGGCGATGATCGGCGCGTGCCCTGCAGCCTCATGGATGATATCTGGAGCTGGCGTATACTCGATATTTTCCAGTTGACGAATGTCAGCAGCAATAACTAACACCTTATAAGCCTGGAACTCCATAAAAGCATTTGGAGGAATAAATCCATCCACCGCTACGGCTGCCCAGCCGATCTCCTTCAAGATGCGATTCATTCCGTACATATTAGGAATGCGCTCGATAGAAATTCCAGTTCTCTTTAGGCCATCCAAATAGGAGTGATGTGCCACTTTGGACAGATAGTCTACATTTTTGCGCATCACGTAGCGCCAAACGGCTTGGTCAATAGGGCTATAATCTTCGTAATTCTGTGGTTTGATAAACTGTTTCAGGTGAGGGGGGAGGCGTCGTAAAATCTCATTGCTTTCAATGTCGATGTGATCCATCTGTGGTGTTATAATTTGGTTAACTAAGTGGTATAAAATGGGCTAAAATTCAGAAGGATCTACTACCCTTACAGCAGTGGATCCTTTCTTTAATTTGGTGCAAATCAGCGAGTTCGACGAGAACTTAGCCTTTTGCTTGTATCATTTGCAAAAGTACGAAAAGAGAACTCTACTTTCCGTACGTAGCGCTAAAGTCGTTGAAATTCTGATTCTTGTAATGTTCTCCACCAACATAGGTTAGCTCCTTTTGGATAGTTTTGGCGTCCTTGTAACCAGGAGAAATGGTGATTCTGTCGCCATTCTCATCCAAGTACACAAAAGAAGGGTAGCCCATTCGGCCATCCAGTAATGCATAGGCTAATTCATGTACTCCTCTTCGCCCAGCATTGGGAATGTATTTCAAAGTATGGTTCTTGTATTCAACGGAATTTTTTTGTTCCGCATTGAATTTCACCGCATAGAAGTACTTATTCATTATTCGTGCTACGGATTTATCCTTAAAGGTGGATTTATCCATTTTTTTGCACCATCCACACCAATCGGTATATACGTCAATGAACAACTTCTTTGGATTCTCCTTCTGTAATTCGATAGCTTCTTCCCAGGAATACCAGGTGATGGTTTCATTTTCCTCATCACTAGGATTGTCAATGGGGTATACAAATGCAAGACTTGACAATCCAAGGCAAAGAATCAGGGCACTTCTAAAAACATTTCTCATCTTATTCTATTTTTATTTGGGATTAGCAAAGGAGGCTAAAGGTGCTTCCTTCAACAGCCGCTTGAATATACCGCTTATGACGAATTAAAGGTAAGGCATATTTTTTGATTAAGATAAATTTAACGCCTGTACCCTTTGATCTGTAGGGGGGCGGACAAGAGCGGTTTAGCGAACAGAAAAAGACGTATGAAGAAAAAGTTAGTATTAGGGATTGGAGGATCTAGTGGCTCCATTTATGCTAAGGTCTTAATGGACCGTCTCCAGCAAATGTCTGATCAATGGACGGCCGTCGGAGTAGTTATGAGCGACAACGCCAAATTCAATTGGGAGTATGAACTAGGCGATAGAAACTATGATCAATACCCTTTCGATTTTTATGAAAAAAAGGACTTTATGGCTCCCTTCGCCTCGGGTTCGGCCCGCTACGAGACCATGGTGGTATGTCCATGTTCTATGGGGTTGATGGGAAGGATAGCTCATGGCATTTCAGATGATCTAGTCACGAGAGCTGCGGATGTCATCTTGAAAGAAAGAAGGAGATTGATCCTGGTTCCACGGGACACCCCATACAGCTTGCTGCATATCAACAATATGAAAAGCCTTACCGAGATGGGGACGATCATTTGCCCCGCTAGCCCATCCTTTTATAGTCGCCCTACAGATTTCGAAGCGCTTGCAGCCACGGTGGTGGATCGCGTGTTAGACCTCGCCGGATTTGATCTCGATACTTATCGCTGGGGAGAAGAATAAATCGGATTTGTAATATCGTTTAAAATATCTGACCTTTGTGCGCCGTTTGAAGGGCGGCAACAGCAAACCAACGACAACACTAGTTAAGCATATTTTATTTATGGGTGCCTTATGTGGCACTTTAATCCTTAATGCACAAGAAGAAATGGATTCTTTAAGTTACAGCATGGGTGTTTTGGTAGCCCAAAATCTGAAGCAGCAAGGTTTTAATGATCTGGATGGATCTGACTTTGCGAAAGGGCTAGCAGATGTCATGCAAGGAAATGCCTTACAGATCTCTGCCGAGAGGGCCAACCAAATTGCACAGCAATACCTAACGGAACAGAAGTCAAAGGCTCATGCTGGTACCATTGAAGCCGGGAAGAAGTTTTTGGCAGAGAATGCAAAACGTGAAGGGGTGACTACACTTCCTAGTGGTTTGCAATATGAGATCATGAAAGAAGGGACAGGCCCTAAGCCTGCCGCAAGCGATAAAGTTAGTGTTCACTATCATGGCACCTTATTGGATGGAACGATCTTTGATAGCTCAGTTCAACGAGGAACTCCAGCGGAATTTGGCGTGACACAGGTTATTTCTGGCTGGGTAGAAGCCTTGCAGTTGATGCAAACGGGATCTAAGTGGAAGCTTTTTATTCCCTATAACTTGGCGTACGGTGACAGAGGAGCTGGACCTACCATTAAGCCATTTTCTACCTTGGTTTTTGAAGTAGAGCTTTTAGGAATTAAGTAATTCCTTCTTCTATAAATGACAAAAGGGCGTTGAAGGATAAATGATTGACTATCTTTCAGCGCCCTTTGTGTTGAGTCCAGGTGCTAACTTAGCTATTCAGCATGGCGGCCAATTCGGCAGCGGAAATGCCGGAGCTTTTCCTCCTTTTCCTTAAGTTTATATTCCACTCTTTCCAGCGCATCGTTCATGGTAGAGAGTTCAATAAGCCGATCACCGTCAATCATGATCCGAATGTGGTCTGAATCAAAAGAAGAATGAGAAGCCTTGAGCTGTTTGATTTCTTGCTGTTGCTGGTGGATTTGGCCGATGCTTAGGCCCAAAAGAAGGCTGAGGGAAGCGATAATAGCTACCGCTTTTTCAATGTTGCTTTTCATGGTCGGATGTATTAAAAGGGTAATGTTTCAGGGTATGCTTGGCGCTTGCTTTAACAGTCAAAAAGTGGATGCCAAACATACTTCCAGAAGATACGAGCTTATTCTCGCTCAGTCAATTACTTTAATAAAGGTTTAACGATTTATGAGGATAGATATATTGTCAGTGCTGCCGGAATTATTGAAAAGCCCACTGGAACATTCAATCATGAAGCGTGCTCAAGAAAAGGGGCGGCTGGAAGTTCATATACACGATTTGCGGGCATATGGACTGGGTAAGCACAAGCAGTTGGATGATTATCAATTTGGTGGGGGAGCGGGAATGGTAATGCGTTTGGAACCTGTGGTGAATTGTATTGAGCAATTGCAAGCCGAGCGAACCTATGACGAGATCATATATATGACGCCCGATGGATCAAGACTGGATCAAGGTATTTGTAACCAGCTATCCATGAAAGAGAATCTTATGATTTTATGCGGTCATTATAAAGGCATTGATGAACGAATTCGGACCCATTTCATTACGCGAGAGATCTCCATTGGTGATTACGTGCTTTCAGGGGGAGAATTACCTGCTGCCGTCCTGGTAGATGCCATTGGTCGATTGTTACCAGGGGTGCTCAATGATGAAACCTCTGCCTTGTTTGATTCTTTTCAGGATGACCTCCTCGCGCCTCCAGTGTATACACGTCCAGCTGAATTTAGGGGATGGAAAGTGCCAGATGTACTGCTTTCCGGAAATTTCAAAGAAATTGAAAAATGGCGTTACGAACAATCTCTACAGCGGACCCAGGATCGTAGGCCTGACCTTTTAAATAAAAACGAAGCGGGAAACTAGCCGCCTGCTAAAAACTTAAGCGATAATAGACAACGGGAATTATTCCGGTGTGGAGAATCGGAAAAACTTGCTCAAAGGCCCGGTCATAGTAAAAGCCAGAGGTGTTTCGCAGGTGGATTATATTCTGTATATCGATCTGAAAGGCATGACTGGCCTTCTTCTTATTCATCGTATAAGTGAGACTTAGATCAGGTCTAAAGTATAAAGGGGCCTTTTCTGTGAAGAGCAAGTCTGAACGAAAGATCGTACGACCACGTTCTTGGGATGCCTCCAAATCAATCGGTGTATATCGATTCCCATCCGCAAGTACAATCCGCGTATTCAAACTAAAGATGTCCTTTTTTCTTAGTAGCCATTCCCTTCCACTGGTGAAGTTGAAGATATAATTGCCATTAAACCTTGTACTAAATAATTGATTGTCAAAGGTCCGGAATTTGGCATCGTAGACCGACCCTGTGAACAGCAGGTAATACTGTTTGGAGAAGAATTTTTCAATGGTGAATTCGAAGCCAATATTTCTTCCTGTGCCCGCATTAGAAAAATCCAGTTCTACAGAATTCAGGACGTCATAGTTGTTTGCAATATTAAAGGTGGTATTGAGCGGGAATTCACTAGAGGTAGAAACTGGAACATCGAACAGGTACTGGTAATAAGCCTCCGCCTTAAAATGCCAATCCTTGGCAAATCGCCATTGATAGCCCAGGATATAGTGCCAGGCCTTCGGAATATTCAAATTCCTGAAGGGTTGAACCCCTTGATTTTGCGCGTCAAATCGCCTCGCCAAATAGGTAGTAATGTCTCCAACGTGGCTATGTTTACCGATGCCCAACGATAGGTTTTGCTGCGGAGAGAACTGCCACTTGAGGGCAATCCGCGGTTCTGTACTACTGGCCCCATTCAGACTGTGGTAAAGCTGGTGAAAGCCTAAGTTGATAGTCCAGGACGGATTCGGACGGATCTGCCATTGCACGAAGGACTGTAGTAAATGCTCTATACCTTGGTCTTTCAGTAAATAGTAGATCGAATCCTGGCTATTTAGATTTAGCTGAGAGAAGAGCAAATTGTGCTGCGTTGCATTCTCAGTGAAACCCATCCGGAGATGATGGTGTACGTTGAATTTGCGCGTGTAACTAAGGTTGAGCGTACCTTGCAAGTAGCGATAGCTTTCCCGCTCTAGATTGACTTCCGGAAATATAGGAGCTTGCTCCAAACGATTGAATTCGTAATACAAGCGGTTAAAGGATAGGGCAGCGGTAGTTTTTAGATAGTCCTTGCTGCTAAAAGAATAAAGATGAGAAACACCCGCAATGGCCAAGGTGTTTTTGTCAAACTCTTCGAAATAGTCATCAGGATCGTTTTGCTCTCGAAGATCAACCTCAATGCCATCAAAATTGAATCCTCCTAGACCGAACACATCAAATATCCCTGCTTTTTCAGTAGGAAAATGGAGCTTAAAGGAAAGATCCTGATAATTTGGTATAGACTGGAGTTGGGTTGGATTTAACCCGATGGCGTCTAAAAGTGCCAAGCTGGAATAGCGATAGTTGACTAGGTAGGAACTTCCATTGCTTTTCTTCAGTGGCCCTTCTGTAGCAAAATCAATCCCCAAAGAGCCAATCAGTAAGGTAGTTTCTGGTTTGCTGGCATTGCCTTGGCGCATTTTTAGATCAAATACACCCGATAGAGAATTGCCATATTCCGAGGGGAAAGCACCGGTAAAGAAATCAGAATTGGCCATTGTGTTGCTGCTTAACATGCTAATGGCTCCACTACTGCTCCCAACAGTTCCGAAATGATTGGGATTAGGAATGGGCACTCCTTCTAGGCGCCAAAGCAAACTGACGGGTGGATTTCCTCTTATGATAATCTCATTTTCCAAGTCATTAATGAAGGATACGCCAGGAAAGGATTTAACCATGCGGGCTGGATCGAGAAAGCTGGCGGCATATCTACTGGTTTCCTCAACGGTAAATGCCCTTGCACTGATTGTTGCCATTTCATTCAGTGGCGACATCTTATCTATCTTCGCTCGAACTACGATTTCCGAAAGGACATTCGTGGATTCGGTCAATTCGATCAGGAGGTCAGATTCCTTACCGCTAATCACTTTTAGGGCGGTGACCTGATAGGAATCATAGCCAATGTAGCTTGCTTCCAGTCGCTGACGACCAACAGGGACTTCGGACAAGATGAATGAGCCCTTTTCATCCGTTGAGGTGCCAAGAAAATCCTGAGTGTCCATTAAATAAATGTTGGCCCCAATCAGAGGCATCTTAGATTGTGCATCAATAATCTTCCCTCTAATGGTTTGGGTGAGAGGAGCAGGAGGACTGGCTGGAATCGCTGCGGGACTTACTTCCAGGTTCAAAGCCGGTTGACGAATGCTCTTCAGCACAATCTGCCGCCCGATTTGCCGGTATTGGAAATGATACCGCCTTCCTAAAAGATCCAGCAGATGGGTTAAGGGCTGATTATGGATGGAAACTTTGATCCTTCTCTTAGATCTCGGTAAAGCACTGTAACTAAAGGAGCAACCCGTTTGCTGTTCAATTTGCCGTAAATGGCTATCTAGATTCTGACGCTTCCCTAGGTACGTCAATTTTTGATCTAAGGCTACCTGCGCTACGCTCAGGTGGCTGAGTAGCAGGAATAAAAAGGTGAGCGTGCCCGAAACAAGCCAAGATGTGCTAGATCTAATGGGCATTATGACGGAGTTTAGGTAAATTCTGACTTTAGATTTGGGTCGATCTACAACTGCGCCAATGTTTTATACAAATGGCCGTCTCTGGAAATCAAGGCACCTTGTTCCATTAGGTCAAAGAGCTCTTGATTTCGTTCTTTTTTGTATGATTTTTCTCCTTTGAATAGTTTCAATTGAGCTCCAGATAATCCCAGCTGAGCCATCATCTGTTGCGGATCAAGATTTTGCCTAAAATCTAGGCTGGTTTCTCCTTCCACCATGATACCTATCATACTTAATTTATCCGGACCGCAATGATAGGTACGAATCTCCCGAGCAGACTTTTGCTCCAGATAGTCTACCTTTTGCAAAGTTTGTTCAAAAATCATGTCGCTGAAGATCTCAATCATTTGCTCTGCCTTCTCCTGCGATTCATTCTTCAGCTTTTCCCAGTCATCGCTCGTTACTGAATTAGCAGCCAAGAAATTAATGAAATCCTTCTCGAGGCCTTGCAGCTCATCAATACGTAATCTTCTATATTTCATAGTCCATTTAAAACTTGTCGAATTCTCCTTTAGTGCAGCTAAAGGGGTACTGAGGATGCAAATTTAAACGATAATTCATGGAGTGGTACTACTTTTTCGATAAGTAGGGCAGAAATTCGTTATTACCGAAGAATCAGATCGACCAGGAGCTACAACAGGCATTTTTCTAAAAAACAGACCAAAGCCCCCTGCTTTGCTAGACATTTCGTAAAATTGCACCGGAAATAATACTATAGCTGACACAGAGAAGTTTGGGGATTAGTGAAATCCTCTTTTGTCGGAATCATTTTAGCATTTCCTAAACTGCTTTCTCCCCTGTAGATGCTACTCGAAGAGGTTCGAAGCTTCGGGCTTCTTTGACTATAATGTTGCTCTTTTACTGACTAAAAAATCAACTATGGAACTGATTATGCCCGATTTCGCGAGTGCTGAGGTTTGGATGAGTCTTCTGACCCTTACCTTCTTGGAAATCGTACTGGGAATTGACAATATCATTTTCATTTCTATTGCCTCAAACAAACTGGAAGAAGAGGAAAGACCCAAAGCTACCAATGTAGGACTTGTACTAGCCATGGTACTGCGGATTGTACTACTTTTTGGTGTATCTATTTTGGTCGCCATGGAGGAACCCTGGCTAGAGTTTCACGGCAGTGTTTTCTCCGGAGGGTTTTCAGGACAGAGTATAATTCTCATTATCGGAGGATTATTTCTGCTGTATAAAAGTACCTCCGAGATCCATCATAAACTGGAAGGAGATGATCATATGAACGGTGGTGGCGGGAAGGCTAAAGCAACCTTGACACAGGTGATCATGCAGATTACGCTGATCAATATTGTATTTTCCTTTGATTCCATCTTGACTGCAGTGGGGATGACCAACGGCGTTTATGGTGCTTTGGTGATCATGATTATTGCCGTTGTTGTATCCGTTTTGATCATGATGCTATTTGCTAATCCAGTGGCCAATTTTGTAAATAAGCATCCAACGATTCAAATGTTGGGATTGGCCTTCTTGATTCTGATTGGTTTCATGCTTATTGCAGAAGGAGCTCACTTAGCACATGTTGAAATTGCAGGTGCAGGTATTGGAGCGGTACCTAAAGGGTATCTCTACTTCGCCATTGCTTTCTCCCTATTTGTGGAGTTCCTGAATATGCGTTTGCGTCGCAAAAAGGATACACCTGTACAGCTGCATGGTGTTAAACGTGAGGCAGTTCGGGAAGGAATCCTTAAGGGCCAAGAATAGGAATTAGCGGATTAATGCGGAACTGACGTTACCGTCAACTCCGATGAATGTCAATATATGAGTAAGCCAATTAAGGTGCTAGTCATCAGTAACTATGATGACAATTACAATGCTGTTCGGCCGGAGGGGGAGCTATTCATTGGGTTGAAGAAGGAGGGAGTAGAGGTAGAAGTGATGACTTTCGGTCATGCACCCTTTGCGGCCAGATTTAGAGAGGCGGGGATTCGAGTCATTGACTTTCATCCCACCAAGAAGTTTGATCGAGTTGCTGTTCGCCTGATTCGAGAGGAGTTGCTTAAGGGACAGCACCAGATATTACATCTATTCAATAATCCGGCTATTATCACGGGCTTGCAAGCGGCTTGGAATTTACCCGTTAAGGTGGTCACCTACCGGGGATATACCGGAAATATTCACTGGTATGATCCGACCTGCTATCTGACCCACTTGAATCCGCGAGTGGATAAAATTACTTGTCTAGCTGATTCTGTAAAAGAACTATTTCATCAGCAACTTTTCTTCAAAAAGAGCAAAGCGGTAACGGTGAATAAAGGGCATCGCTTAGCTTGGTATGAAGGGGTAAAGGCCGCTGATCTATCCGAATTCAATCTTCCCCCAAATGCCGTGACGGCTAGTATCGTAGCCAATGCTCGAAAGATGAAGGGGATTCCGTATTTGATGGAGGCCACCAAACTACTTCCACCTGATGCGCCCATTCACTTCCTGCTCATTGGCAGAAATATGGATTCACCGGAAGTATTGAAAATTCTAGAAAACAGCCCTTATAAAGATCGAGTTCATTTTCCTGGCTTCCGCCGAGATGTTTTGGAAATTGTCAAAGCCTGCGACTTCAGTATCCTACCCTCTATTTTTGGGGAGGCGACGCCGAAGGGCGCACTGGAAGCTATGTTTATTGGTAATCCTACGATCATCACCTCTATTGCGGGAAATCGGGGTATGGCCATCGATGGGGAAACAGGGCTAGTCGTTCCTCCTCGTGATCCGGCGGCCTTGGCTAAAGCCATTGAGAAGCTCGCCTTTGACGCGGAATTAAGGGCAGATATGGGAAAGAAAGGGCAAGCACACATTGCTTCCTTTTTGAGCGTAGAACGATCTGTTAGAGAGATGAAGAAAGTTTACGAAGCCTTGCTTCAAGAATAAAAATCCAAGGGCAAACAGGACTGGAGAGGTCCAAGCGCCCGATTAAGTATGTTACTATGAATAATGAAAGAAATTGGGATATTGCATTGCTGCTACTGCGTGTGACTTTTGGTGGGGCGATGATATATGGGCATGGTTGGGGTAAGTTGATGCGATTTTTCGGTGAAGATCCGATCAAGTTTGCTGACCCATTTGGGATCGGTGTTGTTCCTTCTTTGGCTCTGGCCGTCTTCGCTGAGGTTTTCTGTGCCATTTTGCTCATCTTTGGTGCCTTCACACGTTATGCAGTGATCCCTTTGATCATTACCATGGCGGTGGCGCTATTTTATGTGCATATTGCAGATCCCTTTGGACGACAGGAAAAGGCGATACTTTACCTTATTCCCTATATCTGTTTATTCCTTACTGGAGCAGGTAAATACTCTATAGATAATTTATGGCTTAAACGCTTTCTATAATATACCATTTTATGCATCAGGCCAAAGGCCCTAGAAAAATCTTGAGAACTAGTGTTCCTGGTAAGCCTGCCAGTTCTTTTCCTGCCATTCTCCGCAGGCAAAGCTACCGCTTACTAGGGGTGATTTTGCTGCTAGGGCAAGCTTGTGTTCAAAACAAGACAGATGCCACCAGCAAGGCATATTTTACTGTGCAAGGAGAAACAATGGGTACCTACTATCAGGTCCGGTATTCTGGTGAAGAAAGAACAAATCTTAAAGGGGAGATCGATAGCCTATTGGAAGTGATTAATTTGGAAGTTTCAACCTATATTCCACACAGTACGATTTCTCAATTCAACCAAAGCTCAGAAGCCTTTCTGTTGAGCTATAATCCGCTTACAAAGGCTGAAAGCCCTGCCTACGACAATCAACACTTCAAACTTAACCTAAACTTGTCCAAGGCCATTTATGATCAAATGGAAGGGTATTATGATCCCACCGTCATGCCCTTGGTAAATTATTGGGGATTTGGTTATACCGAAAAAAGAAAGGTAGCGCAGGTGGATAGTGTTAAGATTGACTCTCTGATTACTTTGGTCGGTTTTGATAAGATCAATTGGAATCAGCAGGCTAACCTGCTTGAAAAGCAACAAGCAGAAATGCAATTGGATTTTAGCTCCTGTGCCAAAGGATATGGGGTCGATGAAGTAGCCAGATTACTTGCCAATAAGGGGATAGCCGATTATATGGTTGAGATTGGTGGGGAAGTCGTGGTGAAAGGCAAAAACCCGAAGGGGCAAGACTGGTCGATTGCCGTTAGTTTACCTAAAGCAGGGGCCGGACTTCAGGAGTTTCAAACCATTCTCTCACTGAAGAATATAGCCGTGGCTACTTCAGGAAATTACCGAATCTTTTATGAGGTGGAAGGAGAGAAATTCGCTCATATTATTAGCCCTTTAACTGGTTTCACCGAGAAAAGCACCTTGCTGAGCGTTTCGGTTTTGGCGAAGGATTGTATCACGGCTGATGCCTATGCCACGGCCTTCATGGTGATGGGCTTGGATCGCGCTATGGCATTTGCTAGTAAACAAACAGATATTGAAGCTTACTTTATCATTAGTAAACCAGATGGCTCAATGGCCGTAAGCTACACGGAAGGAATACCCGAATATTTAAAAGATCTATAAAACATGGACTTCAAACTCGACCGCAACCTGATTTTTTTTGACATTGAAGCTACTGGACTGAGCGTAGTGCGAGACCGCATTATTCAGATCGCCATGATCAAATACTTCAAGAAGGAGAACAAAGAACCTGAGGAATTGTCCATGTTGATCAATCCTGGGATACCCATCAGCTTAGAAGCCATGAAGGTACACGGGATCCAGCCGAAAGACGTGGCCAACAAACCGACCTTTCAGCAAGTAGCTCAGAAGCTCTTCGACTTCATCGGAAATGCAGACCTAGCTGGATACAATTCTAATCGCTTTGATATTCCACTGTTGATGGAGGAATTTGCTCGGGTGGGTTTCGAATTAGACATGAGTCGACGGAGAACGCTCGATGTTCAGCGGATATTCTATAAGATGGAACCTCGAACGCTAAAGGCAGCTCTTCGATACTACTGTAATGAGGAATTGATCGATGCACACGATGCCATGGCAGACGTTCGGGCGACAATATCGGTTTTTAAGGGGCAATTGGAAAAATATGCAGATGTTGACTACGTTGATGGAGATGGAAATGTGACGGAGAACCCTGTACGAGAAGACATGCAAAGCATACATAATTTCACTAATGATCAGCGGTTCCTAGATGCAACGCAGAAGTTGAAGGTGGATGTAGATGGAAAGGTAGTTTTTGCCTTTGGAAAATATCAAGGTAAACCAGTTGCTGAGACTTTAGTCAAAGACAACCAGTACTACAATTGGATGCTTCACAAAGAGTTTTCTACGCAGGTGAAGCAACTGATTAAAAAGTTGGTAAAGGAATATGAGAAGGAACAGAAGCAGTAGGTGTGTGATCTTGGGGCTATTTGTGGCGCTCAACTTCGGCCTATATTCCTGTTATGAACCGGAAGAGGGCTGCTTGGATGTAGCGGCAAAGAATTTCCAAGTGGATGCAGATCGGGATTGCCCAGATGGTTGTTGTGAATATCCAAGCTTGAAGCTTATACTCAGTCATCGAGTAGGAGAACAAGGGAACGATGAACCTTTGCGATATCTGACAACGGTCTATACCGATGCACAGCGACAGGTGTTTCGCCTACAGAAAATGCAGTATTACCTATCTAATTTCCTCTTACATGCTGCAGATGGAACTACGGCCAGCGTGACAGACCTCTTGAGCGTACAAAGTTACAATACGGATGGTGGTCTTACCGATAATCAATTGACTGATGATTTTCTATTGATTAACCCATCCTTTTCCTCTACTTTAACGGTAGGAGAAATACAAGTCAATGGGACTTTCGAAGCCATTAGCTTTAGTCTAGGATTAACTGAATTGGCTAATCGGACGGATACGACTTCAGTGGAGGAAGGACATCCACTAGGCTCTATTGATGATCCCATGTTTGTAGATCAAGATCAGGGTTATGCTTTTCTTGAAGCGGCTATATTGCGAGATACGATCGCAAGTGATACTATTCCAACGGATGTAAGCGTAGTTGGTACGGGTCAGCGGATCGATTATTTCATTCCATTTGATCAACCATTTAATCTCAACCCGGGTTATAATATAAATATCTCGCTGCACATCAATTATGCTACTTGGCTAAATGCAATAGAAGATGTCAGAAATGACAGCCCCGAGGCTATTGCTGATAAAATTGTAAGCGGTTTGTCACAAGCGATCAGCTTCGTTGAGATTTCCGCCGATAACATCTAGTTTTGTTCCACTGCCCCTATTACATGCCTATTTTCTAGACTTAGGTCACGGTGGTTGTTCCACGCCTGTGTGCCTGTAGGGGCTGGTGAACGATAGTTTCAAGATCTAAATGAAAATCCTTATGCAAAAGCCATCTTTCCTTATGCTCGCCCTCTTGGGGCTCTCTTTGACCTTCTTTTCCGCTGATTGCGGTGGCAGAGAAGATGATCTAGTAGATGAATTTGGGGAAGTAGAACTAAATTTCCAAGGCTTCTTCGGTGCTGAACCACTGGTAATGCTAGCCAAGGAGTACGATTATGAAGCCGGAATGGATGTTCGTTTTCAACTGTTCCAATTCTATGTGTCAGAGATCAATTTGATTAGTAAGAGTGGGGAAAAAGTAAGATTAGGAGAAATCGAGCTTATTAATTTCGAAAATGTACAATCCGATGAAGCAGCCTCTAAGGGTTTGAGCTTTGCCTTTGGAAATATCCCCGCAGGAGAATATCGTGCGATAGAGATGGGAATCGGGGTATCTGGTGATCTCAATGAAAAGGCGCCGTCGGACTATGCTGTTGGCCATCCACTAGCCTTTCAAGGCAATTATTGGTCTGGCTTAAGCAGTTACATTTTCACTAAGATTGAGGGGAACGCAGATCTTAATGGTGATGGTGAGTTTACTGAAAAGCTAACCTTTCATATCGGAGAGAAAGAAGATGTACCCTTATATCAGACGATCAGCCTTGATTACGATTTAACGGTAAGCAAGGATCAAAGTACAGTTCTGCCTTTATCTGTTGATCTAAAGCAAGTAATCAGTCCAAACTCAAGCAACTTCTTAGACTTCCGAGAAGTTAGCCAAGACCACACCAATCAGGCTGCTGTCTATACTTTGATCGTTGACAACCTGCAGAAAAATGCCATTCGTATACGTCAATAGATTGAGTTGCGAATACTAACCGCCATATTAGGTGCTTTATTCATCCTTCAATCTTGTCAGGACCAGCCAAGAATTGGTCCCGACGGAGATCTGAGTGCTTTTTCCTATTATCCCATCGCTTATGAACTAGAAGAACCTAGTCGTTTTGTGAAAATGCAAGCCTTTGAGGATAACCCACTGACCAAGGCTGGGGTGGCGTTAGGACGTCAACTCTTCTATGACCCGATCCTATCTAGGGATAGTACTAGGTCCTGTTCTAGCTGCCATTTGCAGGCTTTTGGGTTCAGCGACACCATGCAAGTTAGTCTAGGTATAGAAAACCGAAAGGGTAAGCGCAATGCTATCGCCTTAACCAACTTGGGGTACCATTATACACAGTTCTTTTGGGATGGCCGGGTAGCTAGTTTAGAGGAACAGGCATTGATTCCCGTAGAAGATAGCCTGGAACTAGGAAACTCTTGGGAAGAGGTGGAAGAGATATTGCGAAAACATCCAACCTATCCGGTAGATTTTCGGGCAGCATTTGGTATTGAAAACATTGCTGAAATAGACCGTCACTTAGTGGCGAGGGCTCTGGCACAGTTTGAACGCACCTTCGTAAGTGCTGACAGTAAGTTTGATCAGGTCCTGAAAGGAGAAGCTACACTAACGCCTGCTGAGGAACGAGGAAGACTAATTTTTTTTGATGAATCGGAAGTCCTTCCAAGCGGTGAATGTGCCCACTGCCACGTGGGCCCACTATTGACCACACTGACCTTTTTTAATAATGGTTTGGACAACACCGATGGAGCCCTGGTAGATGTGGGACAGGAGAGCGTTACGGGCAATGTATTTGACCGGGGAAAATTCAAGACACCCAGTCTACGGAATATAGCACTAACCGCCCCCTACATGCACGACGGGCGCTTTACTAGCTTGGAGGAGGTTATTGAACAATACAATAAGGGTGGACATTATAGTAAGAACGAAAGCCCAAATATCCGTCCGCTTGGGTTGCAAGATCAGGATAAAGCGGACTTAATTGCTTTCTTACACACCTTGACAGACACTAGCTATTTGGAACGTGCGGAACTATCCAATCCCTTTGTACATTAAACCTAATCAAAGAAAGAGGTTGAAGAGAATTTGATCGCTTATGTTTAATATTTGGAAATCGTTTGGATTAATTACATTGAGTATCCTTTTGCTATCCAGTTCTTGCGAAAAGAAAGTGGAGAAGCCTCAGCCGCCCGTTGATGATACCATATCCGGTGTTTATGATCCAACTCCTTATACACTTGAGGCACCTCAATACCTAGGGCAGGCTATCATCCCTGACGACAATCCCTTGACCGAAGAGGGTATTGAACTGGGGAGAAGGTTATTCTTTGATCCTATCTTGTCCGTAGATAGTACACAGTCTTGTTCGAGCTGTCATGATCCTGCTGCTTCCTTCTCAGACAATCGTCAATTTAGTATTGGCGTGAATGGAGACCAAGGGCTTCGCAATGCCATGCCCTTGGTGAACTTGGCTTTTAATCCGAATGGATTCTTTTGGGATGGTCGAAGAGCCAGCCTAGAGGAACAGGCGCTGGATCCAATTGAAGATCATTTGGAAATGGCCGATACCTGGGAAAATGTGGAACAGAAACTTCGAAGACATAGTGACTATCCGCAACGGTTTAAAGCCGCATTTGGGATTGAGAAGAAGCCTGAAATTACCCGAGATCTAGCGGTAAAGGCCATTGCACAGTTTGAACGTACCTTAGTCAGTGCAAATGCCGAATTTGATAAAGTCTTCCTGAGGGCGGAAAGATTCCCCACGGATGCGGAACAAAGAGGTAAGTTGCTCTTCTTTTTTGAGCCGAGTGATAACTTCGATGATCATCCAGGCTGCTCTCATTGCCATGGTGGACAACACCTCACCGATTTCTCTTTTCGAAATAATGGTTTAGATGATGTGGAAGAATTGGAGAATTTTGCAGACTTAGGTAGGGGAGGAGTTAATAATAACCGCTTCGACAATGGAAAGTTTAGGGTGCCTTCTTTGCGTAATGTGGAATTGACGGCCCCTTATATGCACGATGGTCGATTCCAAACCTTGGAGGAAGTAATGGATCATTATGCTTCAGGCGGGCATGGAGTGCTCAATGAGGATGCGAATATCCGAGCTTTTCCCTTGACGGAGCAGCAAAAATTGGATCTTGTCGTGTTCCTGAAGACCTTTACAGACACCAGTTTTACCCAAAATCCAGCATTTCAGAGCCCCTTCAAATAAGTTTGCGCAAGTTTTTTTCCCTTTTTTTTGAAAAAAAACGCAAAAAAAATCTTCACAATTTCTAAGTTTTGATTTCGAAAAATTCACAAAATAAGTTCAAGTATAAAATATTAAATTGCTGATTATTAGTGAGTTGGTGTTTTTTAACTCGTTTGATGTTGGTTGTTTTTTTTCACAATAAGCCGTTTTTGTCCTTGTTCTTGGCTAGATTATTTAAGATGTTTGTAATGTCAAACGAAAGAAACGGTCGAATAAAGATTCGCCGCACAAATGTTGGATAATTAATGGGATTAATTTTGTCGATAGTAAGTCAGGTTCTTTGGGGATTGTAATCTGACTTACTATTAACAAAACTTCGAGGAGAGTTTGACCAACTAATTTGAATTTTCCATAAGATATTATACTGATTTAAATCAGACTTTTCAGTTTCGTATTTGTTCATGGGATTATAATTAAAAATGTTTCAGAATAAGTCGCATCAAGTACCAGTGATGCGACTTATTTTTTTGCCCACTTTCGAAGGTTTTTTACGCATTTCTTGACGATTACCTATACTTCCACAACCTAGATCTCAGGAGCCTTCATTTTAGCAGCAGTTTAGCTTCTACTGGTCGGAGTTTTTCCACCCAAAACATGAAAACAAAATTTCGAAGAGAAGGTGATTTTTTTTGGAAAAAGCAATATCTTTGCAATCCGCAAAAAAAATAAAAGATCCATTATGCTGATTATCGAAGTTAAAGAAGGCGAAAACATAGATAGAGCCTTGAAGCGCTACAAGCGCAAATTCAATGAAACAGGGGTTATGAAAGAATTGCGTAGCCGTCGCGAATTCACCAAACCATCTGTAAGACGTCGCAACGAAGTATTAAAGGCGAAATACAAAGAAAGCGTAAGAAAAGGCGCTGAATAAATATGTCCTAGGGATGCCCTAGGTCATATTCTTAGTTGGTCTCCCATAAGCGTGAAGTCATACAGATGGCTTCACGCTTATTTTTTGGGTTTCATGGCCTAATATGACGCCAGACTTCTAGAAAGGAAATAAACCCATCGCAATTGCCACACAAATTCACCATATTGCCTAGCAAACGAATACCTATCCACTGTGCAGATTAGATTTATCGACAGAACCTCAGGTGAAATGAAAGCGGAAGCCCCTCCCGCTGAAGGTTTACTGCAATTCCTATATGATAATCCTTTTGGGAAAACAGCTATACTTCCCATTGCTAAACGGAAGTTTATTTCTGAGATATATGGAAGGCGAATGGACCGGCCTTCCTCTGTGAAGAGAATCCAGGACTTTGTGGATCAATTGGGTATCGATATGAGTGAATCCAAGAAGCCCGTGGAGGAATTTAGGTCATTCAACGATTTCTTTTATCGAGAACTTGTACCAGAAGCCAGGCCGATTGGAGAGGGATTCATCTCTCCGGGCGATGGGCGGTTGCTTGCTTTTGAAAAGGTATCGGAGGTAAACAGCTTCTTCGTCAAGGGGCGTCGGTTTACCTTAGCTGAATTTCTGGCGGATAAGGCCTTGGCCAAGACTTACGAGAATGCCACACTTT
>CAJXPD010000036.1 GCA_913057785.1 uncultured Lewinella sp. | reverse complement strand
ACTCACCGGGTGAGTACTCACCCGGTGAGTGATTAAATTTATAACTATTTTTTTACTACGCAAAAAGATTGCGCAGTAGCTTCCTAGGTTTGTGGTATAAATAATCGAATCATGAATATTACAGGAAAAACATTAGTTGAATTAGGGTACCGTCCAGGTAAGTGGTTTAGGGAGGCTATCGCGCAGGCCAATGCGCAAGCGTTGTCCGGAGAGGCCTTAATACAGTTCCTGGACCAATTACAACCTAATATTATTGATCCACACGAAGTTGCTGTGGAATACCATAAAAATATCCGAGCTGAGTCAGAAGCCGAGGTCAGCAATGTAGAAGATGTATTTAAGACCATGGATGTGCTGATGAAGACACCAACTGTGGTGAACGGGGCTGTGATGCCTGATGCCTGTCCTACTGGAAAGGCTGGACAGATCCCAGTTGGAGGTGTGGTGGTAGCTAAAGACGCCATCCATCCAGCTATGCATAGCGCGGATATCTGCTGCTCCGTGATGATGACTTCTTTTGGGAAAATAGATCCTAAGAAAGTCTTGGATGCAGCTCATGCTACTACGCACTTCGGAGGTGGAGGTCGAGCTGATCTATTCGATTTTCCAACTGAGTTGGAAGACCAGATTAGAGCCAACTATTTCTTGAATTCTGAGCGTAGCTTGACTTTAGCTAAGACCCACTTAGGGACCCAAGGAGATGGAAATCACTTCCTATATATTGGTATTTCACAAGAAACGGGTGAGACCATCATGGTTACCCACCATGGAAGTAGAGGATTCGGTGCCTATTTGTATAAGCAAGGGATGAAAGTGGCCGAGCGTTTCCGCAAGGAAACTTCTCCAGGTACACTAGCTACCAACGCATGGATCCCATATTCTACCTTAGAAGGGAAAGACTATTGGGAAGCTTTGCAGATCGTTCGCGAGTGGACTTTGTTGAACCATACGGTCTTGCATCAGACCACTTGTGAAAAGTTAGGTATCGAACCTACGCAGCGATTCTGGAATGAACACAACTTTGTTTTCAAGGAAGATGACCTTTTCTATCATGCAAAAGGAGCAACCCCTTTAGATGACAAGTTTGTCCCAGATTCTACCGATGGTTTGCGTTTGATTCCATTGAACATGCGAGAACCAGTCTTGATCGTGAAAGGTGAGACCACGGCCAATAACTTAGGTTTCGCTCCGCATGGAGCCGGCCGAAACATTAGCCGATCTCAGCATATCCGAAACAACGCTGACCGTACCATCGAAGCCATCTTTGCCGACGAGACATCCGGTTTAGATGTTCGATTCTTCTCTGGTCATATTGATATCTCCGAGCTTCCAACAGCTTACAAGAACGCGGAGAACGTGCAGGCCCAAATGAAAGAATTTGGTTTGGGTGAAGTTGTGGATAAGATCATGCCATACGGTTGTATCATGGCTGGAGATTGGAAGATTGATGCCCCTTGGCGTAAAAGAAAACGAAAAAAACGCTAAGTACGCAAAAAGACTGCGTAGTACGGGTTTTACTTTGTATCGATAGAAAAATGGCTTTACATATTGATTGCCAACTTCTGGGGCCTCCGGGTTTCTTCCTCATCCGAGGACGGGACTCGAGAAGCTTCAGAAGTAGCGATCCTTTAACCCCAAAAGACCAAAATCATGGAAACGATCTCGCGAAACTCCTATACATACTTTCGAAAATATCTATTTGGAGATCTGGAAGCTAGTGAGGAAGGATACACTGATTACTACATAAGAAGCCCACGAATTTCAAAGCAGGAACTAGTCAAGTATCTGATACAACTGTTTGACAACTACGAAACGGATATGGCGCACTATTCCGACAGTCAGATTGCCGAAGGCATTAAATACATTTTTGATAGTTCTTATTCGGACTGGGTCTTTGCCCTACGACAGGGGCCAGCACCACTGGAAGATAGACTTCAAGCTATCCTAGGGTTAAAAAATATCTTTTCCCAATGCTTTGAAAAGCGTTGCGTACCCAACCTCGCTAATTGTAATGAAGAGGGCAACCCATTAAATGATATCTGTTATATGTTGTGGGAGAATACTCCTCTAACCAACTGTAAATATCTTCGAGATAAAGAAGCCCTGTATCAAGCCATCGCAGAAGTAATGGAATTTTCACTGAAACTGGACAACAAAGCTTGCATTGAAAGTGGGCTGCATGGACTAGGACATTTAGTGAGCTTCTATCCAAAAGCTTCGAGACTGATTGAACGAAACATTAGAAGATTCAGAAAAATTGATCCAAGATTAAGGAGCTACGCCAAATATGCGATGAAGGGTCAAATCTGGTAATCCTTTAACCCCAAAAAACCAAAATCATGGAAACCCTCATTTCTCATTCATATACGCACTTTCTAAAATTTCTGTTTGAACACCAAGAGTCTACCGAAGACTGGCGTTTCGAACTATACCTAGAAGAACCACAAATCCCAAAGCAAGAACTGGTGAAATACCTGATCCAGCTATTCGAAAACTACGAAAGAGATGTAGCTCACTATTCCGACTGGCAAATCGCTAAAGGGATTGAATACATTTTCAACAATACGTTTTCGGACTGGGTTTTCGCCCTGAGAGAAGGGCCAGCTTCCCTGGAAGATAGAATAATGGCCATCCAAGGGTTAAAGACCATCTTTTCGCAATGCTTTGAAAAGCGATGTGCTCAGAGTCTTGGACATTACAGTGAAGAAGGGAACCCATTGAACTACATCTGCTATATGTTATGGGATGTTTCTCCGCTGGCTTATTGCGAAGGACTTCAAGATAAAGAAGCACTGTATCAAGCGGTTACAGAAGTGATGGAATTTTCCCTACAACTGAACAATAAAGCTTGCGTGGAAAGCGGACTTCATGGACTGGGACATTTGGTTATGTTCTATCCCAAGGCTTCGAGAATTATTGAACGAAACCTAAGAAGATTCAGGAGAATTGATCCAAGATTAAGGACTTACGCAAAAAGCGCCATGAAGGGCTACATTCTTTAATTTGTTGAACCTCAAAAGACCGAAAATCATGTCAAACCAATTTTTGAAGAATATATACAAGTACGACACAACCACCGAAAATGGTGCCTTGTCGCATTCCACCACCGGTAGCGCTTTATTAGACTATTTCTCCAAATGCGGCACCTACCGCAATCGTACCCTAGAAGAAGTCTTTGCCGATATGGGAAAACTATGGCATGAGTCTCCGATTCAAGCCTTGAAGCTAGTCTTTTACAATCGCCTGATTACTCGACAAGCCAAAGGTTTTCTGGAAAGCGATCAGGTTCAGAAAGGGCAAGGTAATCGCAGAGAATTTCGTCAGTGCATCATCTGGTTGGCTAAGTATGAGCCGGAAAGCCTATACAAGAATCTTTGGTTGATTCCTGTGGTCGGAACGTGGAAAGACTTATGGCATGAGGATCTCATTGATTATCTCGATCAGGATCAAGTGTTTGAATTAATCTCTAAAGGCATGGCTGAGGAGTATAATCGCGCGCTATTGGCCAAGTACCTACCAAGGATACGATCTAAGGCTAATATCCGTAATGATCGCCATGTTAGGCTGAATCGCTTTGCTTTGGATTTGATGAAGTACTTGAAATGGTCTCCACAAGAGTACCGCCAGTTTAAGTCCAGCGGCAAGGCGCATAGTTTTCAGCAGTTGGCGAGTCAGCAAAGATTTGAGGACATTCGCTTCCAGGAAATCCCAGGTAAGGCCCTGTTTCAATGGGTTAACCAACGAGGAGCGGACGGGAAGACTGTAGTGGAAAGACAGCAGTTGGAAAGCAGATATCTGAAATGGATCAAGACACAACCTACCGCAAAGTTTACAGGCTATGTCTATGAATTGATGAAGGTGGTGCGTACGAATCTATCGCAGGTTCAAGCTTATACAGTGAACAAGCAGTTTGAGCACTTGCTTTCCTTGGCTCGTCGTGATGGAAAGATCCAGGAAAATGTTTGGTGCGCTTTGGATACCTCGGGTTCTATGCAGAGCCCTGTAGCAGACACTTCTGCATATGATATATGTATCAGTCTTGGTGTTTACTTCTCAAGTCTGAATGAAGGGGCCTTTAAGGACCATGTGATCATGTTTGACCAGAAGTCACGTGCATTGAAACTAAGCGGTGAATTTGTAGATAAAGTTCGACAGATCACTAGCTCTAATGTAGCTTGGGGTAATACCAACTTTCAATCCGTAATCGATGAGATCGTGCGCATCAGAAATCGACGCCCCGAAATTCCGGTTAAGGATTTCCCTACCACGCTGCTGGTAGTATCCGATATGCAGTTTGATCCTGCCGGCTGCAATACGCAGACGAACTACGAAGAGGCCATGCAGAAATTAGCTGCCGTCGGTTTACCAAACATTAGAATCGTATGGTGGTGGGTAACCGGAAGAGGAGGAGATTTCCCGAACCAACTAGATGATGAAGGCGTGATCCTGATTGGCGGCTTTGATGGAGCTATTCTATCTCTATTATTGGGAAGTTCCGGAGAAAAAGGAACGCAATCACAAGCGATTCGGTTAACTCCTTACGAAGTGATGTTAACCGCACTAGAACAAGAGATCCTGGATCAAATATCCCTGTAAAAAAACGAGTCGAAAGATCACATCAGCAATCTCAACCAAATCCAAAACTGGCTTCGTGACGTGACATAATGCGTCACGAAGTGATCTGTGACTCACGAAAAAGAGCCGAAAGAAGACCTCAGCAATTTCACCCATTTTAAGGTAAATGACATGGTTTTCTGTGGCTCTTTTTCTTTTTTACTTTTAATGAATTTAAATAAGGATTATTCTTTGCCAAGCATGTCTTTTGAAGCCTCTTACGGAAAGAAGAAATCCAACCATAGTTATTGGCAACTCCTTATTTTTCAAATATCCAACCTAAATCATTCTTTTTCAAAATCTTACCTCCAGCAAACTCCTCATTCTGCCTTCGGCGACCCACTTTTACAATCGCCATTACTGATCAGACACCTACCAACTTGACTATGATGGAAATAATGCGGGAGTGGGTTTAAGAGCAAGATTGAAACTCTGCTCTATCACAGTGTTGATCTACCCCTCCTCAATATTTTTCTTGAGTTTCCTTAGGATATCTTCGGCTTGTTGTTGGACGATGCCTCGGACGATTGGTGCACCTAGGCGGTAAATGCCTTTAAGGGTGAAGGTGAGTTGAAGCTGCACTGTGGTCTGTCCATTGTCTTCGGATAAGTACATCTCGGCTGTAATCGGGAAAATACTTTTGATCGTTTTTACTTTTACCCTGCGGTCTTGCTCCCATTCGATCACTTGATAGGTTGTTTTTAAGTCTCTACCGGCAATAGAAGCAACTTCAATGTACCGAGATCCCAGGCGGATAGGAGGTGGATCCAGCAAGATGACTTCGTCGAGCATGGGTATATACTCGGTACGTTTTTCAACTTGATTGAGATAGGTGAAAACGCGATTCTTATCAGCCTTGATGGTAATACGCTCCTGTAGGTCCAAACGGTAAGTTTTGTGGTGCAAATAAAGTCTTTAATCACTGCTAAAGTCGAATACGTAACAGTGATATAGCAAACTTGTTCGCCATTCACTTAGGGGTGAGGTGTTGGCGTAGCAAGCGCTCAAGCCCAGGTCCGGGTTCTGGCAGGTTCGCGTCAACAATCTTGCCGTCTGGATCAATGAGGACATACTTAGGGATGAAGTGAATATTGTATCTATCGCCATAATCTCCCTGCATTCCATTTTCAATCAATAGATCTGTAGCAGGAGCGGAATCTTCCAAGTTTCGACTGAAGTAGCGTTTCCAGTCCTGTCCCCGGGAATCGAGGGAAACCATCAAGAATACGATATCTGTTTGATCGGCAAATTGACGACTAAGCTCCAGTACTGACGGACGGTGTCGCAAGCAAGGCCCACACCAGCTTGCCCAGTTGTCGATAAAGACAAATTTGCCCGCAAAGTCCGATAACTTCACTTCATTGCCTTGTCTATCAAAGGCCGTAAAGTCAAAGGCTTCTTCTCCTTTCTGGGATTGAAAGTAGTTGGTAGAAGATTTTTCTAGTAGATAATAGTAGGGATTGCTAGCTTGGGCAGCTAAAGCCGCTTCCAAGACATCCGCATTAAAGAGCTGGACGTGTTTGGCCCAGTAGCTAGGGCTTTCAATCAATTCTTTCAGGTAAATGGCTTGATAGAAGGCGGCTTGGTCTTTGCTCTTGGTGGAACGCTGAATAAAATCGATGAAGGAGGAGATACTTTGCAAGGAATCCTGCTGGCGCAAATATTGAACCTCAAACTGATACAACACATTATGGGGTAAGGTCTTAGTCCAGGGATTTTCGGGGTCGATGGCTTCTACGAAGTCAAAAAAGGCATCATCCGCAGGAAGATTTTGCACTAATCTCCCGAAATAGAAGAGGAATGAATAGATTCGAGCTTCATTCTGGTAAGCCAGTAATGCCTGCTCTTCGGCCGTCAAGCGATCCGCGTGGCTTTCGATCAGTGCAGCGCGTTCTTGTTGAAAGCCCTCAAACAACACAAGTATATCCGATAGTTTCTGCGGGTTAAAAATGGTGCTGCCATTTTCAACAATGAAGTTGTTGTTGCTCTTCCAAAGATAATTGAGGAGTGAATCAGCTATATGGTTGGTCGTTAATGAGGAGTCTGCTGCAATATTTACCTCGATCTGCCTTCCAGGTGTAAGACATACGAGATAGCTTTTGTCAGCCTTTTTGCTTCGCAGTACGCCTGTAGAGTAGTAGCCCAACTTAAAATTAGTAGCCAATCCTTCCTTAGCTTCTATTTCAAGAACGGAACGCGTAGTCAATCCTTCTTCCAATGTCAATGGGCCAATTGACACATCCACAAGTTTTACTTGGAGAGAAAGTGGCTGCCCTGTGGCCATCGGCAAGCCGATAAATAGGGCGATTACAAGGAAAGATAACTGGTAGTAGATATTCTGCCGCATAGATCGTATTTTATCAATAGTCAATACATGACTGATGTTAAAACAAGGAACTTTGGTGTACTGTTCTGCACAAAAGTTTTCCCGAGCTACAACCTTTTCTCCCTCTCCGACCACTCACCTTCAAAAACCAGTCCAAATGGATGACAAACAACTGGTCAATCATTATTTGGAGAATCGAAGTGAAAAGGCCTTCAAAGCATTGTATAGGTCGAAAACACCTAGGCTTTATCAAATGGCATTGCGGCTATGCGCACAAGACCAACATAAGGCTGAGGAGTTAATCCAAGAAATGTGGGTGATTGCCATTAAGAAACTAGCGCAGTTTGAATGGCGCTCTGAACTTAAGACCTGGCTCACGGGAATTCTCATCAATATAGCCAGAGACAAAAGAAAGAAGGCGGAAAGAGAGCTTACTGTACGGCAGTCTGTTGCATTAGAGCAAGATACTGCATTTGAGCTACCCTTTTTCAATCAATATGACCTGGAAAAGGCCATTAGCAAGCTGCCTAGTGGTTTTAGACAGATCATTATCTTATATGCCATTGAAGGATATAAACACAAAGAGATTGCAGAACTGTTGGGCATCAGTGAAGGAACGAGTAAAAGTCAACTATTCCATGCAAAAAAGGCCCTTCGGTCACTATTGAGCGAAGAAGTTCAAAAAAAGACCCAATCATGAAAGAAGGCTTTTCAAATCAAGAGTTAGAAGTTTTCCGACAACTCAGTCGGGAAAAAGTGCCCCCAGCCAGTTTGGAAGCAGATATCATAAGAGAACTACGTTCCAAACAATTGATGCATAAGCAAAACTTTAGCATGAAGATTTCATTACACAACTTAGTGGCCTTCCTAATCGCGGCCGCCATTATTATTTACTATATATACTATTCTGTGAGTTCAATGCAATCTATCTGTGAAAACTGTAGTTGTGAACCGATTCCTGGTTGGGATAAAATTACGATCAAGAACCCCGTGGTTCTCCTTGGGGAGTTACATGGAACCCAAGAAGCACCAGCTTTCGCTGCACAAATGGTTTGTCAAGCATCAAGATCTGCACATGCCGTCACGCTTTTTTTGGAATTGAGTAAGGAGGAACAGTCAGCCATAGACCGGTACTTGGCATCTGATGGCTCAGCTGCTGCTAAAAGAAGGTTGCTGCAAACTGAAAGCTGGGGACGAGATTATCAGGACGGGAGGAATAGCGCCGCCATGTTTGGATTGATCGAATATATACGCAAGCTCAAACAAGAGGGGCAAGACGTAGAACTCGTCCTAATCGACCTGCAATCCGCACCTGATCGCGACCTAGAGATGGCCAATAATCTCTTGAAAAGGGTGGGAAATGATCCGACTCGATTTTTCATTGCCCTTATGGGAAATATTCACAATCAAATCAATCCCGGTTCAGGGAGAGTGGGAGATTTAGTACTTAAAGCCTTGGGCTCGGAACGAGTCCTGTCTTTAAATCAACTTTATGGTCCCGGTAGTGCCTGGGTTTGCTTGGCATCAGAAGGATGTGGCGTACATAAGTTGGGAGGATTGGATGGAGAGACTCGGGGAATTATCCTGAATACTAATGACCCCTTGGGTGAATATCATGGTCAATATGGGGTGGGGCCAATTAATGCTTCCTTACCCGCCAATGGAAAAGGGAAGGAGTGAGAGGCGAGTTGTTGGAACTCAGATGAAAGCGGGCAGATGGAAGAGAGTAGATGCCAGATGGAAGAGGACAGATACAAGAGGAAAAAGGAATTTGCTTGAGGGTGTGGGAGTAGGGTCGGTAGTCGATGGTCCATACTCTATAGTGTAAACTATCGACTATGGACCATCGACCTTCAACCCGCCTCTGGCGAGCCCGAGTCCACCTACTCGTCCTTCAAAGCCTTGATCGGATTAGCCATCGCCGCCTTAATGGCTTGAAAACTGATCGTAACAAAGGCAATCAGGATGGACAACATTCCTGCTAGGGCAAAGACCCAGCCGTCCAGCTTGATGTGATAAGCAAAGTTACCCAACCACTGACTCATGGCATACCAAGCTATCGGGGAGGCAATCAACAAAGCAATCAGAACGAGCTTCATGAAATCTTTGGATAAGAGTCCTATCAAATTTGCAGTAGTGGCTCCCAGCACTTTCCGAATCCCGATTTCCTTCGTTCGCTGCACCGTAATGTAGGCGGCCAATCCAAGTAAGCCCATGCAGGCGATAAAGATGGCCAACAAACTAAACAAGCCAAAAATGCGCTGTGAGACTTGCTCTGCTTGGTAGAGTGAAGATAAATCGCCCTCTAAAAAACTGTAGCGGAAGGGTTGATCAGGCGAAAATTCATTCCACTTCTGTTCTATGCGTTGAATGGTTTGTTGAAAGTCATCTGCTTGAAAGCGAACCGACAAGACATTACTAGCGCCATTCGGATTCTGATTATGCAGGAAGTAAACGGGTGATATGGCTTGATGCAGAGATTGGAAATGAAAATCCTTAACCAGTCCCACGATTGTATATGTAGTGGTCGTTTCTTCACCCGTCTGGAAATTGGTATTGACGGTGATTAAACGTTTACCAATGGGTTCTTCCAACTGCAATTCCTTTGCTGCGGTCTCATTGATGAGCAGCGACAGGGAATCATTAAAGGCTTCCGAGAAATTCCGCCCATCTAACAATTCCATTTCTAAGCAGGACAAGAAATCTTCGTCAATAGTAATACCACTACCAAAAGAGGTTTCAGCATCCCCTTCTTTTCTAAAGGAGGTGCCAAAAAAGTCTTCGCCAGGCATCGTATTGCAGCCGCCAATATTGGAGATTTCTGGAAACTTGAGTAGCTCTTCCTTAAAGGCCTCCGTTTGGGTCCCCAATGCCCCGCCTCCTCGGATAGATAACACTCTTTCTTGATTAAACCCGAGTTCTTTATTGCGGATGAATTGCAATTGATTGAAAACCACGATAGTGCTAATGATAAGCACTACGGATATCATGAACTGAAAAACCACTAACCCATTCCGCAAGGCAATTCCATGACGGGTAGAGCTCAGTTTTCCCTTCAAGACCTGAATTGGGCGGAAACGAGATAGCACAGCAGCAGGATAGCTACCAGCTAACAAGCCAATGAGCAAGGCTAGCAGAGGCAGAGCTAAGATCGTCCAAGGACTAATGATCCCACCTAAAGTGAAGGTTTTTCCAGAAAGATCGTTGAAAACCGGAAGCAAGAAGACCAGTAACACTAGAGCGAGAAACACGCTGAATAGGCTGACAAGGATAGCCTCCATCAAGAACTGATTCACCAATTGCTTTGGTAATACGCCTAAAGTTTTGCGTATGCCTACTTCCTGCGCACGTTCTGTTGATCTAGCGGTGGAAAGATTCATGAAATTGATGATGGCAATCACCAAAATGAACAAGCCAATAATCCCAAAGATGTAGTTTCGGGTGGTGCTGCCCGGAGGTTTGATTTCATTCTCCAAGTTGGAGGTTAAGTAGATGTCCGTCAAGGGTTGGAGGTAGTAATCGTAGCCATTCCCAGCAGCCACATAGTCGTCATAGGAGACATTAAATTGGCGTTGAATGGGACCTGCGGCATACTTGCGTACCATTTGTGGAAACTTGGTCTGCAATGCCATCGGATCCGTTCCAGGCTCCAGCAACAAGTAGGTATAGGCGAAGAAGTTGATGAAATTGGGATTCTGCAGAAAATTAAAGCTGCCAGAGGAAATTAGCATATTGAACTGCAAGTGCGAGTTATTAGGTACATCTCCACACACCCCGGTAACGACTAAATCATTTGGAGAGTTCGGGATATCCAGTACCTCCCCAATCGGGTTTTGATCTCCAAAATATTTGGTAGCTGCACTTTCCGTTAGTACTACTGTATTGGGTTTGTTTAATGCCGTCGCTGGCTCTCCGTCCAACAAGGGTATAGAAAACAGCTCAAAGAATTGACTATCTGCCCACATCGCGTGTGGCTCTTCGTAAATATTATCGTTGGCTTTAAAGTTTACTGCATTTCCCTGGAAGTAGAAAAGGCGAACCGCCTCCTTGACTTCAGGAAAGTCATTCTCCATCATTTCGGCATAGCTATAAGGAATGATGGCATAGGAACGCATCCGCTCCGGATATTTTCTATCCAGTCCTACTCGGTAAATATCATCTCCTTTTTCGTGGAATTTATCAAAACTAGACTCGTCCCAGACGTAGAAAAAGATGAGCAGGAAACAGGCAATTCCGATAGCCAACCCCAGAATATTGATCAGGGTGTAGCCTTTTTTTCGCCACATATGACGAAACGCTAATTTTAGGTGGTTTCTAAACATAATATAATAGTCAATGATTCTTCGGCAGATCCTGTGTTTTCATCTCATTTTATGATCGTCCACAGGATTTGCCAAAGAAAGTAGTCGATTAAAGACGGGTTATAGGATTCACTTATTTATTAGTCGGAGGTGTATCAAATGGGTGGTATTATTGGTGAACAACACGCAACAAGGGCTGCGGAAGAACCAGGGTGTCCACGCATTTGATACATCATTCATTATTCGTATCGTAAAGCCTCAACTGGATTAAGCCGAGTGGCTCGAATGGCCTGCCAACTCACTGCAATCCACGCGATCACCAAAGCGATAAGACCGACCAGCAAGAACAGCAGCACATTTACATGGGTTCGGTAGGCGAAATCAGCTAGCCAAGATTGCATAAAATAGTAGGCAATCGGTGCTCCGATCAGATTAGCAATGATCACCATCCAAGTAAAGGGGCGATTCAGCAACACCAATATATCTAGGGGGGATGCCCCCAATACCTTTCGCACGCCAATCTCCTTGGTTCTTCGGGCCAAAATCAAAGTAGCCATGCCAAATAGCCCCATGCAAGCAATTAGGATGGCTAAGATCGTCGCCCACTGCATAACTGCCCCCAAACGCATCTCTGCCCTGTACATCCGGTCTAGGTTTTCATCCACAAATGCAAAATTAAACTCCTGCTCTGGAGCTACTTTTTCCCAAGCAGATTGAATGCCTTGCACCGTACTAGCTAGATCTCCACCACTTAATTTAACACTAATTTTGGTCATGGGTGAATCTGAATAATTTACATCACTCACCACCTCGTTAATGGCCCGGGGATCCATACTAATCATAAGCGGTTCCACAGCATTATGCAAAGAGCTGTAATTGAAGTTTTCTGAAATGCCAATCAAATGAAAGGCCTCGAATGGAGCTGGCATTTGTTCTTCGGCTTCCTTGATTCCATGCAAATCAGCCATCGCTCGATTTATGATAATAGCTGTGCGCGTATCCGCCCCTACTTCCTCTGAAAAATGCCGACCGCTCTCCAACTGAACGCCCATCATGGGGAGGAAATCCTCGTCCACCGTTAATTTTGAAAACCAGCGAAACTTTTGGCTAGGATCGGTATACCCCAATTGCATCCATCCGGGAACGCCAAAGGCATGGGAAGAAGTTGCCAAGTCCAGTACAGCAGGAATTTTCTCTAGTTCTTGCTTCAATATATCCGCCTGCTGTATACCCTCTCGGTACATATCAGCAAAGGTTTTTCCATCGCCGGGTGTAGGTGAATATGGGAAAGATAAAACCTGCTCCTTATCAAAACCTAAATTGGCATTTTGAATAAAGCGCAATTGCTTTTGCATGATCATGGTGCAGGCAATCAGTATCACAGATAACACGAATTGAAAGCCTATTAACCCTCGCAATACCATGTTCTTTCGCGAGCCAAGGCTGGAGACGATGTCCTGAAAAGCGAGCTTTGGTGCGTAGCCAGAAGTGACTAAGGCTGGGTAGATTCCGGCCAGGATGCCCAAGGTACCCCCAAACCCGGCTAGGGACAAAACCCCCAACAGGGAGAAATCGATGGCCAGGGATTTCCCTGCCATATCATTGAAATAAGGTAGAGCCAGCCAAGCCAACATCACACCTACTATCACCGCCCCTAGGCTAATGAGAATAGCTTCACTCCAAAACTGCATCATCAACTGCTTGCGATTAGCGCCACTTACCTTCCGCACCCCCACTTCTTTGGCCCGAGTGACCGAACGTCCCACGGATAGGGTGACAAAATTGATGCCCGCTAGTAGTAAAATCAGAATAGCCACGCCGCCCATAATGTAAGGGTATCGGCTATCGCTAACGCTAACGATTCCACCTGGCATTTCGTTATTTAAATGAATATCCGTTAAAGGCTGAAAACCCACCTCGTATTCTCCGGGTTCATAGATACCCGCCACCTTGCCATCTACATGCTGTTGAACCTTTTGGGAAATTGCCTCAAGGGATTGCCCCTCCTGCAATAAGATGTAAGTTTCAGGAGACACTACCTGCCAATGGTTACGTGTACGTTCCGAAACGAAGGCCTTGATATTATCAAAAGGTATCAGCATACTGAATTGAAGACTGGAATTGGTGGGAGGTGTTGCCACTACTGCTCCTACCTCAAAGGCATTCCATTCACCATCTATTTGAATGGAGAGCGTTTTACCAATGGGATTTTCTTCGCCAAAATATTTCTTAGCAATTGGAGCGGTAATTACCGTAGTCCGTAACTCCTCTAAGCTTTGGGCTGGATCACCAGCAAGCGACTCAAAATCAAAAGCTTCAAAAAAATCCGGATTGGCTACATGTATGTCCTCCTGTTCGGTCAATTGACCTTCTCTAACATTGAAGTTGCCGGTCAGATAACGAGGAACAGCCTCGATTTCTGGAAAATTCTCGGCCAATTCTCGGCCCAACACATAAGGAGTGGTGGTGTTGAAAAAGATTTCCCCTTGATAATGTTCCTTGACCCAGACACGATAAATTCGATCCGCCTTATCATGAAATTGATCATACGTCCATTCCTCTTTCACAAATAAGAACATCAGTAGGGCTACCCCTACCCCAATAGCTAAACCCGTGAGGTTAATGAAGGTATAACGACGTTCTTTTAGCAAATGACGTAAGGCGATCTTGAAGTAATTCTTGAACATAGTCGGAATAATTTTAGGTGGTCGCAAAAACAATAGCCTGAAATACAGAAAGCGTAAAAGCCCAGAGGCTAATATCGCTTTGATTAGCTGTATCGAATAGCTTCTACAAAGAAGGGCAAACTGCGAGAAATGGCCCCTCTACATAGCTTAATCCTTATCGAGCGAAAGCCCCTGAAAGAGGTACATCTCTTCCAGAGGCAGCTTATTTTCACAATGTTGAATCCTTATTCTGGTAAGCCGTCAATACAAAGACGGCTCGAGTTTACAATAGTTGCAGCAGGCTACAGAGCTACTTAGCCCTCTTGTTTGATCGCTTCTACTGGATTAGCCAGCGCTGCTCGGAGGGATTGCCCTCCAACCGTCAACACACCAATAGTCATGGCCAATACACCAACTAAGGCGAATAACCACCATGGAATAGCGGTCTGATAAGCAAAATCTCTCAACCACAACCGTAGAATGTACCAGGCAACCGGAATGGCAAGTAAAACAGCCAAGCCGATTAACTTCAAAAAGTCCTGGCTCAATAGGCTGACAATCGAACCTACGGATGCGCCCAATACCTTACGTATACCAATTTCCTTCGACCTCAAGAAGGTCGTATAAGACACCAGAGAGAATAATCCTAAACAGGCTACTAAGATGGCCAAAAGCGTAAAGAATAGCAGAATCCGACTGAAAACCACCTCCGATTCATAATTCCGCTGGAAAGCATCATCCAGGAAAAAGGAGTTAAAGGCATTCCCAGGAAAGAAATCCTGATACCGTTCCTTAGCGGCTGCCAATACCGTCGCTACATCCGCATTCTCCATTTTCACCGAAATAAAATGAGAAGAGCTGTAAAATGGCAAAAAGATTAAGGGTTCGATCTGATGCTGTAGGGAACGCTGGTGAAAATTTGGGAGTACCCCCACGATGTCCCAGTCCCGTCGACTAGACCCAAAAGTCAGCTGCTCATTCAAGGCAGTTTCTGGGCTCTCGAAGCCAAATAACTCCACCGCAGCTTCGTTGATCAAGACGTTTTTAACCAAGCTACCATTAAAATTATGATCACTCAGTCGTAAATGCCGACCACTGATCGGTTCCAATTCATAGACATTGGTATAGTCATAATCGATATCCATGAAACTGGTGGAAAAGCCTTGATCCTTATTCGGTCCGGTAGGCCGGACGTCAAACATACGCCCCGTCATCATGCCCGGCACTCGGCTAGAACTAGCCGCCTTGGTCACCCCTGGGATTTTAGTTAGCTCTCCCTTAAAGGCATTAATCTTATGTATAAAATTCGAGTCAAATTGCGCAACTGCTGGTCCTCCTAAGACTAAAGTCTGGTCAATCGCTACACCAAGGTCCTGTTGGTTCATAAAGGTGATCTGACGATAAACCAGCATCGTGCCTGCCATCAAAGCGATGGAAGCGGCAAATTGGAAAACGATTAGCCCTCGGCGTAACACCCGGCCTGATCCTGCCTGCTGAAATCTCCCTTTAATGATATTGGTCATCTTGAAGCCAGACAGTACAAATGCTGGATAACTTCCGGTAACCAATACCCCCAACAACAGCACGATCAACACTACGCCAATGAGAATCATGGTTCCTTCTCCACCCCACAAGAAACTGTTGGGAAGCTCTAGACCTAAATAGGGTGCCAGTTGATGTCGAGCCAATTCTGCGAGTTGAGTAGCCAACAAAAAGGCTGCCAGATTCATTAGCAGGGCCTCCGATAAAAACTGACCCATCAATTGCGCCCGCCTCGCTCCAACGATCTTGCGTACCCCTACCTCTCTGGAGCGTTCAATGGCTCGTACGGTGGCTAGATTAACGTAATTGATCCAGGCAAGAATCAAAATAAAGAAAGCGATCAGCAACATGGTCGATACCGAATTGCCGTTGGCTGTAGTACCGATCTCATACTCTAGATCAGAGGAGTTCAGGTGAGCCTCTGTAAGAGGCTGTAAATAGAAGCGTTCCTCAGAGCCTGAGACTTCCTCTCCATTGAAATGTCTCTTGCTGAAGTCGGCGAACTTAGCTTCCAAGGCTGCTACATCCGTACCCGGAGCCAGTTCCAGAAAGTGATAGAAATCCGACCAAGTCCAGCTATTGTCAGCATCAGGATTGAACTGGATAAAGGTAGCATAGCTAACAAAGAAATCATATTGCATGATGGTGTTAGCCGGTAGATCCTTACAAATCCCCTTGATGATTAGCTGTTGATCATTGAGATGAATGGGCTTATCAATTAGGCTCGTTAGTTCAACATCTGCCCCGAAAAGTTGCTTTGCCCTGCTCTCTGAGATCACCAAGGAATACACCTCTTCTAGCGCTGAGCTTGGGTCACCCACCAAGAGTGGATAACTTAAAACTTGGAAGAAGTTATTATCTGCGAAGATCGGGTCGTTGATCAAGATCATATCCTGATCTCCCTTGTGCACATGCATACTGAGGCCCGGCGCCACTCTACTTGCCCGTTCAATTTCGGGAAAGTCCTCCTGCATTTGATAGCCTACACGAGGGTACGTGATCGTTCCGAGCTGGACCGATTCACCATTTTTATATCGATGATTCACAACGCGATAAATGCGGTCTGCATTCTCATGAAAACCATCAAAACTCCTTTCATAACTGACGTATTCCAAGAGCATTAAGCACGCTCCCATCCCAATCGCCAATCCTAACATATTGACTAAGGCAAAACGTTTGTTCTTAAACAAACTACGAACAGCCGATTTCAAATAATGCTGTAACATGAAGGTCTTTTTTGGTTAATAGCCGTCTTTCACAACTGCTACTTTTGTAATTTATGCTTAGTCAAATTCCATTACATTCTAGAAACCTAATCCTGTTGAAGACTCTCAATCGGATTAGCACGAGCATGTACCATGGCCTCTCGGCCGACAGTCAAGCTCGCCAATAATAGTGTTCCCATACCAACTAACACAAAGAAACTCCAATGCAGTTCGATATAAAAGGCATAGTTGGAAGTTAGCCACTTTTGCCCTAGCCACCATGCCACCGGAGCCGCAATCAAAAACGCTAAACCTACTAGGCGGATAAGGGGTAAGGATAGCAATTGCACCAACTGTCCTACTGTAGCCCCCAGTACTTTCCGGATGCCAATCTCTTGCTTACGTTGTACCACTAACAAAGTGGATAAGCCCATAATTCCCAATGCGGCTATGAGTAGCATCAGACCACTCGCCCAATTCACCATCTTTTTCCAACGGGCTTCCGACTCATAGTAAGCACTGATATCGTTCTCCAAAAAACTATATTCAAAGGGTAGGTAAGCTAGATGCTTTTCATGAATTTCTTCGAGCAGTTTGACCGTCTGCCCGGCATACTGGTCCTGTACCTTGACCCATATTTCTTTCACTCTGGCATGGGGCTCAGCATATAGAATCAATGGCTTTATGGATTTCTTCAGCGACTCAAGATGAAAATTCTTCACCACACCGATCACCTCCATGGGTTCATCACCCCATTGAATCACTTTCCCGATTGGTTGTTCCCATTGTGCCGCCTCTACGAAACGTTCATTGACCATCACTCGATTCAGCGTATCTGTAGCCCGCAGCGGGTTAAAATTCTCTCCTTGCAGGACTTCAATGCCAAAAGCGGGAATGAAATTGGCGTCAATAGTTCCATAAGCTGCGACTAGAGATTGATCCCCGTCATAGCGGACTCGCGTCTGATTTACCCCATACTTGGAAATATTAGCTCTAGCGGTGACTTGCTCAATAAATGGATATTGAGACAATTCCTCTTTGATGACTGGTGCTACTTCTGTACTGTTGAACCAAGGAATTTCCATGCCTATGATATTGGACGGATCATAGCCTAGTTCTTTATTCTGCAAAAACCGAAACTGCTGATGGAATAAAACAGCGCCCAAAACAAATAGGATAGCCAGCGAAAATTGTACGACCACTAGTCCCTTAGCCCAATTATGGCGACCGGATAGACGTACTCGGTTAACAATGGCATGTACTGGTTTAAAGCCGGATAGGATAAGTGCTGGATAAAAGCCAGCCAACACGGCTAACAGCCAATGGAACAACAAGATCGCCCCGATCACAGGAAGCTCTGTGAGGACCTCGGCAGAGATAAACTTACCCGTAAAATGGTTGAAGAAAGGTAATAGCCATTGTATCGCTACTAGGGCTGGTAGTACAGCTAAGCCAACTAGCAGCCAAGATTCAGATAAAAACTGAACGACTAGCTGTTTGCGTGAACCCCCAATTACCTTCCGTACCCCTACCTCACGCCCACGATCCATGGATTGAGCTAATGACAAATTGATGAAGTTGATACAAGCTAATAGCAAAACTAAAAGCGCTACTCCAATAAGAATATAGGAATATTGAGGGTTGCTCCCGCGCTCCAGGCCATTGGAAACATGCAGCTCATCTTGCAGGTGGACATCTAACAATGGTTGAAGTTCAAACCATTGCCTGGCATTGGGTTTGGATTGCTTTAGCTCCGTCAGTTGAGGAGCCATTTTTTCATCCGCGATGGCTGCCATTTTTTCTACTACCCGATCTGCCACTGCACCTTGCTCCAACTTGAGGAAGGTATTTAGATTGGAACCGATCCAATCCTGCCGACGCTCCGGGTGCTCTGCTAGGAGATAACGTTGAAAAGGTAATATAAAATCAAATTGTAAGCTAGAATTCGATGGTGGAGTCTGAGCCACTCCGATCACTGTCAATTCACTAAACCGTTCCTCTTCCTCCTGAATTTCGACCACTTGACCGATGGGATTGTCCTCACCAAACAAGATTTCCGCCTGCCTGGCAGAGAGGATCAATTGATGCGGCTCTAATAACTGATCTGGCCCCACACCCCGTAGTACTTCGAAGGAGAAGATGTCGAAGAATGAAGTATCTACATACAGCATGTCACCGTAAAAAGTCTCTCCCTCCACTCGAACCAATTCGGGATATCCTTTTACTCTCACAAAAGCTTCCACCTCATCTATGCCTTCTGTAAAAGTTGGTCCTTGAGGGATTCCAGTAAAGCCACTGGTATAATCGCCAAAAAATCCGTTGACACTATGATTGGTCACTCGATATACATCATGCTTATGAGCATGAAACTGATCGAAACTTTGCTCATCTCTAACAAACAAGAAAATGAGCAAAACTACCGTCAAGGCCACCCACATTCCGATGAAATTAATCACCGAGATCTGACGCTTACGCCAAAGATTTCGGAAGGCGGTCTTGAGGTAATTATAAAACATACGTCTTAGGATTTGGAAAATGTCACATCTATTGGGACTGGGCCATCCGCGATAAGTCATAGCACCTCTAGGAGAAAAGGAAACTTATTCATCTCGCAATGTATCCACAGGATTTGCCCAAGTTTTTTGCAAAGCATTAATGCTGACGATAGTAAAGGCCAGAACCAAAGTCAACCCTCCGGCCAAGGGAAACAGCCACCACTGGATTGGTGTCTGGTAAGCAAAGTCTTGGAGCCAGCGCTCCGCGCCAAAATAGGCAAACGGAACAGCCAGCCCCAAGGCCAACATCAATAGCTTAACGTAGTCCTTATTGAGTAAAGCCAGGATCTGTTGGGCTGAAGCCCCTAATACCCGGCGTATACCGATTTCTTTTGAACGTTGCTCTACCGTGAAGAGCGATAAACCAAATAAGCCCAAGCAAGCGATAAAGATGGCCAGGATAGATGCCAAGCCAAATAAGCTACCAAAGCGATCATCTGCATCATACTGCTGATCAAACTGCTCATCTACAAACTGATAATCGAACGGATTGCCTGGGAAGAATTGTTGATAAAGGTCACTGAGCGCATTCAGTTTTTCCTCTAAGTTGTCGGTCTGAAGCTTTATCGTAAAAATATGGTCATTGAAGTGAGGTAGAAATACCGTTGGACTAAAGGGGCTATGTAAACTCTCATGATGGTAATTTTCAATCACTCCAATCACCTGTACGGGCTCTGCTCCTTGCCGCGTGATATATTGTCCGATAGCTGCCTCTGTGGATTCGAATCCAAGTTCTTCAACGGCCCGCTCGTTCAAGACCGCATGTTGGATACCATACCAATCTTCAGCTAACATATTGCCATCAAATAGACGGCCCGTTTTTAGTGGAATATCATATGTCTCAAAAAAACGATCGTCCACCAGCATTAAGGCATAAGATTTTTCCTCATCTCCAGGAGCTGGATTCATACGCGTATAGCCAGGCGCATAGAGACTATAGTTCTGTCCAGGTACTGCCCCAGAATTGCAGTAGTCTTCCACAAACGACAACTTACCTAGCTCTTGCCGAAAAGCTCTGGAGCTACCGATCTGATCGCGATCCAAGCCTTCTGGACCATTGAACATCAACAACTGCTCAGAATCGAAGCCTAGATCAGCATCTCGGAGATAGTTGAGTTGTTGGAAAACCAAAACGGTAAAAACAATCAAGCTAATAGAAACCAAAAATTGGAATACCATCAAGCCTTTTCGTACCCACTGTCCCTTTGCTGTTTGCAAAAACTTCCCTTTTAGCATTTCAATGGGGTTACGCCTAGCCAAGAAATAGGCTACATAGCCTCCGGATAGAGTGATGCCGACGAGTAACAGGGCCAAACCGAGGGCGCTCAATTGAAAGGCACCAAATAGCAGACCTAAGGAAAGTTGCACGCCTAGCAATTCGTTGAAATAAGGCTGCATAAGATCAATCAACCCCAAACTTGCAACCAAGGCCAAGCCATTCATCGCCATAGCCTCGCCCAAGAACTGAATAGATAGTTGCGATTTCCCAGCACCCACTACTTTTCTGACACTTACCTCTTTGGCTCGAGTTATTCCTACCGCCGTGGAAAGGTTTACATAATTGATCCAGGCAATGCCTATGATGAGTAAGGCAATAGTTAGAAGGAGATACAAGAATTGCACATTAACAAAACTTGGGATGGCTCCATTCAAGCCCTCCCCTAAGTGCACCTCGGCCAGAGGCTGCAACTTTATCTCACTACCGAGATAATTAGGCATTTTCTCCGTCAAGACTTGCAAGCTGGCTTCCACCTGACTAACATCTTGCTCCGAAGCTAATTGAACAAAGGATTTGTAAGCAGAGAACCCCCAGTGTTCAAGGTGCGCCCAGCCACTGCCATTGAGGCTGGTAATGTTCTTGAAATTATTGAGGGAAAAAACAAGATTGAATTGATAATCTGAGGTAAGAGGAATGTCTTCGTACACCCCACTAACTGTGTATTGATGCGCCCCGAACTGATTATTGAGTAATAATTGCTGTCCAACGGGATCCTCATCACCAAAGTAGCGGCTTGCTGTACGAGCGGATAGGGCCACCATGTAGGCCTGATCCGGTTTTCCTCCTTTGATAAAGGGATGTGTAAAAATGTCGAAAAGGCTAGCATCTGCATACCAAATAGCCTCTTCCTTAAAGGATTTTAGCTGTTCATCCGAGTCGGTTTGAATTTGAACCAGTCCATCCATTTGATCCATATACCTGGCGTAGGCTCGGATATGGGGGCTAGTTTCCATAGCTGTCGGTGCCAACATTGGTGGCACCCATTCATTCGATTGTTCGCTATCACCTAGTAACAGTCGGTGTATTGCAGGTAATTTTTCGTGGAATTGATTAAAAGAATAGTGATAGCTAACGTACTGAAGAATGAATAGAAATGCTGTAATCCCTAAGGTAAGGCCAAGCAGATTCAGGCCGGAAAAAACTTTCCGATTCCAGAAACTTCTAAAAATGGCCTTGATGTAGTGATTCAACATGTCAGGTAGTTAAAAAAATTCGGGTGATTTCTTATTTGATCAATGATCTTCCCTTTTGGGAATGAAGCCCGGCATTTTGCCGGGCCATTTAAATGGTCTCTTGTAATATACTCCGACTAAAGAATTGCGTCATAGGTAACAACAGTGATCAACCTGGTGTTACTAGCGCAATAAGAGACTGTTATTTCTTGGTTTATAGGTTTTCATGGCGGTCTTCTGACGAACAGATACATTGCTATGCTCTACTCGAAGTTGGCGATGCTGCAACTCACTGTCTTCAAAATCAACTGTGAAGTTTTCAATCTCACCAACTGCAGTTAGGCTGGACTGACCTTGTGCATAGGCATTTACCAATTCCGCTTTAAAGTTCAAGTTGGCGTGTGCTTTGTTCTCTAAGGCGATCTCTAAGCGCTCTGCAGGAATGGCTTCTCTAGCGGTCACAATGGCTCCACCTTTAGCTACCAAATTGAAAAGCTTGTTGTAGGTCACTCTAATGATAGAAGGTTTTGTCCCCTTCTCCGCGCGAATTTTCAAAGTTTTGTTTTCTATCGTAATGCTCACATCTGGCCCACCGTGTCTCTGGCTAACCGCAGCTTCTGCTCCATGAACCAACAATACCTCCGCTGGACCTTCGATTTCTACCTCAGTGAAAGCGTGATGATCATCGTAGATATTTGAAGCAGATACTAAAACGGCCCAGATGGCTACTACCGCAAGGGATACCCAGACGTTGAGCGCTTTCATAGCTTTATACTTTCTGTTAGAGATTAATGAGGACTGTTTCATTTTATGTTTCTTTTGTAGTATTCGATAGATGCCAATTTTATTCCAATCCGCGTGCCAAAACTCCTAAACCCCTACAAATCAATTAATTGACAACAAACCAAGGGTCAATAAGGCCCAAAATCTTGTGCGATTGCGGACAGAATGTGTCCATTTTCGAACAGTTTTTTGTTCAAAAAATCATAGTTCTTCGACAAATCTCGTGTTTGAAGAAGGAAAATCACAAATGGAACAAGAATGAACAATGAAGGGCAGGATTGCCTTCCATCTACCGTAAAAGAAAAGTAGGAACGTAAGCTAGCTTACAAATCCGAGCGATGTGGAGCGGAGGCTTGCGCCCCCATGCGTGTCACTGAGATGGCAGCTGCCTTCGCAGCAAATTGAATGGCGGGTAGCCAGTCTTTCCCTTCCGCCAGAGCGACGGTTAAGGCTCCATTAAAAACATCACCGGCAGCAGTAGTATCGACAGCCTTCACCTTTTCAGCAGGGACCAAAGCTTCCTGTCCAGCGCTCTTATAGTACGCCCCTTTTGCCCCCAAGGTGAGAATTACGTGTTTCACGCCCTTTGCTAGTAGCGCATCGGCGGCCTGTGCTGCGGTTGCATCGTCTTCGACGCGAATTCCCGTCAGCAATTCCGCCTCCGTTTCGTTAGGAGTGATTAGAAATAGGTGTTGATAGGTATCAGCCGAAATATTTTGTGCTGGGGCAGGGTTCAGAATAACTCTTTTGCCCATTTTCCCCGCTTTGGCAATCGCATATTCAACGGTTGGAATCGGCGTCTCCAATTGGATGAGTACAAGGTCTGCTGCCGCAAAGGCAGATTCGGCATTATCGAGATCAGTAGTGGTCAGTTGATTATTCGCTCCAGAGGCCACCACAATTTCATTTTCTCCCTCTGCATTGACGGTGATCAGTGCCACACCGGAGGCGGTATGTTCATCTGTAAGGCAAAAATCAGTCGCAATACCTTCTTTTTTGAATCCCTCAACGGCTTGAGTTCCAAAAATATCCTGGCCCACTTTGCAAATAAAAGTCACTTCCCCACCTAGACGTGCAGCAGCTACAGCCTGATTGGCACCTTTCCCACCAGGAAACATGAAGAATTCACCACCAAGAATAGTTTCTCCTGCTTGCGGGAAACGTTCGGTCTTAACGACCATATCTGTATTAGAGCTACCGATGACTAGGATGTTGGGCATAATGTTGATACTTATTGTTTACGTTTTGCTGTAAATGTACCATTTGGCTGGCGAAAGATAGCTTCTTTAGCCTTACCATCAGAGATCACAAACTCAATCACAAAACCATCTAAACCTTTGATAGAAAATTTATCTTGACCGAGGGCTTGTAATTCGTACTCAGGTTGGTTGGTAATAAAGAGGTGGAGCGTACCTCCAGCTTTGGTGTATACCTTGATACCCTGAGGCCCCAAAGTGTATTCACCTATGTATGGTTCTAAAGCTGACGCTTCGATGGCGATGACGTCCGGTATCTTCTTGAATATAATGGCATCTACCATTGGTTCTATCTTGATTGCCACACTCTCTATGTCCCCTACATCATTCGTAGCGAAATTAAATCGCAGTGGTGACTCATTTTCCTCATCAATCCCATCCTCCTCTACTGAGAAGGGCTGAAAGATATTATAGTGGTAATGCTTTAACCAGAGTTTTTCCAAGGGCAATGCGGCAAACAGGGAATCCTTTTTCACATTTATCCGAAACGTGCCATACCCAGGATGATCGTATTTGCCCGCAAAGGCCTCAGCAGCATGTGAAGGTTTTGTTCCTTCCTTTCGGTTAGAAGTAGAAGCGGCCGAGGCTTCCTCTTGTGCTTTTGCTGCTTCATCTGCTCTTTTTTTACGTTCCTTACTCCATTCTCTTTTCGACAATCCCAAAACCCTATCTGCCACCGTATTCCGAACCATAGAAGGAACCACAGAACCATTCTGATTAACCAGTACCACAATTCCCACACTATCGCTCGGGAAAAAACAGGTATTTGCGGAAAAGCCGTCAATGTTTCCACCGTGCTCTACCCGATAGTGACCTCTATAAGAAGAAAGAAACCAACCATATCCGTAATTGGCCATGTGCAAGTCGGGATACTCGGCGCCCGGTGTCGCAGCACCAACAATCATTTGCGAACTCATGGCTTCCTGCACATAAGCTGCAGGCAACACCTCTTTACCTTCAAATTTCCCGCCATTAATCCAGGCTATCATCCAGTTGGCCATTTCATTCACGCTACTATTGATACTCCCAGCAGGCCCCATCGCTCGAATCCTGTAATAGTCCATGGCTTTGATCTTATCATCACTTACTTGATACCCTTTGGCCACATTTTTACTTTTCTTGAGTTCAGGTATGGACACATTGGAACGCGTCATGCCAAGGGGCGCAAAGAGCTTTTCCTTAATATTATCCCCCCAGCTCTTGCCGGTCAATTTCTCGGCAATCACACCTTGTGTCAAAAACATAAAGTTATTGTAGTACCACTGTTCTCTCACGCCTGTGAATGGTTCTTGGTGAGCAATTCGTTGAATTAGTGTATCCTTTGAATCTGTAGGAAAGAGGTACCAAGCGAAGTCATGTCGTGGCAAACCAGTACGGTGACTCATCATGTCTTTGATGGTTACCAAATCATTCAATTCCGAATTATAGAAAGATAGTTCAGGAATGTATTCGCGAGGACTATCGTCAAAATCCAATTTACCATCCTCTCTCAACAAACCGAGGAGGGAGGAAGTAAAGGCTTTGCTACAAGAACCAATTGCATATAGTGTATTCTCGTCGGCCTTAACTTTATTATCATAATCAGCATAACCAAAACCTTTGGCATACACGACCTTATCTTTTTCCACTACGGCTACCGCAAAGCTAGCCGCTTGCCAGGTTTCGAGGATCTCATTCAGTTCTTCATCCAAACCTTGCCATCTTTGGTCTTTATCTTGAGCAAATACCTGAAAAGCAAGTACGAATAAGAAGCTGAATAGGAGTGTTTGTTTCATAATTGAAAGGACTTAAGAGAGAGTAAATTTGTCTTCAACCCTTTTCTTCTGAAGGTAGTTATGTATTAGGTCCGAAATCTTCTTTGCTAAGAGTTATCACTTTTCCCCAGCTTGAAAAGGATCGACAGGGCTTAAAACTAAAGATAATTAAAATATAACTTGGCTTTCGTGGAAAGAAATCAATAATCTTATATTTTGCCTGGCAATAATGCAGCTGAAATCACCAGTAATGTCAACCTCCTCTCTTTCAAGCTGGCGACAATTGGGTTATGCTTTAGGCATGCTCGGTTGGTCGATTTTGACGAACATCATCGGGGTGATGCTGATCTATTTCTACCTGCCACCTAATAACTCTGGCTTGGTAGCTTTAGTACCGCAAACTTTGATCTTCGGCATATTTACCGTGCTGGCAGTGATCGCAGCCTCTGGTCGATTGGTAGACGCGGTTACAGATCCTTTGATTGCTTATTGGAGTGATCAGTTTCAAAGCAGATGGGGACGAAGAATTCCATTCATGGCGGTCGCACTGATTCCGGCTGTCGTTTTTTGCATCTTCATCTTTCTGCCCTTTGATTACGCCGCGACAAAGGCCAACATCTGGTGGTTATCGGGGGTGCAAGTGGGTTTTTATCTCTTTATGACCGCCTACATCATTCCCTACAATGCTTTGCTGCCGGAATTGGCTCCAGATAGCGAATCTAAAGTCAGGTTATCTACTTGGCTCAGTTTCACCTTCGTTTTAGGGGTGATTATCTCTTCTCAAACGCCGGGACTGGCGGATGTGATCCAGTCTGGATTTGAGATGGAGAGCCGTCAGATTGCTATGCAATGGGCGATTGGAGCACAGTGCGTCCTTGGAGGTATTTTTATGGTAATTCCCATATTTACCATTAATGAAGCCGTCCATTGCAAAGGCGTACCGACCACCTTACCTTTCTGGAAAGCCTTTCAACAGATCAAAGGAAATCGGAATTTTCTCTACTTCATCGTGGCAGACTGTGCCTATTTCGTGTCTTTGACGATCATTAGCAGCAGTTTGCTGTACATCCTCAAATCACTATTGGGGCTGGAAGAATACATCGGGGGGCAAGTGATGGGTGTGTTGGTCTTGGTGTCTCTTTTATTCTATCCTTCAGTTGTAAAATTGGCGCGTAAGATGGGTAAGCGAAAACTAATCTTATACGCGCTCTGGTTTCAAGGATTATTGCTGCTAGCCATTTTCTGGATGGGAAAGGTACCGATCGGCCCAAAGCTTCAAATCTTTGGTTTTGCGGTGCTCTCCGCTATTCCGGCGGCCTTTCTAGGAATTTTACCTTTTGCCGTGATCGCGGAAATTGCTGAGGCTGATGCCAAGAAAACGGGCCAGCAAAAAGAGGCCATGTACTTCGCCATTCGCAACTTCTCCACCAAACTGGGGCAAACCCTTGGCATTACCATTTTTGCTATCCTGACTATCTTTGGGAAAGATCCTGGAGATGATTTCGGCATCCGACTAGTCGGTGTAATAGGTGGAACAATCTGTCTTTTGGCCGGGGTAATCTTCTTGCGATTCAAAGAGGTCAGCCCTACTTCTAGTCTCTCTAACGACCGTAGTGACTAACATCTACACCTTCCATCTCCATCAAGTCTATGCCAAAATTTCGAATGGCCGTCACTAAGGGTATGGCCAACTTGCCTTTCTCCGTAATGCTATATTCCGTTTTCGGTGGAACTACCGCGTAGACTTCCCGGTGGATGAAGCCATCATTCTGAAGTTCTCTCAATTGAGAAGTTAGCATCTTATCTGAGATGTGTGGTATGGCTCGTTTCAACTCGCTATAGCGATAGACCCGATCCTTAACGCGCCAAAGAATGGGAATCTTCCAGGTGCCTCCTATTCGATCCATCGCAAATTCAACAGGATTATAGTAAACTTTCCCATCGTACATAAAATCCGGCATAAGCTAAGTTTTTGATTTCCAGTATACTTTCTAAAAGGTAAGTACCTTACGATTTGGTAAATATATTTCTTTCAGCAGGTATAATTCACAAATTGCAGCCATCATTAATCATTAAGCAAAAAAATATACAGATGTCGAATTCAATAAAAGAACTTGTTGGGAAAGAAGCTAGCCATGGTGAAGATGCTGCAGACGCAAAGAAAGTACTCATCATCGCTGCTAATCCCAGTGTATCAGAAATGACGGGTTGGCCCATTGGAGCCTGGGCTGCGGAGCTTACGCATCCATATGTAGAATTCCAAAAAGCGGGTTATGAGATTACTATCGCTAGCCCAAACGGGGGGAAAGTAGAATTTGATGGATTTAGTGACCCAAGAGACGCAAGTGGATACTCTGCTAGCGACTTGGTTAGCTTAGGGTTTATTCATACGCCAAGCCTGATCGGACAGTTGGATGATACGATAAAGCTGTCGGACGTTGATCCCTCCTCATTCGATGCTATATTTTTAGTGGGTGGACAGTCGCCCATGTACACCTATAAGGACAACCAAGGGCTGATGGATTTTGTCTCCAACTTCTACGAATCAGGTAAACCGACCGCCGTCGTTTGCCACGCTACCTGCATCCTCCTGGATACTACTTTGTCTGACGGCTCTAAACTGGTAGAAGGGAGAACCTGGACTGGCTTTGCGGACGGAGAGGAACAAATCGCCGATCAGTTTGTCGGGCAGAAGATTCAGCCGTTCTGGATTGAAAGTGAGGCTCGCAAGATTGAGAACACCAATTTCCAGGTGAAAGCGCCATTTACAGCTTATGCGATCAAGGATGGCAATTTGATCACTGGGCAACAGCAGAACTCCGGTGGGGTGGCTGCAGAGTTGGTGATTGAAGCACTGGAAGGGTAATGTGAGGAGTGTCAATAGACTGCGGGTGGGAGCTCGCGGGCTATTGGTTTTTGTGATGTTGATGGACTGTGGGTGTGGTGGTTGACTGCGGGCAGGAGCCCGCGATCGGTGTGGTTGACGAGCGGAGCTCGTAACCATTGCGGGTCGAAAATTTGGTTTATTTTGGGTGTTGAAAGCAAAAAAGATATTGTATGACAATCGCAATTATTGGACATGGAAATGTTGGCGGAGCCTTGGCGGGGCAATGGCTTAAAGCTGGCCATGAAATCATGGTGGGCGCTCGGAATCCCAAGAGTGAGAAGCTGGAACGTTTGCTGTCAAGGCATCCTGAGATAGCTGTGATGGGAGTCGCAAAGGCCGTTCAATCGGCAGAGGTCCTGCTCATTGCTACGCCACCAGAGATCGCTAACACGCTAGTCCAACAATGGGGAGATGTGAGTGGTAAAACCATCATTGATGCGACGAATGCGATCCGAAAAAAGCCAGATCCCTACCCTACTGCTTACCATGCTTTTGTCGCCCAAACGGAAGCAGCCGTGGTAAAGTGTTTCAACACCACTGGCTACGAAAACATGCTCAATCCTACCTATGGAGACCAAGCCTTGGATCTATTTATGGCGGGTGATAGCGAGACCGCCAAAGAAGTAGCTAATCAACTAGCCTTGGACGCTGGCTTTGCCGCGTGTTACGATTTCGGCAAAGCGGATCGCGTAGAACTATTGGAGCAATTTGCCTTGGCCTGGATCAATCTCGCCTTATTTCAAGGGCATGGCCGGAGCATTGGTCTTAAACTGCTAAAGCGTTAGCCGGTATCTTAAAAGGTTGTGATTCTAGCGTCTTGGTGCTTATCTTTAGTAGGGCGACACCTTCTCGTTCCTAAAATCACCTAGCATATGTTTCGCAATCACCTAAAGATCGCTTTCCGCAACTTCCTCAAGCATAAGCAAAATACGGCCATCAATTTAGGAGGGCTAGCCATTGGGCTAGCCTGTTGTATCGTCCTCTTTTACATGGTACAGTACGAGTTGCGTTTTGACAGCTTCCACGAAAAAGCGGATCGCATCTATCGGGTCAATATGCACTTGGTTAGTCCCAATAAGGCGGTCTTTACCAACGGTAGTTCTTATGGCTTACCCCAATTACTACTAGATCAATACCCAGATCTCTTTCAAGATGAAGAAGGCCAAGCCCAAACCACCCTTTTCAAGTACTTAGAATTTGGCCAAGTAGATGTACTAGAAGAAACCCAGCAGGATCGATCCTTTCGAGAAGAGTGGATTGCCTTCGCCCAACCCAGTTTTTTCCACCTCTTTGATATTGAATGGTTGAGCGGAAATCGGGAGACTGCCCTTTCTGCCCCCAATACCGTAATCATCAGTGAAAGTCTAGCTAAGAAGTACTTTGGCAACTTGGCGAAGGATCCCAGTCAGGTGATCGGGAAGGCCCTTCGACTTATTGATCAAGGTGGAATTCAGGCTTCCGGGTTGGACCAGGGTTTGGAGATTGTGGGTGTGTTTAAGGATCTTCCGAGCAATAGCTCTCTAAGAATGAAAATGTTGGTCTCTTTTAAAACGATAGAAGAGATCCAGAAGCCCAATATGAATTCTATTCAGTATGCGGGGATGTTTGTCAAAAACTATATTGCCCTACCGGAAAATTACGATCCGACAGTACTAGAAGAGCAGTTCCCGGGACTCATTCAAAAGCATTTGGGAGAAGAATGGGTAGACAAACGGCGTATTGTATTGCAGCCCCTCCGGGATATTCATTTCAATACCGATTACAATAATCCAGCGGTTAATAAGCAGAATATTGTAGCCCTAGGCTGGGTTGGTCTACTCCTTTTATTGGTCTCTTGTATTAACTATGTCAATTTATCTGTTGCCATCGCAGCCAGTCGATCTAAGGAAATGGTTATGCGAAAAATACTAGGTAGTAGCCGACAAGTCTTGATCAATGGCGCCATGATCGAAACGGCAATGATGGTATTCCTTGCTATTCTGCTAGCGATTGGAATAGCAGAAATACTGCTTCGTAACTTGACTGAGGTGCTGGTGTATCCCACTCCTTTCGCCCTGCTGGGGGTAGCTGGATTTCTCCCTTTTCTGACAGGCATTTTCTTCTTTTGCTTATGCCTCAACGGGCTCTATCCCGCTTTATTCCTTTCTCGTTTCAAACCCATTCAATACCTGAGTAGTAGTCTTAATCTCAGGTTAGTGGGAAATTTGAGCATGCGTCGTGTTTTATTGTTGGTACAATTTACGATTGCTCAGGGTATCATTATCGCTGCACTGGTAATTACTAAGCAGGTAAATTTTGGCTTGCATAAGGATCTCGGGTTTGCCAAGGATGCCGTCATTACTATGGATCTTCCGGTGAAAGATTCGGTCGCACTGACTCGGTTTAAAGAACAGCTATCAGCATCTCCTCAAATTCAAAGTATTAGCTACTCTACTAATGCCCCCATGTCTGACCGCCATTGGAGAGGGGCTTTTGCCTACAAGAGCGAGGACTTGGATCTGGAAGAAGTGGCTGCAGAATATAAATATGGCGACGAGGACTACCTGGCTACCTATGGCTTTGAATTACTAGCCGGGAAGTACTTCGAAGCAGAACGTCCCCTGCCACGGGTAGTAGTCAATGAATCCCTTCTAGAAGCTATACAAATTGATGATCCAGCGGATGCCATTGGGCAATCCTTAATCATGCCCTTTGGACAACGCAAAATTGAAATTATTGGGGTGGTCAAGAATTTCCATTTAACTACGATTCACCATAATATTGAGCCCTGTTTGATATTTTGCGAACCGAGGCGTCCTAAGGCAATCGTAGCCGTAAAATTGCAGGGAAGATCACCACAAGAAATTCGATCCGCCATATCCTCCACTGCTGATAGCTGGGCGCAAGCCTTTCCCGGCTTTGTTTTCAACTATCAATTCCTGGATCAACAGCTTGCCAATTTTTATGAATCGGAGACTAGATCCGCCTTTCTGTTTAAGGCCTTTTCCTTCATCGCCATTCTAATCTCGGCACTTGGACTATATGGATTAGTATCATTAATGGCCATTCGGCGAATGAAAGAACTAGGAATCAGAAAAGTACTCGGGGCATCGATTCAGAGTATAGTGGTTCTGTTTTCGAGAGAATTCACCTTGCTAATTGGTTTGGCCTTCCTCCTGGCGAGTGGCTTAGGCTATTGGTTACTCGATCAATGGTTATCCAACTACGCCTACCGAGCCCCGATCACCCCCGGCGTATTCATCTTGGCTGGAGGCATCACCCTATTGCTATCATGGCTAACGATTAGTTTCAGGACTATACAATCTGCACGGATCAATCCGGTGGAGACGCTGCGTCAGTAAATAATTCCAAGGTCTAGTCTATTAGTAATTGCTAAGGGAGTGTATAATCCCTGACTAAATTGGTCACAGCACGCGGCCAGTATGAGGAGAGAAAAACCTACCTTCCTGTCTCCAGATGGGTAATGATCTATCCATAGGTAAATACCTTTGGCATGCTCTCTACCCAAACTTAGATTATTGATCCTCACATTAGTATGAAAATGAATCGCCTATTCCTCTTCCTTCTACTGGTTGTAGTAGCTAGCCTATTCATCATCCAGTCACCCAAGCAATCAAGTCAGTATCCCTTCGAAGCCTTAGAAACATCAGGCGCGGGATTAAGCCTAGAAGACTGGTCCTTTGAGCGTTCCTATCCCGACACAAGCATCCCAAGGAAAACGTTTCAGAAGGCCTTCCAACAGCATCAGCAACAACTACTCGAAAAGTCTGGCCCATCCAATGGAAACTGGGAAAGTCTGGGACCTGAAAACATCGGCGGCCGGATCCTCTGCCTCGCCTTTCACCCCACCAACCCAAATATCATCTACGCCGGTTCCGCTGGTGCTGGTCTGTGGAAAACTACTACACAGGGCGTTGGTCGTAATGCCTGGGAACATGTCTCGACTAACTTTCCAGTAATTGGTGTGGCTACTATAGCTATTGATCCAGATAACCCAGATCATATGCTGATTGGAACTGGAGAAACTTATGGAGTAGGCTTTGCTCGTCCGGGTACGGAAAATCGCCTGACCCGAGGAACCTATGGTATCGGCATTCTTCAAACCAATGATGGCGGACAAACCTGGACCCAAGTATTAGATTTTGATCAAGATCGAATCATCGGCATCCAGGACTTGGAGATAAATCCGAATAATCCACTGGAGGTATATGCTGCCACAACTTTAGGTGTCTACAAAAGTGTAGACGGGGGTAATGAATGGAATCTGATTTTTATCAAATCAAACTGTGTAGATATTGAAATTGATCCAAATAATGGAGATTTGGTATATGTCTCTCACGGTAATCTTAATTTCGACCAAAATATTGCCCGGTCTGGCATTTACAAGTCCATCAATGGGGGCGAAAGCTTTACAGAACTAGCTGATCCCAATCTACCAGGGGCTTGGTCAGGCAATTGCAAATTGAGTATTGATCCCAATAACTCCAACGTCATTTATGCCGCCCTACAGGATGCTTTCTTTAACGAAAATGCAAACCCACCACGTGGTCTCTTCAAATCCTCAGATGCAGGGGAGACTTGGACCAATATTAACCAACAAGATATCGCACGCTTTCAAGGATGGTATTCCCATGATATAGCGATAAACCCGACCAATTCTAGCGAACTGTACAAGGTGGGCATTGACGCCTGGAAATCAACGAATGGGGGGACCCTTTTTGAGAAACGTTCCAATTGGGCACTCTGGACTTTTGGTCAGATATCGGTAGATTCTGTTGAAGGCAGACCGGGATATGTGCATGCTGATATTCATGCCGTCTACTATCATCCCTTGGAAACAGAAAAAGTATTCTTCGCAACCGACGGCGGCGTTTTTTCTACAACAGACGGCGGCCTCACCTTTACCACGCACAATGGAGGATTACAGACTACACAATTCTACGCTAACATGTCTAGCTCCGCTACCGACCCAAATCTCTGCATCGGAGGTACGCAAGACAATTCTACCTACATCTATAGAGGAGAGCCTTCTTGGTACAGAGTGATCGGAGGAGATGGCATGTCAGCAGCCATCCAAGCGCAAAATGATCAAGTACTTTTTGGTTCTGCACAGGGGCTTTATGTGGTTAAATCGACCGATGGAGGCTTTAGTTTCAGTAACGTCTCACCGGACCGCATTGATGGAGACCGCGTGGCCTTTTCAGCCCCGTACGAGATTGCGCCTAGCAATAATGACATCATGTACGCAGGTTCTCTGATCCTCTATCGATCTTCTGATGCAGCCGAAAGTTGGGTTCCAACTAGGAACAATGCGATTGATGGGTTTAACCGAGTGGTGAAGATTGGCATCTCTCCCTTTGACCCCGATCTAGTGTACGTTGCCACAGCACCAGACCCTTTTTCAGGAAGCGGTTCAGCTAAGGTGTTTAAATCATTGGACGGTGGGCAAACCTTCGATCAAATGACGGGTCTACCAAATCGAGTATGTAAAGATATTACCATTGATCCGACCAACGATCAAATTGTATACCTGGCCTTCTCCGGCTTCGGAACGGATCATGTGTACAAAAGTACCAATGGAGGTGATAGCTGGTCTTCGGCCGGTGCCGATCTACCGGATGTACCTACCAATAGTGTAGCCATAGATCCCTTAAATACGGATGATGTTTACGTCGGTAATGACCTAGGCGTCTATTATTCTCCGGATGCAGGCGCTACTTGGGAAAACTTTAGCGATGCACTACCAGATGCTACAATGGTGACAGATTTGAATGTATCTCCTGCTAATCGTAAGCTGAGAATCGCTACCCATGGCCGAGGCATCTATCAACGTGATTTTGTTTCCTTCCCGCTGGATGCCCCTAAAATTAACGGAGCACAAGTTCAAATAAAGGTGTATCCCAACCCAGCGAATGAATGGGTGAATCTGGAGATAGAATTGAGTACGACTATACAGAAAACAGCTGTTCGATTACTTTCTCTATCTGGACAGGTGCTAGAAGAAATTCACAATGGGCCACTTTCATCTGGCTCTAATCAAATACAATGGATCGTCAATCCAAACTTACCCAAAGGACAGTATTTCATCCAGATAGATTTGGATGGTAAACGCACTAGTAGAAGTTTGCAGTTGCAATAGTAGTTTATTACGGAGTCGGAGTTTCCACTCATAGCCGCAAGGCTAAGCTGGTTGAGTAATCAACTCAAGCACAACGCATCGAACAATGTTTTGCCGGGCCACCCGCTAATGGTTATATCTCTAATGCTCAACAAGACGTTCCCTAAGGGCTTGGAGGTTCTATTAACCTACTTGTCTTAGTAGCTAATTCCATCAAAATTCGCTGCTCTGGCCCTTTTGTGTGTTGGGTCTTCGGCGAAAAAATCGGGATTTCATACAACTTTCTTGTATTGAGGTTGTCTTTCAAGTGTTTTATTTCGACATTTACGAAAGAAATAAAAAAGAACACAATGAAAGGTACCCATCTAGGCGAATTCGAAGAACTTGTACTGCTGATCGTGGCTGTACTATTTGACAATGCATATGGCATCGCTGTACAAGAAGAAATCGCCAAGCGTAGCGGCCGGAAAGTAACCATCAGTACCGTACATTCCGCCTTACATCGGTTGGATAAAAAGGGCTATGTCACCTCTCGTTATGGGGAAGCCACCGCAACCCGTGGCGGTCGTCGAAAACTACTATTCACCGTTACCCCAGCTGGAGAAGGCGTACTCAACCAGAGTCGCAAGCTTCGTAATGACCTCTGGGATTCCATTCCCGAACTCGCATTTAAATTCTAGGACACATGTCAAATCATCCAACACCACCCGACTGGATCAATCGACTATTAGAAGCGATATGTGATCCAAAGCGATTGGAAGGCATCCAAGGGGATCTAGCCGAGTTATACGATCAGCGGCTAGCTGAGAAAGGGAAAAGAAGAGCTAACTGGGCTTACTTTTTTGATGCCTTGGGGTTCCTCAGACCATTTGCTTGGAAAAAGCCAAATACCTCCACACTAAATCACCTGTATATGTTTAGAAATTACCTTAAAGTGGGGCTTCGCAATCTCAATAAGCATAGGGGTTACACCTTCATCAATATGTTGGGACTTGTGATCAGCTTCACCTGCTGCCTGTTAATCGGTTTGCACCTGCAAGATGAATTGAGTTTTGATCGCTATCATGAAAAACAGGATCGCCTATTTCGTTTAGCTAACCATTCTGCTGGGGCTTCTTATGAAAATGGTATCGCTAAAGTTTCGGAACCTTGGGCCCCTGAGGCCAAGGCTACGATACCGGAAATCGAAGATGCCTGTCGCTTTGTCTTCGTCGGGCAGAGTCTTTTCACCAAAGGAGATCAACAGTATTACGAACACGGTGGCCTGTATACCGACCCCAGCGTTTTCAATATGTTTAGCTGGGATTTACTCGAAGGAGACCCTAATCAAGTGCTTGCAGAACCTAATAGCATCGTGCTAACCAAAACATTAGCACAAAAGTATTTTCCATCTGGTAATGCCTTGGGTGAGAGCTTGACGATTGACAATGAGCAGGCCTGGAAAGTCACCGGAATCGTAGAAGACATTCCTGACAACTCTCACTTCACCTTCAACTTCCTGGTTTCGCTCAATTCCTACACACCGCCAGATCAAGGAGACAAATGGGTACGTTGGAATCAATATTACTCCTATGTACTATTAGATCAAAAGGAATCGAAAATCGAAGCGGAAGAGAAGTTGGATCAAATGCTCGATCAACACCTTGAGGCTGAAACGGCTGCTGCTTACACCCCCTTCTTGCAACCCATCGCTTCCATCCACCTACAATCGAAGTTACATCGGGAAATGAGCACCAATGGCGACCTGAGCTATATCTATATCTTCGGCATCATTGGGCTCTTCATACTACTGATCGCATCCAGCAATTTTGTCAATCTTTCTACGGCACGTGCCACACACCGCGCTAAAGAGGTTGGGGTAAGAAAGGTAATTGGGGCCAATCGAAAAAGTCTAATTTTTCAATTCCTAAGTGAGTCGACCATAGTAGTAGCCACTGCTGCTGTGATCGCCTTTGGCTTAGCACGACTGCTACTCCCTTCATTAAATACGTTTCTGAATAAAACACTTCAGTTAGATCTCTTCTCTAACCCCACCTTACTACTTGGTTTGTTGGGTATGGTCGTATTTACGGGCTTTTTGGCGGGCACCTATCCTGCACTGGTCTTATCAAGTTTCCGACCAATTCAAGTGCTAAAAGGATCAGGTGGGAAGGCTTTGGCCTTTTTCAAGCGAGGAGCGGTTGTGAATCGTGGGCAACTGTTGCGCAAAGGATTGGTAGTATTCCAATTCATGATCGCTACCTTCCTGATCATTGCTAGCCTAGTGGTATCTGGACAATTGAAGTACATCAACAATAAAAACCTAGGTTTCAACAAGGATCAGATCATCAATATCCCACTCTCCTACCCTATCGATCAAACCAAGCTAAGTACTTTCCAAGCAGACCTGGAGGAAATGCCTGGTATTCTCAATGTATCGGCTTCTGCCAATCGGCCGGGGGGGAGTGACTATGGTGTGCCGTACGAGGCCCTCGGCTTGTCGGAGGAGGAGCAGCCAGCTATGCGTTGCCTAGTGGTAGATGAAAACTTTCTCGACACCTATGAAATAAAACTGGCTAGCGGACGTAGTTTCTCCAAGGAAATTGCCACTGATAGCAATGTGTACCTGATCAATGAAACAGCCGCCAAGCAGCTAGGTTGGGACAATCCCGTGGGAGAGCGTATGTCGATGCCAGCGGTGGGTCGAGAGCCCGCTCCGATTATCGGCATAGTTAAGGACTTCCATTTCCATTCCTTGCACGAACCGATTACTCCGCTCTATTTCTTTATGGAGAAAACTTGGTATTCACAGCTGAATGTAAAATTAGATGCTAGCCGCATCAACGAAACCTTAGAAACCATCGAGGCGCGCTGGGATCAATTTGACGCAGATCTACCCTTCAGGTACACCTTCTTTGATCGCAGCTTTGGAGCCCTACATGCCGCCGAAAGAAGAACTGGACGCATGATTAGTATCCTGACACTCCTGGCCATCTTCATTACGGCTCTAGGTCTATTTGGATTAACGACCTACACTGCGGAAAAACGCACCAAGGAGATGGGCATTCGTAAAGTGTTTGGCGCCAACTGGGTAGATATTTTATCGCTCTTTTCCAAAGAGATTTTGATCTTAGTTGGAATAGGTGTGATACTAGCCACGCCCATTGCTTGGCTGGTAAGCTCAAATTGGCTGGATAATTTTGCGTACAACATTGGGCTTGGCATCGGCTTCTTCCTCTTGGCTGCTTTGCTCGCCTTGGGCATCGCATTGCTAACCGTCAGTTACCACGCTCTGGATTCCGCGCGCCGCAGTCCGGTCATCTCGATCAGACATGAAGTTTAGGCTTCTTTGCGCCAAATGTCTTTGTTGGCACCTATGAGGGCCATTAAAACCTTATAGCACGAGCGCGCCGAAGTTTATCAAACTTCAGCGCGCTCAATATAGCTAACAAAGCAACGGTTTCCTCCTGAAACAGGGGAAACCGTTGTACTTTACACTAAATTCACTAGACTAACATCAATTCATCTGAAATTCGTGCGTCTAAACGATTTCAATATCCTGACGGAAGGTCTCTGATCCTTCCTTCTTTGGCAAGATTACGGTCAAAATCCCTTCCTCGTATTTCGCACTTAGACCTTCTCGATCAATCTTGGGATTAAGGGTAAAATGTCTTTCGAAGCTGCCAGGCGTATAACCTCTCACCCGACGATCTTCCACGATCTCATCCGAGGTTTCCTTCTTCACTTTGATCAGTAGATGATCATCTTCCAATCCCACCTGAAAATCGCTCTTCTCGTAACCGGCTGCATAGATCAAAATCTCGTAGCGGTCGTCTAATTCTTCAATGCTGGCGGGAGGATAGGCCCAGCGTGCCATGCGTCGGTGATGACGTCTTTTGGCATGATGATAATGTTTTTTCCAATGAGGATGATGGGCTGCTTTATAACACATAAGATTGAGTTTTTTTGATTGATAAAATAGATAAACTATAGCTTCCTATCGCACTTCGATAGACTGATAGTTAGGTAAATAGTCGTAATTACGGTTTGGGTATTCTACTAGAAGATCATCCTTCCAAACAGGTTGTTGGATAGCTCTCCTGTATCGTCTCTGGTAAGGGTGGTGAGCGTGATAGCCTTCATCCCAATCCATCCGTGAGAAGAACCCTTTAATGCGTCGAGCAATGAAGAACAGTGTACTCATTACTGCTGCCACTACTAAGGCTACTACTACGAATCGAGCGACAAAAAAGAACAACATAAAACCGAGTGCTAACATGAAGAAAAACCTAAATGGTCTCATGACTTTGATTTTTTTAGTTCTTCGATAAATCCCGTGTTTGAAGACATTCAAAAATGAAATGCAACGCTATACTGACAATAATCGTCAGCATCGCTTATTCATCCCATTTTATGATTGTCCACGGGATTGGTCGAAGAAGTTTTTTGTTAAACAATGGGGCGTACGAAGCCTCCTTTCGCCTTAGCCAAAAGGGTCAGGTTATTCGAAGTTTCTCCGTCCTACTGGTTGGGATTTTTCCTTTTCCAGATTGTCTTCAATTAGGAAGACGAATGAGTAGAAGTTTTACTTTAAATTTTCTTGATTTTTTTTCTTCTCTTGGAAAAATGTTGTGGTTTGGGGATTGATTCTATTGAGTAATTAACTGCGCTCAATAGGCTTTCATTTAGGAAGACGATTGAGTTGGCGTTTTACTTTAAATTTTTCAAGTTTTTTTTCTTTTGGGGAAATATTGTCATTTGGGGGTTCAATGTCTTGAGTAACTTACCAAACTCAACCTACTCTCAATTAGGAAGACGAATAAGTTGACGCTTTACTTTAAATTTTTTCAAGTTTTTTTCTCCGGCCTTAAATTTGCGTCTTTGGGGGCCGGTTACAACGATCCTTCCAGCGTTGCTTGAATTCAGCTCGCTCTTCTTCTGACATGTTCATCCACTTTTCTCTCCACTTGGCTCCTCGGCGCATTTTACGCTTCATCTGTCGGCCTTTATTAAAGTGGAAACTGCCAAAGAGAATCCGACTCAGGGCGAACAAACCAATGGCCTGCCAGAAGTTAATCACTTTGACGCCGGTGACTTCCACCAAGATCGTATTCCACAAAAACATGATCACCTGACCTAGCACAAAAATCACAACACTTATCATCATCAAGATGAAAAGCCCTTTCACTGGCCTAGGTACATTCCGATGGGATCTTTTATCTTTAAACATAGTCCTATACTTTAAAAACTAAATTTTACACCTTAAACTTCTCCTTATTCCTCCATGAATTCTTCATACAAAGGGCGGAGTCGATTTCTCAAATGTTGCACTGCGTATCTTTTCCTCGAAATCAAAGTTTTGATATTGGTTCCGGTCCGATCGGCGATCTCCTGAAAGGTTTGATCTTCCAGTTCGTTCCAGACAAATACTTCTCGTTGATTCTCCGGTAACTCATCCAATGCCTCGAATAATTCTTCCCAAAACATCTGCTGTAGCATCTCTGTTTCAGGACTATCATTATCCGCTATCAACACCTCGCGTAAGAAAAGGTCTCCTTCCTCATCTTCATACATATAATCCTCTAAAAGATCATCCTTACGCTTTCGATAACGGTCCGTAATTCGGTTCCGCGCTACTCTAAACAACCAACCGCTAACCTGCTCAATCGGTTGCGTATCCACTACATTGGTAAACTGGTACCACACTTCCTGTAAAATATCTTCAGCATCGGCAGTATTGGGCACCCTGCTACGAATAAACCGCAACAGTCTGTTACTGTATTCCTTAACAACGCCACTAATATTTGATCTGCCGTCTTCTGCCATTGGTATAGACATCATTTGTCTTCTTGATTCTTATCTCTTTATATGGGAAGACGAATGAAGTCAGGTTTTACTTTAAAAAAAGTGAATTTATTTTAAATCCTGCAGAATCTAGCTAAGAAAGCGTTGAAATTGAAGCAATTACAGGCATGTCTACATGAGTAGTAGTACCCAAAGCACGATAAGTACCGGCCCTCCTAAGCCAATCAGTAGGCCCCCAAGACGAAACTCTGCTTGTCGGATCAAGCCTGTACTATAGGCGATGGCATTGGGAGGAGTAGAAACGGGTAAGAACAATGCACAGGAAGCGCATAGTCCAATGACTAAGGCCAAAACGACTGGGTCTACCCCAGGCAATAAGATGGCCGCCGGAACCATGATGGTAACCGTGGCAGTATTGCTCATGATATTAGAAAAGAAGACACTGGAGAAAGCAAAAATGATGATTAGTAATAGAGTATTGGCATTGAAGCCTTTAATAGCATCCACAAACTGCAAACTCAAGCCCGTCTCCTGAATGGCTAAGCCAAGGGAAAGGCCACCCGCTACCAACATCAGGGTATCCCAAGGGAGTTTCCTTACATCTTCATTGGTGATAATCCCCAACATCGTCAAGCCAATTATAGGTATACCGGAGACCGCTGCCACCGGAATCGGGTGCAACTTATCGGTTAACCAAAGCAATACAGTTGTGCCCAAAATAATCAAGACGATTCGTCTTCGCAGGTCCTCCTCCCTGGGGGAATAATCCTCGTCTTCTTCCTTGTTTTCCTCTTGAAATAGTCCATCCGTATTGACGGGACCGTCCATGGGAGGATATTTACGCAATAAAACCGCCCAAAATAGGAGAATCAACACGATCGCCACCGGAAGTCCAAAATAGATCCATTCCAAAAATCCGATTTCGTATTGCAGATTGGGCAGATTGTTGATCAAATCCGCAGCAATGGCATTGGTTGGCGAGCCAATGATCGTCCCCATGCCCCCAATTGCCGCTGCCCCAGGTATCCCCAAGGTTAGCGCCTTGGCGAGGTTTCGGTCGCCTTGCTCCTGCTGGAGTAATGGCATCATGGCCGCAAACATCATGGCAGTGGTCGCCGTATTAGAGATGAACATGGAAGCAATCGCCGTAGCCAGCATTTGGCCTAACAAAAATAATTGACCACTCCCCTTGAATCGGCCGGATGATATTTTGAAAAGCTCCTGGTCCAACTTCGTTTTCTTCATTCCCTCTGCCAGGAAGAACCCACCTAAGAGCAACCAGATTACACTATCCGACCAAGTATGCACAAAAGCAATGACCTCAATATTTTCATCGGCGTTGACCACCGGATTCCCCAAGAAAAAGACGAGAAAACCTACGATCATAATCCCAACAGCAAAGGGAGGGATGGCTTCACTTACCCAAAGAAAAATGGCGAAGAACAACAAGAATAGCACATACACTTGTGGCGTCGTGAAATCAGGCTCACGGAGTATATAGGTAAACAGTAAGGCCAGAAGGATACTAGATAAGAAATAAATGGCACGGGTCTGGTTCTCCACTATTCGCTTCATTCTGCTCAATTGCAAACCCGAGGCTCTACGAGAATCTGCCATGTGACACCTTTAAATTGATGGTTTCAAAATCGCTAAAACACTTGCCAAGTTCGCGACCTGCAAGCTAAATGGAACCATAAATTAAAGGAGAAGGACTTAAATGAAAGACAAAATTGCCAATTTCCCTTCAGCAAAGTGTCATGGTAAGTTCCTAATTTCCAAAAGAGGTCCGGATATGAATAATGTGTGCTCCGAAAATTCACTATTGATTTTTCTCCAGCCCATTAGCGAGGTGTATAAATGATGGTCAATCGAGATAGGTTAAGTAATCTTTAAGAATTCACTGAAATATTGCTCAGCTTAGAGAGTACGCTTATCTTGAAGGAAGAGTGTCAAATCACTCCAATATGAGAAAAAGGGCGCCGTTCAGACCCTGTATGTGTGCCCACTACAACCAATAAAACCTACACATGTCCAGACTTTCCAAAAAAGATGTGCACGCCGCCTTAGACCGAGCCGCAAAAAACATCCTTGACGCCAGAGGAGACGACCCTTTTGTAAGTCGAAAGGATATTAGACTTAAGCTGAATACACTATCCGGTGTAGAGCAGCAGCTAACCAGCATTTTTTATCGCTTCATGGATCATCGTGACCATAAACCAGGAGCTCGGATCACTGAAACAGATGTGAGAGGTACACTAGCTTACGCCAAGGAGAAACTAATCGATAAATACGATGTCAACAACAATGGGCTATCCAAAGCCGAGATAGCCGAAATGTCGTTGACAGCTCGATTGGCCGTACGACTGGCTCGCATGATGAAAGAAGATCAGGTGTCAAGCGGTAAAAAATCCACTGCCACAATCGTGGAAGGCCTAAAGGCCCTGGGAGAAGGCTTATACTTCCCGGCCTGGGCTAACGAAGCAGATGCCTTTCTGCAAGTTTTTCAGCGAGAAGCCAACTTGGAAAATCTAAGTAGAGAATCCTTCCGAGAAACCTTGGGACTTAGTCTAGTCGATCGCGCCGAAGCCGTATACTTTTTTCAGCAAGGGGTCGAGGAGCTAGCCTGGATCTTTGAGAATTACGAGGATTTCGAGGCAGAAGCTGATCAAGAGAAATTCCAAACACTATTGGATTTCATGATTGCTAATCTCCGGGACATTACTCATATCATCGTAGGAGAGGATGGCCTGCGTTCCAACTCTGAATACCCCGTCTATCTCGTAGGCATAACACCAGATGGCGATCTGGTAGGTTTTGAAACGACAACGGTTTGGACCTAATCCATCAATTGAAAATAGTATACTACTGTCAAAGCCGTCGGACCAGCAATGGCGCTGACTTTTTTAGTGAAAACGTCAGCGGCATTTGCTCTAGCTCCCAAGAAAAGGGCTAACTTTAAGGGGTATGAGTGATGAAACACACCCGAAGATCTATTTGTACCGTAGAATCGTAGCTGCCAAGCTCTATATCGATGAGCATTATACGGAACGAATCCAGGTACAAGATATGGCTAAGGAAGCTTGTTTTTCCAAATACCATTTTCTCCGGCTATTCAAACGTGCCTACGGTCAAACGCCTCATGCCTATCTTACCACTCTTCGTATTAAGCGAGCTAAGGAATTACTGTTGGAAGAAAGCTCCATTACGCAAGTTTGCTTTGCGCTGGGTTTTGAATCCCTACCTTCTTTCACCCACCTATTCAAACGCCACACCGGCTACACCCCTCAGCAATACTTAGAACAAAGCAAACAGACTGAGCAGGATCGCATCGATCAACCGAAAGCTTTTGTACCTAACTGCTTCGCCCATCGCTTCTCTTGGGAGAAATAGCAATATCGGATAAGCACTATTTCCCAAGTCTTTGTTGCTTTGAACCATCAAAAAAACTAATTATGATTACTAGATTAGCTCATGCCAGTATCTATGTACTGGATCAAGAACGGGCCAAGGACTTCTATGTCAACAAACTTGGTCTAGAAGTAAAAATGGAAATCCCTATTGGACCAGAGGCGAAATGGTTGACTGTCGCGGCCAAGGACCAGCCGGACATGGAAATCACTCTTATGCCGGTCAACAACAATGAGATGTTTCCCGCTGAGAGCGCCGCAAAGCTTACCGAATTAATTGAGAATGGCACCTTCGGTTTTGGTGTTTTCGAATCCGTCGACATATACGCGACCTATGAGGAGCTACAGCAGAAAGGCGTAGAATTTACGAAGCCTCCAACCGAAGAATTTTACGGTATCGAAGCCATGTTCAAAGATGACTCTGGAAACTGGTTTTCCCTAGTTCAGAGAAAAGACTAAAACTCCATGAAAATATTCCTGACTGTTAATTGGATACTGACTACTTTGCTCAGTATCTCCACGGGCGTATTTAAGCTCCTGCAACAAGAAGCAGATATTCAACTATTTGAAAAGATCGGCTTCAATACCACGGCTACCACCCTTTTAGGTCTAATTCAGCTTATCGGCGGGCTCTTGTTAATCCCAGCTAAAACACGAAAATGGGGTGCCTACATCATGATCCCCACCTTTGTGTTAGCCGCTGTGGCCGTATTTGCCAATGGCATGACTGCTTTTGGAATCGTATCTGTGTTGTTCATCGCCATGGCCTACTTGGTAATTGTAAGGGAAGGGACTTCTTCATAGTTTCTCTCTTGATACAGCTTGTAGAAGCTACTTTCACATGTCTAAATGACTTAACTTTGGGGCACAGCCACGCCTCATGTATACAAAGCAAAAATTAGATCAATACTACCCTCTCACGGAAGAGGAATTCGAGCTTTTCCTGTCCAAGTGCACAGAAAAGATCTATCAGAAAAAAGCCCTGGTCCATGAGCAGGGCTTTACCTGTAAAGGTATCTACTGGATCCAGCGTGGTCTGATTCGTATGTATGAGCTCAAAGACGGCAAAGAATTTCACCAAGATTTCTTTTTTGAAAATCAATTTGCCACCGATATCTCTAGCCTTACCGCTCAAGTCCCATCCAATAGCACCTTAGTTGCCCTAGAAGACACCGAAGCCTTGTATTGCAGCAGAACGGATTTACTTAATCTTTATCAAGTCTCCCATAATTTTCAAGGCTTTGGACGACAGATATTGGAAACGCTTCTAGTGGAAAGAACACAATTTGCTCACCTACATAGCTCCTTGAACGCACAAGAAAGATACGATTACATTGTTCGAGAAAAACCCCACCTCTTGCAGAGAGTTCCCCTCCAATACCTCGCCTCCTACCTCGGCATCGCCCGAGAAACCTTAAGTAGGATTCGCAAAAGGACCATGAAGTAAGGAAAAGCAAACTTTGTGACTTTTGTCAAATGTTTTCTATTTGACCACTCGCATCTTTGTTTCAGAAAGCAAATCACTGGGTACCCACCTTTTTTAATCCGTCCATAGCACAGTGCACTTGACACTTTCGTCATGGACGATCAACACCACATTAAGAGATGAAAGATGACCTATTGGCAGCTACGTCTGCCTTTGTTGAAGCTATTGGTCAACAGGATGTAGCCAACTTATCCCGGTTGCTCCATTCAGACTTCAGAGTGGTAGCCAATGGATTCCCCACTCCTTCGGATCTAAGCCTGATTGATCGGGCCACCTATTTACAACTCATGTCCAACAAGAGAATTGGTGGGGAGCCGTATGTTGTGCAGATCGACCAGCTAAGTTTACACGAAACTACTGGGATAGTGCAGGCTACTTTGCAGGGCCCTAAATCTGTCATGAAGGTTTTCCTCTCCTTCTTGCAGAACTCATCAGGTACTTGGCAGATCATCGCCAATGTTCCTGAAATCAGCCGATAACCTTACTACTTCAAAATTCTAAATGCTCAACTATGCAAGCTTACAAGCTTCCTTTCCTATTACTTATCTTTTTTTCAACTCCCAACCTAATGAGCCAGTCATTGCAAGCCGGAGTCAATGCCCCATCTTTTGAACGCCAAGCCGTCATGGGACAAAACGTGAACCTGGAAGATTTTCAAGACCAGAAAGTGTTGCTGGCATTCTTCAGATATGCTGGATGTCCTGTCTGCAATTTCCGCATGCATGAGCTTATGAATGAATACGAACAATTGCAAGAACGAGGCATTGAAATCGTCGCCGTGTTTGAATCGAGCAACGAAACCTTACAGTCCTATCTGAAAGATACACCTGTGCCCTTCCCCGTGATTGCAGACCCCGAATTGCAGTTGTACGAGGCTTACCAGGTCAATAAATCACTAGGTAAAATGATGAATACCCTCTTCAAGAAGCAACCTAAAAAGGATATGAAAGCAGGAAAAGTGCTATTCAATGGAAAATCCTATAAACGCGATGGTGCGCAAACACGAATTCCTGCCGATTTCATCATTGAAAAAGGGATAATTCTAGAAGCCCACTATGGTAAATACGTAGGTGATCATCTACCAATGTATCGACTTCACCAATATTAATCTGACGTTCTACCTGGAAGTACTCAACCAATTGGCATTCAGCATTGTATATCATATAAAACCCTATTACTATGCTGAAGAAGATTCAAGATGGTCGGACCGACTTAGTATTTGAGTACCTCCAGGCAGGCCATCCAGCAACGGCCAAGGACGAACATGGAGTAAGTCTCATGCGGCACTGTGCCTATTACGGAGATGTCAGCGCGATAAAATTCTTGGTTCAACAAGGAGCAGTCTTAGGTGAATTAGGCCCCAATTACGACTTAAATGGCGCGGCCTTCCACGGTCATTGGCGTCTTTGTCAATACCTAATTGAGCAGGGCGCTGACGTCAATGCCGTCTTGGAGGAGAGCGGAGAATCGCCCTTGCACGCAAGTATCAGCGCGGCAAACCGTGCCTCTTCCCATCTCATCGTGAAGCTTTTATTGGCCAAGGGAGCTGACCCCAATGTAGCTACTATTCCCGGCAAGGAGACTGGAAGCTTTATGCGAGATGTACGCACTAGAGGTGAAACGCCTTTGCACAGAGCAGCAGCCTTTGCCAGTGCGGAAACCATCGCCCTCCTTATAGAGTCTGGTGCGGACAAAGGTCAAAAAGACGCCAATGGAGATTCGCCGATCACTTGGGCGAGTTGGCATTTGCGTCCCGGCAGTATACTCGCTCTATTAGCCTATGGTGAACACCGTATTCACCCGCTACATGTAGAGCGAATGCAAAGTGATCATGGCTTCGGCGGTGCGAGCGGGATGCAGATGAACTTATTGGGTAGCTTGCATCTATAAAGTCTGCTATGCATTTTCAAACCTTTTCTTTACCGGAAGGTGCCGCCGAGTTAGTTAAATATGGCTGGTATATGGAAGCCGAGGAGCCCCAAGTCCAGCCTTATCCTGATCTACTGATCCCAGATGCTTGTCCTGAAATTATTTTTGTTCTAGAAGGTGCCTACGAAAAAATCGAGCTGCAAGCTCCTCACACCCACCAAGTGATTGAGGAATCCAACATTATTGGTATATCAACCGGCTCTCACCTAATACGCCGAAGGGGCAGAATTCGGTTGCTAGGATTGAAGTTTAACCCGCTTGGGTTTTATCAATTATTCCCTGATCAAGTGCACGCCTTTCTAAATCAAAATATTCCCATTGAGCATCACTCAAGTCCCTGGCTGCAAACCCTAGATCTGGAACTAAAATCAGCATCAGGACTCAGCCATCAGTTCGAGGTGTTAAGCACGATATTGATGCAACGAACTCAGCCTTTCCACAAGAGGGAAGCATTTCATTTAACCCAAAGCTTGCTCAAGCATATCCTTGTTGAAAAGGGAGACATTCAGGTAAAGACCTTGGCCCAGACCCATCACAGGAGCATTCGGCAGATACAGCGGTACTTCAAGCAATTTGTTGGTGTTTCCCCCAAACAGTTTGCACAGATCATACGGTTCAAGGCCTTCTACAAAGAAAGTCTCCTCCAAGCCTCCGGAACCTCCTTCTGGGATTATGGCTACTACGATCAGAACCATTTCATTCAGGATTTTAGAACCAAATTAGGAGCTCTCCCTAGTGAGACCAATGCTCCCTATTTTCGCCAAAAACATGAAATCGCTCAACAGAGTCTACGATAGCTATGGGCTGAGTAAGCTTCCACGAACTAGCAGCATTCTTCTGGAGGCAAGGCACTAGCATGTACTTACTTTCCGTTTCTATTCTAGAAGATGCTGGATAAAAACCCTAATTTCAGCAAGTCTTCCGTATTTTAACAGCTATTCACCAGAAGTACCCGACTGCCTATGTACAAGGAACTAACCTCAGTGCCTCTCTTTGCTATCTGTGTTTTACTTTCTTTTATACTCTTGGCTTGTGACCAGGAGCGAGCGCCCAACATTCCTCCCCCTCCTCCAGAATTGAGCCCCCGAGGCTTGTACCTAGAAGGCTTACACTTTAGCGGTCTTGGATCTTCACAATTGGTAGAGCGTTGGAATGCCGCCGCGGCACAAGCTATGGAGGATAGTACGGAAGTCAACATGCCGTTTCAAGAAACCGGATACCTGGATGAGCACAGACCAGCTGCCTTTGCCTATCGAATGACCCTTCGGGCCGGAGAACGCCTAGATATAGCTTTACAATCTGCTACACCCAACAAGCTGTTCTTCCTCGAGTTATATCAATTAGAAGAAGAAACTCCTTCAGCTGCCGCAGCAAAACCACTGCTTTATATAGAACCGCATGAAGTTGACAGTGCTTCCTATGAGGCCGTTGAAGATGGCACCTACCTTCTTCGACTCCAAGGAGAGCTTCTGCTGTCTACCCGTTTCACTTTATCCCTCAACACACAGGCTGTATATAGCGTATTCCCTGTCAGTGGCAAGGGTAATAGGGACATCTGGAGTTTCTTCGGAGATCCTAGAGATGGTGGCCGGCGTAAGCATAAAGGGGTTGACATCTTTGCCCGAAGAGGTACCCCGGTGGTAGCAGCGATGGATGGTACCGTGCGCAGTGTTCGTAACCGAGGTCTAGGTGGCAAACAGGTATGGCTCAGTGATACTAAACGCAGGCAATCGCTCTATTATGCGCACCTAGATAGTCAATTGGTAGCAGCCGGCGCACGGGTGAAAGCCGGAGACACTTTAGGTTGGGTTGGCAACACAGGTAACGCAAGAAATACCGCCCCTCATCTTCATTTCAGTATCTACAAGAGAGGGCGGGGAGCCATAGATCCCTATCCTTTTATTGCGAAGCAGAAAACTGTTTCGCCGAGGCTACGCGTGGATAGCACCCTTATTGGACAGCGAGTACGAACCAAAAATCTAAAGGCCACGTTGCGTTCCGCCCCTAGCAGTCGAAGTAGTGCTCTTCTAGCCTTAAGCCCCAGGCTACCGCTGCAAATTCAGGCAGCTACTCAAAGCTGGCTCCGGGTACAAACCCCCAGTGGTCATACAGGGTACTTGAGTCTATCCAGTATTGAAACGCTCGATCGCCCTATCCAGACACTAACTATTGAAGGAGAAAAAGAAATTTGGAGTGGGGTGCTAGAAGATGCCATGCCCTTAGCATCCTTGCCCCCTCAAACGGAAGTGGAGGTATTAGGGACCAGTCAGGAATACGACTGGATAAGAACCAACGAAGGCTTGGAAGGATGGCTGAAACAATAGTTAAGTGATGGAGCGAATTAATGTGGGCAGCTCTGACATATTTGAAAATACGGGAACCCCTGTTCGCTCTATCTCCCGATCAAGCTCCTCTTTAGCGTATACCCACACATCGATGCCGGCGCGCGTGGCAGATTGCATACCTGCATAACTATCTTCTATTACCAGACAAGCCTCTTTTGCATAGCCCATTCTTTCTGCAACGGTCAGGTAAAAGGAAGGATCAGGCTTCCAAATCTCTAATTCATAAGCAGAAAAAATACGCTGGCTAAAATGGGGCAGGAGATTGGTAATTCCCAAGTTTAGCTCAATCTTATTGCGGGGGCCGTTTGAGGCGACGCAAAAGGGCAAGTGCAGTTCATCTAAAGCTTCCCTAATTCCGGGGATGGGTTGGAGCTTTTGTTCAAAAGCAGCAAATGTTCGTCTTCGTAATAATTGCTCAAAATCTGTTGGCATGGGTTGGGTAATATTTGCCTCAATCTCTGCCAAAGCATCCGCGAACTTGCCTCCCTTGAAGCGCTGCAACACTTCTTGAGCTGAGATCTCCCAACCTAATTTCCCTATCTCTTGAGAAAATACTTGACTACTTAAGCCTTCACTATCCACGAGGACACCATCACAATCGAAGATCACTAATTCGTATTTCATTGATTCCTTTTTCCTTTTTAACCCACTATACTATTGTCCTGTCAACTCCAGACAATTGTTCGGACTTGAACGATCATAAAGTAAGGGATTTTCGGATATCTTTATCGCTTGATGAAAAGAAAAAAAATCACCTCCATGCCGATATCTACTGCTTTAAAAAATAAGGAATGGATATTTGCCATCCTGCTACTCTCCTCTTTGCAGATTTCCGCTAATACCACCTTCGTAGCCTCCCAATTGGAATTCAATGCCGCTCACTCCAGCGCTTCCTCAAATGATTCCATCATCTGGCAGGCAGGAATCTATGATGATATCTATATGAATATCACCAAAAGTGACCTCTACATCGGTTCAGTAGAGCTAGGCGCTACTATATTCAGCGGTGCCTCGAGAGTACGGATCACAGGGGATCACATTACCTTGGAAGGCATACAGTTTGTAGATGGAGATATTGGCACAAGTGATGTCATCAACACCTATGGAAGTTACAATCGTTTCAATCAAATCAATATTCGAGCCTATACCTGTTATAAGTACCTGCGCATCAGGGAAGAGTGTCAGTATGTGGACGTCACTTATTGTAATTTTGAGAATCGACTGAATCTCGCCGACCAGAACATCCTTTCCATTTTAGTGGATGAGAACCAGCCGGGTTATCATAAAATTCAACATTGCTCCTTCAAGAACTTTGATGGAGGTGGGAATGATGATGGAATAGAGCCCATCAGGATTGGATTAAGTACTCAAGCTGACCGCATTAGCCGGAGTCTAGTGGAATATTGTTACTTCACCCAATGTAATGGAGATGGAGAACTAATTTCCAGCAAAGCCACGCAAAACGTTTATCGATACAATACCTTCGAAGACAATCCCAAAGCGGAACTGGTACTACGACATGGTTCGGAGGCCATCGTCTACGGCAATTTCTTCCTAAATGGTAAAGGAGGAGTGCGCGTCCGGGAAGGTCAAAATCACTATATCTATAACAATTACTTTTACGAGTTGGACGATCGGGCAATCTATTTGCAAAATGCTTCTTCTGATCCTTTAGACAACATCAACATCGCCTTTAATACCATTGTTGACTGTTCTGAAGTTATTCTTGGAGGAGATGGAAGTTATAAACCTACCCATGTGACTTTTGCCAATAATGTCTTTGCGGAGCCGGACGACCAGTTATTTAAAGAACCTACCGGAACGGAAACTTGGATTGCTAATATTTCCTTCGGTACTCTTGGTATGTCCTTGCCCGCAGATGGCATCACAGCGATTGATCCAGCATTAGCAGAAAATAGTGCGTCCTTCTTTGGTTTAGCTGAAAATAGTCCCGCAATCGATGCAGCAGCAGCGGGATTTGCGCTTCTCCCACAATTCAGCGGAATGGTCTCTATTGATACTGATCTCTCTTTTGATCTAATGGGACAAGATCGTCCACCCAGTATAGAAGAAAAAGACCTGGGAAGTAATGAATATCCTCACAATGTTCTGATTCAGCCCATTGCCACGGAGGAGAATACCGGTCCCAGTTATAATACCTCGACCATTAGCAATGTAAGGGGGAACCGGATCGTATTGAGTGAACTGGTTGAACTTTCTCCCAACCCAGCTTCTAATGAAATATGGATAGATATAAAAGCGGAACTTAGCTCCGATCTACAGATAGAATTATTGGATTTGCAAGGCAGGAAAATCAGGACAATAGAAAGACTGAATCGAAACGCTTTACCGCAAAACATCAGGCATCAAATCGGCGATCTTAGCCCTGGCATGTATATTCTCCATGCGAGTAGCAAGGATAGAGATAATGGACAGCTAAAAATCCAGTCGATCAAGTTTAAAAAGCAATGAGGTTAAAGATCCGTCTTCGCTCTGATAAATTGCCGAGCCATCTTAGCATAGGTCAAAGGATTGGCCTTGGCCGGATCTTGCTCCGCCTCTACCACTAGCCAGCCTTTATATTTATGTTGCTCAAGGAGCGAAAAGATAGGCTCAAAATCAATACAGCCCTCTGGATCACCTGGCACTGTAAACACCCCAGATCTCACTGCCTCCAAAAAGGACAGTCGCTCCTTCTTGACACGATCCAATACCACCGGGCGAATATCTTTCAGATGAACATGAGCCACCCTATCGATCGTCCGCTGTAAAGCGGCTGTCGGATCTTCTCCAGCAAAATAGAAATGGCCACAGTCATAGTTGAGATAGACATATTCAGGATCAGTTTCTTCCAGCATCCGAAGGGTTTCTGCTAAGGTCTGGATACAGGTTCCCATATGATGATGGAAGGCCAATTTGAAGCCACGATCCGCTGCCATTTTACCCAATTCATTAAGCTTAAAACAAAACTGGCGCCAGTCCGCATCTGTATCGAGCATTCCCTTACCTTCAAATACGGGTACATCCAACTTCCCTTGACAGCTATT